>NZ_BAAHAK010000003.1:0-500139 GCF_054777695.1 Hydrogenophaga soli | reverse complement strand
TAGTCGGCTCGGTGCTCCTGCACCATGCGCACAGCGCGCTCGCGGACTTCTGGGGAGAACTTCGGTGACTTGTTCATGGCTCCATCTTCTCAAGAGTTGGAGCCTCCTCAAAACCCGGGGCGGTTCAGTGGCATTTCTCAGCGCAACAGCCAACTCTTGACCCGGGTTTGCCAGCGCAGGGGAATGGTTTGTGTCAAGAAGCGCAAACTTGGCGCAGAGCGCAGGCGCACCAAGCCCCGCAAAGCTTGTTGCCGCAGTCCGGTGTGCAAGGTTTGAAGACTTCCTTCGGTTCGGTTCGGGCGATGGGAGGACAGCCATGCCACCGAAGGAAGCGGGTGATGGTCATTCCGCGCGAGTCCCGTGGGAATGTAGTCTTTGTGATAGTCCCAATCCAGGAATGTGGGGGCCAGCGAGACGGAGGCCTCCAACACCTTCGGTGGGATGGTGGTCAGGAAATTCGCTTGTCGAAGTTCGAGCAGTTGTTTCAGCACTTGCTCCGGGGTGAGGTTCCAGGACAGGACCCAACTCCAGGCGCGCCCTTGCAGTCGTTCGGGAAAGGCCCCCAGGTTGGGGGCCACAACGGGCCAGCCTCCTTGCAGGCAGGCACTCAAGGTGTAGCTGTAGGTTTCGGGCCACACAGCGGGGAACCACACCACGTGAGGCTGAAGCCAGTTCAGCAGGGCTGGCAAGTCACGGTCTTGGTATTCCCCGTGGACGGTCAGGTGGGAGCCTGGCCTGGTTTTGAGATTGCGATAGGCATAGCCCACCAAGTGAAAATCAATGGGGGCCTGGGATTTCGCGGCCAGCTGGGCGACTTGATCCAGCAGGTCTGCGCCTTTGATGATGCTGAGAGCTCCAATCACCACCACCCGCAAGGGTTGGCTTGCTGAAAGCGGTTGCGCGGTGGGTTGCGGTAGCGCCGAAATGTCCTTCAGATCAGTATGGGGGGCAATCCGAATGTCTGAATGCGGAAGCCATGCACGCATGCGCTGTGCCGTGTCCAGGCTGGGCGCGAGGATGTGGCGGCAGTTTCTGAGAAAGGCTTGTTGGTGGTCCCGCCAAGTGTCAATGGTGACATTGCCCGGGGCTGGCGAGTGCTTCAGGCATCGATTGCATTGCTCACGTCCTTGTTCACCGCAATATTGCTGCGTGTGGTCGGTGAGTGAAATCTGGGGGCAACGGCTGTAATGGTCATGAACCGTGAAATCGCACGGCACACCCAGGCGCTGGGGAAGGGTCTGGATCAATGGATCGTGCCCCAACAGGTGATGAACATGCACCAAGACGATGTCCAGTGTTTGCAGCAGGTCCACCAAATCTTCCCACTCGCTTTCCAACGAGAACTCTAGGTGGAGCCCTTCGGTGGCATCGGCAAATTGCAGGGACACTTTGCGACCGGGGGTGGGTAGAAGCAACAGGAAATGGGCATCTTGCTGCAATGTGCCCGCCAGCTCGCGGACGTGGCGCAAGGTGCCGCCCCCCCGGTTGTGGCAAATGGCGAGAACCTTGGGGCGTGGGCTGGTTTTCAGTCGCGCCAAATCCAACAGATGGCGGTGGGGTTGTGCGGGGTTGAGCTGGATGTACCGCATGACTTCCGTTTCATAGTCTGGGTACAGACGACGAAGGGTTTCCATGGCGGCCAGCTCTCGGGCGCTCTTGCTGTCACCAAAGCTGACGCCGCCCGCATGGAGCACAAAGGTGTCCAGTGCATGCATGTTGCGCCAACCGCGGGCTGCTGCTCGCCGACAAAAGTCGTTTTCCTCTCCGTAACCTTTGCCGAAGTTCTGCACGTCAAACAGGCCTACGTCTGTCAAACAGTCGCGGCGGATGTACATGCAGAACCCAACTCCCGTTGGAACGTCGACAGCTTGTCCGGGAAGTGTGTCGGCACACAGCGCATCGAGTGATGCGGTGGTTTGGTCGTTGACCAGCGCATTGGCTGTGCAAAAGCGGGGGTAGCTGCAAATGGTGGCGTTGTTTGAAAACGGGGTGACCGTTCCGATTCGCCGGTCGCCGTGGGCACAGCGCCTCAATCGGTCCAGCCAGTCGTTGGCAACCTCGGTGTCGCTGTTGAGCAGAACCACGTCATGCTCAGCGCTTTGGGTCATGCCGCGGTTGACGGTTTCCACAAAGCCAAGGTTGTGGGGGTTTTCCAGCAGCGTGATGCGGTTGTCGGTGGCGGCAATGTCTCGCAGCCATTCGGAAACCTCGGGTTCAGGGCTGGCATCGTTGATGACGATGAGGCGAAATGGGGTTTTGCATGGGCTTGCCAGCGTGGACAGAATGCACCGACGTGTGTCTTCCAAGCCTTTGTAGACCGGGACGATCACGTCCACCAAACCTTGTGGAGGCTGAATGGGGGTTGCTTGTGCAGATTGAGCGGGGGCAGCCGGTGCTTCCATGAGTCGTTGCAAGCTCATTTTGAGGTGGACCAAAGGTCGTGTGGCTCGAAACACGGTGGAGTTTTCGATCCACCTCAAATGGTTGGCCAGTTCATTGAATTGCTGTCGTGTTTCTGTTTGCTGCACTTGAAGTCTGAGGTGATCCTGTTTCAGCCGCTCTCTGTCTTGGGTGATGGCCTTCAATGTTTCTTGCAGTTGCTGTAGTTGAAGCTTCTGAACATGTTCAACATTCGCCGCCTGATGAACGGCTTTTTGCAACTGTTCGACTTGTTGTTGCTGTGTTTCATGCGAAGCAGCAGATTGATGCAGAGCTTCCGAGAGCTGTTGGCGCAGTGCCAGAACGGTCTGGGCCGCTGCCAGGTGGTCTGCAGACATGGGCCAGCCTACATCGATTTCAAACGCCCCCTTTTGACGGAATGTGGTGGCGCTGATTTCGGCTGGAATGGGGATGACAAACCAGGGGTCTTCGTCAAGGAGCAGCAGAAGTGGCGTGGGGGTGGCTACACCGGGTAATGTCCACAGAATCTGATGGTGGGGCACGTGTCCAAGGTCCAGAGCCTCTGGCGAAGGCGTGCCTGCGGTCCACTCCCAGACCGGAGTTGCCGTGTCGGTGAGCAGCCGTGCCGCAAACAGGTGCAAGAATCCAGGACGATCAGCTGGGTCCAAGCGAATGTGCTGAACCGTGATGGGCCACCCGCGATCCCATTCGAACCTCAAGGTTTGGCGTTGCAAACCAATGGTGCCAGTGGCTCTGAGTTTGTATTGCTCGCTGAATTCTGGGGTGTCGGACAGATACAACTCTGCGTTGAATGGAATGTGTGCTGTACCTGTTGACGCCCGGTACTGCGCATTGTCCGCATGCGGGGCAGTGGTTGCTGGCTCGCATGCGATGACAAACTGGTAACTGACGGCATCAGGCATGCCCAGCAAGTGCCGGGTGACTGCGGGAGGGGTGTGATCAAACGGAATCTTGAATTCGGATTCTGTGAGCGGGCGTTCAATGGCCTCCATGTGCGTGATGCGCCATCCGTGGTCAGACAGAAAATCGATCACGCTGTGGCGAGTGAAGAATCGCAGGTGTGTCCGATCCAGCAAGCCCTCATCTCGGTACTGGAATTGGCCTTGCATCAGCTCGGCCAACAGCCCGCAATACCCCGCATTGGGAATGGAAATCAGGAGTTTTCCGCCCGCATTGAGCAGCGATCGACACTGCGCCAAAAGCAGTTGGGGCGCACGGAGGTGTTCCAGCACATCGGCACACACGATGGCATCGTAAGCAGCCTCTGAAAAAGTGGCTGCCAAGTTCATCACTTCCAGGTCACCCACTTCCACGCGTCGATAGCTGGGCCGGGCCAATGCTGCTTCGGTGGCGTTGTGCGTGACGCCATCGAAAACCACGGGGGCGTTTTGGCTGCACCAGTGTCCCAGCGCACCTGTGCCGCAGCCCAGGTCAAGGACGACAGAGTCCGGAACAATGTGATGGGCAAGAACACTCAGAGAACTGCGCTCAATGGACGAGACGGACCTTTGGTAGACGTGGGGTTGAGCATGGCCTTGCATGCGACGATTATGCCCAGGCATGGGGAAGACTCTGGGTCGCTAAACTGGCACCTGGTCTCCAGGTGCGAGCCGTGGAGTGAGCATTCATCAGAGGGAAGGGCAGGATGGTTTACAGGAAGTTGATGGTCGCGTTAGCCGCGTTGCTGCTGGGGTGTCTCTTGGTGTTGGGGGGCATCTCAGTCAGGGGGCTTGGGTCACGACCGATGTTGCTGCTTCCCATGATCAGCACGTTGGGCGATTGCCTGTTGGCAAAGTCGTCGGATGAGAGCATTGGCCCCTGTGGGGGCGTTCGGGACTCGGCGCATCGGCTGGTCGAGGCGAGTTTGAACGAGTTGGGGCCAGCCATCAGTCCAGATGGGCGGTACCAACTCGGTTACACGCTGAATGTCCCCCTGCTTCGTCTTTTTGAGCGAGACGAAAAAAGGGGGTGGGTCGTTCGTCAGCAGGCGGTGCAGCGCGTGGTCAACACGATTCAGTCACTGGACCGACCTGTTCTGATGTACTTGTTTTCCACCCATTTCGAGGTGGAGGGGGATTTGGAGAAGGAGTTGGCGTCAGACCCTTCCAATCTGGCTCAAACCCCCGCAGGCGTTTTGCCCATCGACAAGTACTACGACATCAAGATCTATCCGTGGACAGTGGCTCGCCGTGACAATTCCCTGACGCGTCGACGGCAGGAGGCCATTTCTGCCGTGTTGAAAGGTGTGTGTGCCTTGCCGTACGAGGTGCGCCAACGGCTGGTTGGTGTGACGGTGTTGGGTGAAACCCATCAGCTGTTTCCCGGTTTCGAAACGGGGATGGGTTGGGATGTTCCCTATCAGGTCTCGGACTACAGCGCCACGTCCCAGGCGGACTTTCGGCAGTACTTGCGCCAACGGTTTGGCTCTGTCGCCAAGCTCAACGAGGTGGTGGCTGCTGACTATGGGTCTTTCGATGAGGTTCATCCGCCTGCGCTGGACATTCGGCGGGATCGCTTGACCCGTTACCAGGATCACATTGATGCGTTTGCTGCAGGGGTCTTGCCCGTGTCTGGATGGGTGCACGTGCCGTCCATGGCTTCTGGTCGGTTGAATTGGATTCGCGTGTACTTGAATGGTCGCCAGATTGCGCGTGTGCCGGTCAATCAAGGGCGTCAGGATGTGCTGCAAGCGCTGCCTGCGTTAGGGATGGCCGATGTGGGTTGGCGTCACGACATCGATTTCAGGGCGTTGCCAACGGGGTTGTACCGGGTGGATGTGGCCTTGGAACGCACCGATGGACGGCTGGAGCATTTGGGTGCGCGGCATGTGGGAATACTGGATCGATCTCAGGCCAGTCCGCAAACCATGCCCATGCAAGCCTTGCCCGATTGGCTGGAACCTGCGGACTCCACCCGGTTTTCCGTGGACATGCCAAGGGACCAAATGTCGGTCTACTTCAACCCACTGGTGCCCATTTGGCATGCGTTCAGGGCTGAACAGGTGACCCGCTATTTGGCGTACATGGCCAAGCCGATTCAAGACAGTTGCGTGCCGCGTGAGGCGGTGTTCACGCACCAGATCGTCCCGTTCACCAATCCGAGTTGGGATGAGTCGAGGTTTGCGGTTGGCGACTCGTTGTCTCGGCGTTCTGGCATGGCCTTGGGCATCAGCTTGTATGGAGACCCCATTTATGGTCAGCGTCTGCTGGATTGGCGGGAGGCTCAGAACGATGCAGAAACCAGGCGATGGCCGACATGGAATCTGCAGGTTCGCCCTTATGGCATCACCGAATTCCATCCGTTGAAGCCATTGAGCGAGACAGAACTTGACGCTGCCTTGACCGCCCATCAACGCGCGGGAGCCCGGTTTGCATCGTTCTTCATGGAGGTGCGTTGGAGCGGCGGGCGTGTTTGGGATCAAATGAACATGTTTTCCTTGGATCCGGACAATCACCCGTTTGGCTCTGATGTCTTGTACCGAAGTTTTTCGGGGCTGATGCGTGGAGAGCATAGGGCGGCTGGTGAACAGTCCCACTGATAATTGAGGACTATTTCAAGGCGCGCATGGTTTTTTTGACGGTCATTGCCTTTGTTGGGGCGTTTTTGTCCGGGGTCTGGATCGTTCGGTCCGCCAAGGGGCACGCGCGGCTGTATCGGCACGACATGCCCCAACGGTTTCATGCCGGGGCTGTTCCTCGCGTGGGCGGGATTGCCCTGGGTGTGGGTTTGGTGACGGCATGGTCTGTCGGTGTGGCCGTGGATGGCGTGGCACAGCAGATCAATGCCAATCTCAAGTTTGAGATGCTGTTTTCTTGGGCTTTGGCGCTCATTCCCACGGTTGCGGGAGGTTTGGTTGAAGACTTTACGCAGCGACTGTCTGCCCGGCATCGAATGGTGCTGAGTTTTTTGGGGGCGACGGTTGCGGTTGCCTGGCTGGGGTTGTCCGTTGACCGTTTGGGCATCCCTGCGCTGGACGGTTGGTGGACCATGGTTCCCATGGGCGGGGCTTTGCTGGCCCTGCTGGCCATCGCCGGTTTGCCCCACGCCTTCAACATCATCGACGGCTACAACGGCTTGGCGGGGTTTGTGGCCGTGCTGGTGTGTTTGGCGCTGGCGCATGTGTCGCTCCAGGTGGGAGACCGGCAGCTGGCGGCCATGTTGATGTGCCTGGTGGGGGCCACGGCCGGGTTTCTGGTGTGGAACTACCCCCGTGGGCTGTTTTTTGCCGGGGATGGCGGCGCGTACCTGTGGGGCGGCGTCACGGCCATTGCCAGCATCACCCTGGTGCAGCGGCACCCCGAGGTGTCACCGTGGTTTCCCATGCTGCTGCTGATCTATCCGGTGTGGGAGACGGTGTTTTCCATCTACCGCAAGATGGTGCGCGGCGTGTCTCCGGGGGTGGCGGATGCGTTGCACTTCCATCAGCTCATTTACCGCCGCATCGTGCGGGAGGTGTTCCACGACGATGAGGCCCGGCGCATGCTGATGCGCAACAACCGGACCTCGCCCTACCTGTGGGGCTTCACGCTGCTGACGGTGATCCCGGCCTTGCTGTTCTGGCGCAACACCCCCGTGCTGCTGGCGTTTTGCGTGCTGTTCGTGTGCACCTACGTGCCCGCCTACCTGATGATTGTGCGCTTCAAGGTGCCGCGCTGGATTCGCCGCGGTCGGCACTGACTTTCCCTTGTAGAACTGGCTCCCCACCATGACCGACGTCACCCACATTGCCCCCCGCGAAAAGGCCGAAATCCTGGCCCAGGCCCTGCCGTACATCCGCAAGTACCACGGGCGCACCATGGTCATCAAATACGGCGGCAACGCCATGACCGACCCGGCCCTGCAGCAGGACTTTGCCGAAGACGTGGTGCTGCTCAAGCTGGTGGGCATCAACCCCGTGGTGGTGCACGGCGGCGGCCCGCAGATCGAAACCCTGCTGCAACGCCTGGGCAAGAAGGGCCAGTTCATCCAGGGCATGCGCGTGACCGATGCCGAAACCATGGAGGTGGTGGAGTGGGTGCTGGCCGGTGAGGTGCAGCAGGACATCGTGGGCCTGATCAACGCCGCGGGCGGCAAGGCCGTGGGCCTGACCGGGCGCGATGGCGCCATGATTCGAGCGCAAAAACTGCGCCTGACCGACCCGCAGCAACCCGAGGTGGAGCACGACGTGGGGCAGGTGGGCGACATCGTGGCCATCGACCCCAGCGTGGTCAAGGCCCTGCAGGACGACCAGTTCATCCCCGTGGTCAGCCCCATCGGGTTTGGCGAGCACAACGAAAGCTACAACATCAACGCCGACGTGGTGGCCGCGCGCCTGGCCACCACCTTGCAGGCCGAAAAGCTGCTGATGTTGACCAACATTCGCGGCGTGCTGGACAAGGCCGGCGAGCTGCTGACCGAACTCTCCCCCCAGCGCATCGACGAACTGTGCGCCGACGGCACCATCAGCGGCGGCATGATCCCCAAGATTGCCGGTGCGCTCGACGCCGCCAAGGCCGGCGTGAACGCCGTGCACATCATCGACGGGCGGGTGCCCCACGCCCTGCTGCTGGAGGTGCTGGGCAACCAGCCGTTTGGCACCATGATCCGCTCGGCCTGAGCTGCCTCCCCGTGGTGCCAGGGTTTGCCGGGCTGATGAATGCTATTTTTTGTATAGCTGCTTTCGCTTTTATATAAAGCGCCAGAGGCCAATTTTTCTTAAATCCCATGCGCCTGCTCCTGGTGGAAGACGACCTGATGGTGGCCAGCGGCATCAAGCTGGGGCTGTGCGACGCCGGTTATGCGGTCGATTGGGTGGGCAGCGCCGAGCGTGCGCTGGAGGCCGCCCAGGCCGAGGCGTTTGACATTGCCGTCATCGACATCGGTTTGCCGCAGATGGACGGCCTGTCGCTCACCGCCGCGCTGCGGGCCGAGGGCAAGACCTTCCCCGTGCTCATCCTCACCGCCCGCGACGCCCTGGAAGACCGGGTGCAGGGCCTGGACCTGGGCGCGGACGACTACATGGTCAAACCCTTCGAACTGCCCGAACTGCTGGCCCGCTTGCGTGCCTTGCTGCGGCGCTCGCAAGCTGCCACATCGGCGGTGCTCAGCTTTGGCCCGCTGGAGATGGACACTGCTCTGCGCCAGACCCGGGTGGGTGGTGTGCTGCTGGACCTGGGCCCGCGGGAGTGGACGGTGCTGGAATACCTGTTGCTTCAGGCCCCCAAACCCGCCGCCAAGGACAAGCTGCTGCAGGCCCTCACCGGGTGGGACAAGGAAATCACCCCCAACGCCATCGAGGTCTACGTGTCCCGCCTGCGGGCCAAGCTGGACCCGGCCGGGGTGGTGCTGCGCTCCATCCGAGGGTTTGGCTACCGGCTGGAGCTGAGTTCCGGCGCAGAGGCCTCCGGGCCCGCCGTCGATGGCGGAACCTGAGCGCCGCCACCCCTTGATGGGGGATTTGCAGCGCCGCCTGCTGCTGTTGCTGCTGTTCCCCTTTGGTCTGGTGCTGGTGGTGGGCACCTGGCTGCACTACCAGGCCGCCGGGACCGCGGCGGTGCAGCAGGACAAGCTGCTGATGAAGCTGGCCCCCATGCTGGCCGACTCCATCCTGTCGGCGGAAGCCCCCGACCCTGCCACGGCCCCGGAAGAAGCCGCACTCAAACCCTTGCGGCCTGTGCTGCTGATGGCACCGCCGGTGGACGAGTTCCTCAACGCCCGCGATGGGAGCACCGGCTACAGCATCGTCGCCCCCAATGGCGAACTGATCCTGGGCGACGCCTGGCTGCCCGCCATGATCCCCAACACCCTGGAGCCTGAATTCGTCAGCGTGACCGAAGGCGGCGTGACTTACCGTGTGATTGCCCAGCGCGTGCACACGGCGGTGGGCGAGGTCATCGTGCAGCTGGCCGACGGGTCGGATGCCCGGCAACAGTGGTTCAAGACCGTGCTCAGCCGCGTGCTGCTGCCCAACGCCGTGCTGATGGTGGTGGCCGCCTGGTGGGTGCGCTGGGCGGTGCAGCGGGCGCTGCGCCCGCTGGTGGAGCTGAAAACCGCGGTGGAACACCGCTCGCCCCGCGACCTGAGTCCCTTGGCCGCAGAGGCCATTCCCAGCGAGGTGAAGCCCCTGGTGGGCTCCCTCAACCGCCTGTTTGAAATGGTGAACGCCCAGGCCGAGGCCCAGCGCCGCTTTGTGGCCGATGCCGCGCACCAGCTGCGCACCCCCATTGCCGGTTTGCAGGCCCAGGTGGAAGCCTGGGGCATGGCCGCAGGCTCCCGCGGTGCCGACCCCTGGCTGCAACTGCCGGTGGAGCAGGTGCTGCGCCTGCGTGCGGCCTGCCGCCGCACCTCGCAACTGGCCAACCAGCTGCTGGCCTTGTCCCGGGCCGACGCCTCCACCCTGGCCACCCAGCCCATGCAGCGTGTGGATTTGCAGCGCCTGTGCGAAGCGGTGCTGTCCAGCCTGCTGGACGAGGCGCTGTCGCACCAGATCGACCTGGGGATGGATGCCCAGCCTGCGCAGGTGGACGGGCATGAATGGCTGCTGCGCGAGCTGCTCATGAACCTGGTGGACAACGCCCTGCGCTACACCCCGGCGGGGGGCTGTGTCACCCTGCGCTGCGGCATGGTGGGCGGGCAGGCGTGGCTGGAGGTGGTGGACAACGGCCCCGGCATCCCCGAGGCCGAGCGCACCCGCGTGCGCGAACGCTTCTACCGCGTGCCCGGCACCCAGGCCGAAGGCAGTGGCCTGGGGTTGGCCATTGCCGATGAAATCGCCCGAGCCCATGCCGCCACCTTGCGGTTGGAGGGGGCACCCGGCGGGCAAGGGTTGAGCGCCAAAGTCTGTTTCGACGCTCATTAGGGGTAATCCTCTAAGCCAATCGGCACGGGGGTTCACCAGACGGACATGTTTGCCTGCAAAATAGCACGACCGTTCGTTTTGTTTTTCTTGTGCCCCCTCCGTTTTCCATGCCCGACGCCACCGCATCCGACACAGACCGCACCACCACCGCCACCCGCGGGGGGCGCCGTGTTTCGACCAAGTCCTTGGCCAAAGGGCAGCAGACCCGCGCGGCCATTGTGGAGGCCGCCTTGGGCTTGGCCACCCACGTGGGGTTGGAGGGTCTGAGCATCGGTGCCGTGGCCGAGGTCATGCAGATGAGCAAGTCGGGCGTGTTTGCCCACTTCGGCTCACGCGAGGAGCTGCAGATTTCCGTGGTCCGAGAGTATCACCACCGGTTCGAAGAAGAGGTGTTCTTCCCTGCGGTGGCCGGACAGCGCGGCCTGCCCCGCTTGCGGGCCCTGTTTGCCAACTGGATGAAGCGCACCAGCATCGAAATCGACTCGGGCTGCATTTACATCAGTGGTGCGGTGGAGTTCGACGACCGCCCTGGCCCGGTGCGCGATGCGCTGGCCAGCTCGGTCAAGACCTGGCTGGCGGCCATGCAGCGCGCCGTGGTGTTGGCCAAGAAGGAAGGCCACCTCAAGCCCGACACCGACGAACAGCAGATGACCTTCGAAATCCACGGCCTCATCCTGGCCCTGCATTACGAGGCCCGCTTCCTCCAATCCCCCGAAGGTGTGGGCCGTGCCCTGGCTGGCTTCGAACGCATCGTGGCTGAACACGCCACGGCCCAGGCCCCTTCGGATCCCGTTCCCTTGTCCAGCCCCCACCCGTTGGTGGGCTGATTTCTGTTTTTTTCAGCCGTTTTTTGTCCACAGGAGACCGCCATGCCCGTTTACAACCCCCCCCTGCGTGACATGCAGTTTGTGATGCACGAAGTGCTGAAGGTCACCGACGACTACCAGGCCATGCCGCGCCATGCCGAGGTGGACACCGACACCATCAACGCCGTGCTGGAAGAGGGTGGCAAGTTCGCAGCCGAGGTGATCTTCCCGCTCAACATCAGCGGGGACGAAGAAGGTTGCACGCTGGACAAGACCACCCACGAGGTGACGCCGCCCAAGGGCTTCAAGCAGGCCTACCAGCAGTACGTGGACGGCGGCTGGGCCGCGCTGAGCTGCGAGCCCGAGTTTGGCGGCCAGGGCCTGCCCTTCACGGTGAACCAGTGCTTCTACGAAATGATGAACAGCGCCAACCAGGCCTGGACCATGTACCCCGGCCTGAGCCACGGCGCCTACGAATGCCTGGCCGCCCACGGCACGCCCGAACAGAAGGCCACCTACCTGCCCAAGCTGGTCAGCGGCGAATGGACCGGCACCATGTGCCTGACCGAGCCCCACTGCGGCACCGACCTGGGCCTGCTGCGCACCAAGGCCGAGCCCCAGCCCGACGGCACCTACAAGATCACCGGTGCCAAGATCTTCATCAGCGCGGGTGAACATGACCTGGCACCCAACATCGTCCACCTGGTGCTGGCCCGCCTGCCCGATGCGCCCGCGGGCAGCAAGGGCATCAGCCTGTTTGCCGTGCCCAAGTACAACGTGAACGCCGATGGCTCGGTGGGCAGCCGCAATGGCATCTTCTGCGCCGGACTGGAGCACAAGATGGGCATCCACGCCAACGCCACCTGCCAGATGGTGCTGGAAGACGCCGTGGGCACCCTGGTGGGCCAGCCCAACAAGGGCCTGCAAGCCATGTTCGTGATGATGAACGCCGCCCGCCTGGGCGTGGGCAACCAGAGCCTGGGCCTGACCGAAGTGGCCTACCAGAACGCCCTGGCCTACGCCAAGGACCGCCTGCAAATGCGTGCCCTGACCGGCCCCAAGGCCACCGACAAACCGGCCGACCCCATCATCGTCCACCCCGACGTGCGCAAGATGCTGCTGACCGCCAAGGCCTATGCCGAAGGCGGCCGTGCACTCAACCTGTTCTGCGCCATGCTGCTGGACAAGGAACTGCACCACCCCGACGAGAAGGTGCGCAAGGACAGCGCCGAAATGCTGGCGCTGCTGACCCCCATCGTCAAAGCCTTCCTGACCGACAACGGTTTCACCGCCACGGTGATGTGCCAGCAGGTGTTCGGCGGCCACGGCTACATCAAGGAATGGGGCATGGAGCAGTTTGTGCGCGACGCCCGCATCAACATGATCTATGAAGGCACCAACACCATCCAGAGCCTGGACCTGCTGGGCCGCAAGGTGCTGGGCAACAACGGCGCCACGCTCAAGAAGTTCGGCAAGCTGGTGGCTGCACTGGTGGAAGAAGAGGGCGTCAACGAGAAGATGGCCGAGTTCATCAACCCGCTGGCGATGATGGGCGACAAGGTCACCAAGTTCACCACCGAAATCGGCTTCAAGGGCTTCCAGAACCCCGACGAGGTCGGCTCCGCCGCCGTGGACTACCTGCGCGTGGTCGGCCACATGGTGTTCGGTTACTTCTTTGCCCGCATGGCCAGCGTGGCCCTCAAGGCCATGGCCGCGGGCAGCACGGACCCGTTCTACCCCGCCAAGCTGCAGACGGCACGCTTCTACTTTGCCAAGCTGTACCCCGAGACCGCCACGCTGATGCTGACCGCCCGTGCGGGCAGCAAGGTGTTGATGGACACCGACCTGGCCCTGGCCTGATCGCCCCCCGTCGCCACGCCCCGCCCACCGCCATTCAGGAGACAAATCACATGAAAAAAATGGATCTGGCGCTTTCTATAAAAGGTGCTGTTGCTATGATTTTTGTGTTGTCCGCCTGGAGTGCCCAGGCGCAGATGACGCCGGTGGGGCGCTGGCACTCGATCGACGACAAGACCCACGAGGTCAAGAGCGAAATCGTCATCACCGACAACGGCGGGGTCTTGAGTGGCCGTGTGGACAAGCTGCTGCGCAAAGGGGCTGACCAGGCCGCCCGTTGCACCGAGTGCAGTGACGACCGCAAGGACAAACCCATGCTGGGCCTGGAGATCATCCGTGGGGCCAAGAAGGTCGAGGGCAAGGATGTGTGGGAAGACGGCAAGATCCTCGACCCCGAAAGCGGCCGCAACTACAGCCTGCGCCTGACCCCCATCGAAGGCGGCGCCAAGCTGGAGGTGCGCGGCTCCATCGCCTTCATCGGTCGCACCCAGACCTGGGTGCGGGTGTCGGCCCAGCCCTGATTCGAACTGTCCGCCCCCATCCGCGGATGCGGGGCATTGAAGGAACAACATGT
The DNA here is from genome assembly GCF_054777695.1 of Hydrogenophaga soli. Lineage (NCBI taxonomy): Bacteria > Pseudomonadati > Pseudomonadota > Betaproteobacteria > Burkholderiales > Comamonadaceae > Hydrogenophaga > Hydrogenophaga soli. Next base: position 486,644 of record NZ_BAAHAK010000003.1, on the reverse strand, counting down.
CGCGTTTCAATGTGAAAAAAGTCGCCGTGCTCGGCGCAGGCGTGATGGGGGCGCAGATTGCCGCCCACCTCGTCAACGTCAAGGTGCCGGTGGTGCTGTTCGACCTGCCCGCCAAGGAAGGCCCGAAAAACGGCATCGTCACCCGGGCCATCGACAACCTGAAAAAGCTCAAGCCCTCGCCCCTGGGTGTGGCCGATGACGCGGGCCTGATCCAGGCCGCCAACTACGAAGACCACCTGGACCTGCTGGCCGGTTGCGACCTCATCATCGAGGCCATTGCCGAGCGCATGGACTGGAAGCACGACCTGTACCAGAAGATCGCGCCCCACATCGCCCCCGGCACCATCGTGGCTTCCAACACCTCGGGCCTGTCCATCACTGCGCTGTCCGAGGCGCTGCCCGCCGAGCTGAAGCCCCGCTTCTGCGGCATCCACTTCTTCAACCCGCCGCGTTACATGTTCCTGGTGGAGCTGATCGCCACGCCCACCACCGACGCGGGTGTGCTGGACCAGCTCGAAGCCTTTGTCACCACCGGCCTGGGCAAGGGCGTGGTGCGTGCCAAGGACACGCCCAACTTCGTCGCCAACCGCGTGGGCATTGCCGGCATGCTGGCCACCATGAAAGAGGTGGAACGCTACGGCCTGACCTACGACGTGGTGGACGACCTCACCGGCAAGAAGCTGGGCCGCGCTTCCAGCGGCACCTTCCGCACCGCCGACGTGGTGGGCCTGGACACCATGGCCCACGTCATCAAGACGCTGCAAACCACGCTGAACGCCGACACCGACCCGTTCTACGGCAGCTTCGACACGCCCGCCGTGCTGCAAAAGCTGCTGGAGCTGGGGAACCTGGGTCAGAAGACCAAGGCCGGCTTCTTCAAGAAGGTGGGCCGCGACATCCACCGCTTCGACCTGGCCGAAGGCGACTACGTGCCCTGCGCCGCCCCCAAGGGCGCCAAGGCCGACGAGGTGTACGCCCGCATGCTGAAAAAGCCCGCGGCCGAGCGCCTGCGCCTGCTGCGCAACAGCGAAGGCCCGCAAGGCCAGTTTGTGTGGGCTGTGCTGCGTAACGGCTTCCACTACGCCGCCGTGCACCTGGGCACCATCGCCCACACCGCCCGCGACGTGGACCAGGCCATGCGCTGGGGCTTTGGCCTGAAGCAAGGCCCCTTCGAACTGTGGCAGGAAGCCGGTTGGCTCGAAGTGGCCAAGATGGTCCAGGAAGACATTGATGCCGGCAAGGCGCTGTGCAACACGCCGCTGCCGGCCTGGGTGTTCGAGGGGCCCGTGGCGACATCAAACGGGGGTGCCGGGGGCGTGCACACCGCCCAAGGCTCGTGGAACCCCACCTCCGGCCAGTTTGAAGGCCGCCGCACGCTGCCGGTGTACAGCCGCCAGCACTTCCCCGAGTTGTTGCTGGGCGAGTCAGGTCCCGACTTCCGCACCGCCGGCAAAACCCTGCACGAGGACGACGCCATCCGCCTGTGGACCTTGGACGACGAGGTGCTGATCGCCAGCATCAAGACCAAGATGCACGCCATCAGCCCCGACGTGGCCGAGGGCCTGGCCCAGGGCGTGGACCTGGCCGAGGCCGGCTACCAGGGCATGGTGATCTGGTCGGGCGACGAACCCTTCAGCGCCGGGGCCGACCTGCAGGCCATGCTGCCCGGCTTCATGATGGGCGGTGCCGCCGCCATCAACGAGGCCGAGCACGCGCTGCAACAGGTCATGCTCAAGATCCGCTACGCCGCCGTGCCCGTGGTGGCCGCGGTGCGCGGCCTGGCCCTGGGCGGTGGCTGCGAACTGGCGGTGCACAGCGCCCGCCGCGTGGTGCACATGGAAAGTTACGTGGGCCTGGTGGAAGTGGGCGTGGGCCTGGTGCCCGGGGCCGGTGGCCTGACCTACATCGCCCGCCGCGCCGCCGAAGCCTCGGCCAGCAGCACCAACAAGGACCTGCTGCCCTTCCTCACCGAAGGCTTCAAGGCTGCCGCCATGGCCAGCGTGGGCACCAGTGCACTGGAAAGCCGCAAGCTGGGCTATGTGCTGGACAGCGACCTGATCGTGCCCCACAAGGACGAACTGCTGTACGTGGCCCTGGCCGAAGCCAAGGCCTTGTACAACGCCGGTTACCGTGCGCCGCACAAGCGCCTGTTCCCGGTGGCGGGCCGTCCGGGCAAGGCCACCATTCTGGGCAGCCTGGTCAACATGCGCGACGGCGGCTTCATCAGCCAGCACGACTTCCACATCTCCAGCCTCATCGCCAACGTGCTGACGGGCGGCGAGGTCGAGGCGGGCACGCTGGTGAGCGAGGACTACCTGATGACGCTGGAGCGCCAGGCCTTCTGCAGCCTGCTGGAGCACCCCAAGACGCAGGAACGCATCATGGGCATGCTGGCCACCGGCAAGCCGTTGCGCAACTGATGGGTACTGCAAAAACAGTAGCTGCTTACGCTTGTATATAAAGCGCTATAGCCATATTTTTATGCAAAACGTCACCATCGCCGTCGCGCCCAACCGCCTGCAACGCAGCCTGGAGCGCCTGTCCGAGGCCCCGGCTTTCTTGCGTGGCTGGGTGCGTAACCTGGTGCTGCACCGGGCCGTGCCCTTCACCGGCACGGCCCGGGTGAACTTCGTGCACATGAGCCCCGAACGGGTGGAGGTGCGCCTGGCCAACCGGCGGGCGGTGCAGAACCACATTGGCGGCGTGCATGCCTCGGCCATGAACCTGCTGGCCGAAACGGCCACCGGCATGGTGGTGGGCATGAACGTGCGCGACGACTGCCTGCCCCTGGCCAAAAGCCTGTCCATGGCCTTTCGCAAGCGGGCCACGGGCGGGTTGACGGCGGTGGCCACGCTCACCCCCGAGCAACAGCAGGCGCTGCACAGCACCGACAAGGGTGAGGTCAGCGTGCGGGTGGTGGTGACCGACGAGGCCGGCGCAGAGCCGGTGGAATGTGAATTCGTGTGGGCCTGGGTACCTGCCCGGCCCCGCCAAGCCTGAGCTTCAGGCAAAAGGAAACAGACATGAAACAAGTTCAAGACGCCTACATCGTCGCCGCCACGCGCACGCCCATTGGCAAGTCGCACCGCGGGTTCTTCAAGAACACCCGGCCCGATGACCTGCTGGCCCATGTGCTGCGCTCGGCCCTGGCCCAGGTGCCCAGCCTGGACCCTGCCAGCATCGAAGACGTGATCTGCGGCTGCGCCATCCCCGAAGGGCAGCAAGGCCTGAACGTGGCCCGCGTGGGTGCGGTGCTGGCCGGGCTGCCCAAAAGCGTGGGCGGCATCACCGTCAACCGCTTCTGCGCCTCGGGCCTGAGCGCCATCCAGATGGCGGCCGACCGCATCCGCGTGGGCGAGGCCGACGTGATGTTTGCCGCCGGGGCCGAAAGCATGAGCATGGTGCCCATGATGGGCAACAGCCCCAGCCTGTCACCCTCCATCTTCGCCAACACCGACGACGTGGACAGCTACGGCATCGCCTACGGCATGGGCCTGACCGCCGAGAAGGTGGCCCAGCAGTGGAAGGTGAGCCGCGCCGACCAGGACGCCTTTGCCCTGCAATCGCACCAGCGCGCCCTGCTGGCGCAGCAGCGTGGCGAGTTTGCCGACGAAACCACCCCGGTGGAGGTGACCGAGCGCAGCGTCAACCTCGACACCGCCGAGGTCAGCACCCGCACCCGCACCGTGAGCCAGGACGAAGGGGCCCGCCCCGACACCACCCTGGAAGGACTGGGCAAGCTGCGCCCCGCGTTTGCCACGCCCCGCCGTGCCGACTTCAGCCCCACCGGGCTGGGCACGGTGACCGCAGGCAACAGCAGCCAGACCAGCGATGGTGCCGGTGCGCTGATCCTGGCCAGCGAGGCGGCGGTCAAGCGCTTTGGCCTGACGCCGTTGGCCCGTTTTGTCAGCTATGCCAGCCGTGGCGTGCCCCCGCACCTGATGGGCATTGGCCCGGTGGAGGCGATTCCCGCGGCGCTGAAGAACGCAGGCATCCACCAGGACGACCTGGACTGGATCGAGCTGAACGAAGCCTTTGCCGCCCAGAGCCTGGCGGTGATGAACACGCTGGGCCTGGACCCGGCCAAGGTCAACCCCAACGGCGGCGCCATCGCCCTGGGTCACCCGCTGGGGGCCACCGGTGCCATCCGCGCCGCCACCGTGGTGCACGCGCTGCGCCGCCACAACAAGCGCTACGGCATGGTGACCATGTGCGTGGGCATGGGGCAGGGCGCTGCGGGGATTTTCGAGCGGGTGTGATGCGTTTTCCGCCCGTGTGCCGCCGCTTGGCTGGCGCACACGGGTGCACCCCATCCTTCAGGTTGGACCCCCTTGCGCTTTTTGCAGCAAGGCCAGCCCCTTTTCGTCATGCCCAGCACCGCGCGCGGCGCGAACGTTGAAGCGTGTTTCCGCGTCAAATTCGGCCAACATCAGGGTGGTCATTTCTTCCAGCAGGCGGTTGATGGGCGTGCCACGGCTTTGCGCCAAGGCTTTCAGGCGGCGGTGCTTTTCATCGGGCAGGCGCAAGGTGAGTGCGGTCATGGCAGCTCCTTCAGAAAGTCTTCGGGCAACATGATTTGAAGCCCCGGAAAACGCAATTCCATGCGTTGCAAATCGCGCAGGTTTTTGGTGACCACATGGCGTGCACCCCCCGCCACGGCCAATTCGATCAAATGGTTGTCGCCCTCATCGGGCAGGTTGGGTCGCCACAGGTAGTACACACGCGTCCAGGTGCAGTGCGACATGAAGATGTCCAACAGCTCGTCGCGCTCGGCGGCACTCAGGCGGCAGCCTTCAAACAACGTGGCTCGCTGGAGCACAGCTTCGTACTCGGCAAACAAGGCCGCACTCATCAGTGGCGTGCATTCACCGTTCAGGCAGGCGGCCACCACCGCATTGGCAGCCCCGACACCCAGGCAAGCCCCCACAAAGACGTTGGTGTCAATCACTGCAAACATGGGGTGATGGTAGCAAATTTGCCACCTGATGAAGCGGTCATCAAGCGCTACGGCATGGTCACCATGTGCGTGGGCATGGGGCAGGGCGCTGCGGGGATTTTCGAGCGGGTGTGAGGCTGTTTGCGCAGGATGCGCTGGGCGGGTGGCCTCAACCCACCGAGGAGGTCACTGCCCCAGCAGGGCGTCGCGCAACAGCAGGTCGGCGGGGGAGTCGCCGAACCAGATCTTCAGCACCAGGGTGAAGAACTCGTCGTTGCCCACGGGTTCGCCCACCGCTTTGCCTTCGATGTAGAACGTGGTGCCTTTGCCGGGGTCAAACTCCATGGCAAAGGTCTGGCCGGGCAACATCTTGGGGCGGCCGGAAAACACCTCGATCAACCGCGTGGTGGCCACGGTGTGACGGCGCATCTGGTCGGGGGTGGCGTTGTCCGTCATGCCGCGCATGAACAGGCGTCCCAGGTCGGTGCCCGGCAGCTCACGCAAGGCCACAAACTGCAGGCGCTTGGCACCCGGCAGCGCCAGCAGCGACGCCGGGGTGCTGACTTTCTGGGTGGTGTACAGCGCCATGTCGTACACCTTGAAGGCAAACCGATAGCGCGTTCCCGCACCGTTGAGCATCAGGTTCGAGGTCCCCACGCTGATGCTGGGGGTGAAGGCGGTGAGTGACGCTGCTGACACGGTCAGCGGCAGTGAGCACACCAGACTGATCACCGAGGCACACAGGCCCAGGGTCAAGGAGCGAAGGGGAATCGTCACGGTTTGTCTCCATCTGCACCCGATGGTGCTCGGGCTGAACGCGCATTTTGATTGGAAATGCAGGAGCAGGCAGGGCGCGTGCCGTTCTTTTGGCGGTTCGGTCAAACCGCGTAGTCCAGCGGCAACGCGGTGGTGTACTTGATTTCTTCCATGGCGAAGCTGGAGCTCACGTCGATCAGGTCGGCGGTGCGGATCAGGCATTTGTACACCGCATCGTAGGCGGCGATGTCGGGCACCACGACCTTGAGCAGGTAGTCCACGTCACCGCTCATGCGAAACAGCTCCACCACTTCGGGGATCTGGTTCACCGAGTCGTGGAACTGCTCGTACCACGCCTGGCTGTGCTGGTTGGTTTTGACGGTGACGAACACCGTCACCCCCACATTGAGCTTGCGGGCGTCCAGCAGCACCACGTGGCGGCGGATGATGCCCTCGTCCTTGAGCCGTTGAACCCGCCGCCAGCAGGGGGTGGGTGACAGGTGGACCGCCTCGGCCAGGCGGGCCAGGGGCATGTCGGCGTCCTGCTGCAGCAGGCGCAAGATGGTGCGGTCGGTGGCGTCCAGGCGCTTCATGGTGAATGTTGCACTAATTACTTAAAAAGTAGAAAAAAATTCTACATGCGTTGCCAAAAGTGGGAATAAAAGCAATCCATTTTTGCTTGTACTTGCCCATACTTTCCCTTGTTTTCAACATTTCAAGGGGTATCCATGAAGACCATTGGACTGATCGGCGGCATGAGCTGGGAATCCACCACCATGTACTACCAGGTCATCAACCGCGAGGTGGCGCGGCGCCTGGGCGGCTTGCACTCGGCCAAGTTCAACCTGATCAGCCTGGATTTCGAGGACATCGCCCGCCGCCAACGCGCCGGGGATTGGTCGGGCATGTCGCACATCCTGTCCGACGCGGCCCAACGCCTGGAAGACACCGGTGCCGACTGCGTGCTCATCGGCACCAACACCATGCACCTGGTGGCGCCCACGGTGCAGCAGTCCATTGCCGTGCCTTTGCTGCACATTGCCGAGGTGACGGCCGACGCCATCGTGTCGCAGGGTTTGCGCAAGGTGGGCTTGCTGGGCACCCGCTTCACCATGGAGCAGCCGTTCTACAAAGAGCGTCTGGCTGCCCGAGGGATTGACTGTGTGGTCCCTGACGAGGCCGGACGGACCGAGGTGCACCGCATCATTTTTGAGGAGCTGTGCAAAGGCCACTTCCACCCGGCGGCGCGTCAAGCCCTGCAGGCCATTTGTGCCGACCTGGCGGCGCAGGGGGCCGAGGGCATCATCCTGGGGTGCACCGAGCTGCCGCTGATCCTGGGCGCCGATGACCTGGCCCTGCCGCTGTTCGACACCACCACGCTGCACGCCCTGGCCGCGGTGGACTTTGCCTTGGAGGCCCCGGTCCCGTGGCCCGAAGGCGTGCTGCCTGTGGAGGCGGTTGACACCGTTCATTGACGGTTCCGGCCTGTGCCGGGAGGGCGGCGGGCAACGACAATGCAGGGTTTAGCGTGCCAAGGTCGTTTCCATGAAAGTCATCCGCCTCAAACCCGGCAAAGAAAAATCCCTGCAACGCCGCCACCCTTGGGTGTTTGAAGGCTCCATCGCCAAAGGCAAGGGCGATTTGGGCGAAACCGTGCGGGTCGAGAGCGACATGGGCCAGTTTCTGGCCTGGGGCGCGTACTCGCCCAGCTCCAAGATCAAGGTGCGGGTGTGGAGCTTTCGGGAGACGGATCGCATCGATGCTTCGTTTTTTGAAGCTGCTGTCGCTTCATCTGTCAGCGCCAGAGCCTTTTTTGACATTCAAAGCAACGGCGTGCGCCTGGTGCACGGCGAAAGCGATGGCCTGCCCGGTCTGGTGGTGGACCGTTACGACGACATCCTGGTGGCCCAGTTCATGAGCGCCGGGGCCGACCGTTGGAAGCCGGTGTTGGCCGATGCGCTGCTCAAGGCCACAGGCTGCCGGCGCCTGTACGAACGCTCGGACGGCGGCACCCGGGCGTTGGAAGGGCTGGAGCCCACCAAAGGTTGGCTGCGCGGGGCCGAGGTGTTGGGCGGGGCCACCGCCGTGGTGCTGCAAGAGCACGAATGGAAGCTGGCGCTGGACGTGGCCCAGGGCCACAAGACCGGTTATTACCTGGACCAGCGCGACAGCCGCCACCGCTTTGCGCAGATCGTGCGCCACCGTCGCTTCGAGCAGGTGCTCAACTGTTATTGCTACACCGGAGGCTTCACGGTGGCGGCGCTGGCGGGCATGCAGGCCGCGGGCATGCGCCGGGGTGAGGGGCATGTGACGTCCATCGACTCGTCCGGCCCGGCGCTGGATCTGGCCCGTCAGAACGTGGCCCTCAACGGCTTTGACCTGGCCGACACCACCTGGATGGACGCCGACGTGAACGCCAGCCTGCGCCTTTTTGAAAAAGAAGGCCGCCGCTTCGACGCCATCGTGCTCGACCCGCCCAAGCTGGCCCCCAGCGCCGCGCACATCGAGCGGGCCGCGCGGGCCTACAAGGACATCAACCGCCTGGGCTTCAAGCTGCTCAACCCGGGCGGTTGCCTGTTCACCTACTCGTGCTCGGGGGCCATGGGGGTGGAGCTGTTCCAGAAGGTGGTGGCCTCGGCCGCGCTTGACGCCGGGGTGGACGCTTTCATCACCGACCGCCTGGCCGGTGCCCCCGACCACCCGGTGGGCCTGGCTTTCCCCGAAGGCGAGTACCTGAAAGGCCTGGTGGTGATGCGGCGGCCCTGATTGCCGTACACTCGCGCCCGCTTTGGGCGTGCGCACCCGTTGCCCGCCTCGATTGCCCGCTGTTGTTCCTGAAAGTCGTTCCATGGCCCTCATTCCCGCCACCATCCTCACCGGCTTCCTCGGTTCGGGCAAAACCACCTTGCTCAAGCGGGTGTTGACCGAGGCCCATGGCCAGAAGATCGCCGTGATCGAAAACGAGTTCGGCGAAGAGAACATCGACAACGACATTTTGGTGGCCGACACCAACGAGCAGATCATCCAGATGAGCAACGGCTGCGTCTGCTGCACCATCCGCGAAGACCTGCGCAGCACGCTGCAACTGCTGGCCGCCAAGAAGCGCAAGGGCCTGCTGGACTTTGAGCGCGTCATCATCGAAACCACCGGCCTGGCCGACCCCGGCCCGGTGGCGCAGACCTTCTTCATGGACGACGAGGTGGCCGAGAGCTACCTGCTCGACGCCATCGTGACCCTGGTGGACGCCAAACACGCGGCCCAGCAGCTCAACGACCGCCAGGAAGCCCGCCGCCAGGTGGGCTTTGCCGACCAGATCTTCATCAGCAAGTCCGATCTGGTGTCGGCAGAAGACCTGGACGCGCTCACCCACCGCCTGAAGCACATGAACCCGCGCGCCCCCATCCAGACCGCGCACTTCGGCGAAGTGCCGCTGGCCAAGGTGCTGGACCTGCGGGGCTTCAACCTGAACGCCAAGCTGGACATCGACCCCGACTTCCTGAAGGAAGACGACCATGGTCATGACCACCACGACCATGATCACGAACATGGCGAGCACTGCAACCATCCGTCGCACCAGCACGGGCATGGTCACGGGCACGGCCACCACCACCATCACGACGACGATGTGAAGAGCTTCGTCTACCGCGCCACCCGCGCGTTCGACCCGGCCAAGCTGGAAGACTTTCTGGGCGCCATCGTCAACGTTTACGGCCCGCGCATGCTGCGTTACAAGGGTGTGCTGTTCATGAAGGGCACCGACCGCAAGGTCATCTTCCAGGGCGTGCACCAGCTCATGGGCAGCGACCTGGGCCCCCAGTGGGCACCCGGGGAAGACAAGGTCAGCAAGCTGGTGTTCATCGGCATCGACCTGCCCAAGGACATCCTGGTGCAAGGCCTGGACCAGTGCCTGACATAATGCGGCGCTTCATTCATTGACCCGACGGGGACTGCCATGCTGTTCGTCTCGCTGTTGCAGGGCCTGGGCTTGTTTCCGGGCAAGGCGGCTGATCCGGCCAAGCAACAGGCATTGGACGTTCAAAAAGCGCCACAGTCACCGTCACGTCAGCCCAGTCGGGGTATAACCCGAAAGGACGCCGAACCCAGCCCGGTTGGCGCGGTACAACGACAGAGGAGACCGGCAGTGAAGAAGACCGTGGCGGCAGCGCCCACCCAGCCCAAGGCCAAAGCCAACGTCAAAGCACCGGTCGCCGAGGTGCCGGTTCCCAAGGTTCCGGCCCCTGTGGTCCCCACCGCCAAAGCCAAGGCCCCTGTCAAGACCGTCGCCAAAGCCAAGCCTGCTCAAAAGAAACCGCCCGTTGTCACCTCGCCACCCGCACCTCAGCCGGTGCCCCCCCCGTCGGTGGCTCCCGCCCCGAAAGCGGGGGTTGAAGTGGCTCCAGTGACCCGAAGGGGTGGGGCACGCAAGGCCGCCGCGGCCCCTCTGCCCACCCCTCAACCCGTCCCCAGTCATTCCCCCGACGCCGCCAAGGCGACGTTTTCTCCCATCCATCAACGTGTCATGACCGCTCCCGTGCATTCCCCGGTTCGCAAAGACCCCAAACTCGCCAACAACTGGAAGACCAAACCGGTGGACCAGCTCACCGACGAAGAGGTGCTGGCCATGCCCGAGGCCGAGTACATGAACGACGCCCAGATGGCGTTCTTCCGACTCAAGCTGGTGCGCCTGAAAGAGGACATCCTGGCCAACGCCGGTGAAACCACCGAGCACCTGCGCGAGGACACCGTGGTGGTGCCCGACCCCGCCGACCGCGCCACCATCGAAGAAGAACATGCCCTGGAGCTTCGCACCCGCGACCGCGAGCGCAAATTGCTCAAGAAGATCGAGCAGTCCATTGCCCGCATCGACGCCGGTGACTACGGCTACTGCGACGAAACCGGTGAGCCCATTGGTGTGGGTCGCCTGTTGGCCCGACCCACCGCCAGCCTGTCGCTGGAAGCGCAGCAGCGGCGCGAACTCAAGCAAAAGATGTTCGGAGACTGAAGGCCCGTCGCTGACCGTGGCCCCGCGTTGAACCCATGTCCAAAGACACGTCACCCGCCGGTTTGTTTTCCAAGGTTGTGCAGTTCGTGCGCCATCCCGCCACGAGCTGGGGCGACCTGGACACCGTGTCTGAGCAACGGGACAACTACAGCAAGCAAGCGCTCAAGGAGATGATTGAGCGCAAGCGGCGCAACGACTTCGTGCGCAAGCGCGAGTTCGACATGCTCCGCAAGCTCAGGGCCAAGTCGGGCAGCACCGATGTCGGCCAGCGGGGGCGGCCATCGTTCTTCCAAAGCAGTTATTCGTCCCGGCCCGACGACCGGGCGGGCACGCTCAAGAAGATCGACGAGATTGAGGCCCAGATGTCCATGCAGTGGTGGAAAACCAAGCAGCGCGACAGTTCGGGTCACACGGTGCAGAACACGCAGGCCCAGCCTTCCCGTTTGCCCGCCCAGGAAACCCTCAGCACCACACAGGCGTACGGAACCACCGAGCCCGTCAACGAGGCGCATGCCGTGGCACCCACCGTGCCCATGACGCTGCCGCCGCACACCGCCGAGCCCCTGGAAGCCGCCAAACTGCCGCTGGATGCGCCGATGCTGGCGCCGGAGGCCGGTCCCACCAAACCACCGGGTTTGAGTGAGCGGCGCGAGGATTCCGGATTCTCGGTGTCCAATTTCTCGGCTTCCAAGTTCTACGCCATGGATGTGGCCGAGCTGGCCATGGACCCTGAAATCGAGGAAGCCGCCATCCGTTTTGCCAGTGGCGACCAGGCCGCCACCGAGCAGGGCCTGAAGGAAGTGCTGTCGCGCAAAGGCGTGGGGGGCACCGCCGACGAATGGCTGGCCTTGCTGGACCTGTACCGGGCCACGGGCCAGTCCGAAGCGTTCGAGACCCATGCGCTGGACTTTGCCAACCGGTTTTCGCGTTCGGCCCCGCAGTGGTTCTCCATGCCCGAGGAGGCCGCGGCACGGGTGGCGCAGGTGGATGCCTCCACCGTCCAGACGCGGGCCACCTGGGTCACCGAGGCCGACCTCGACGTCCACCTGGTCACCATGATGACCAAGGTGCTGGAGCGCACGCCCCCGCCCTGGGTGCTGGACTGGACGCCGTTGCAGTCCATCCAGCCTGCGGCGGTGGTGCGCCTGGCCCGCCTGTTCAGCGGCTGGGCCGAAGCCTCCATGGACTTGCGCTTCCTGGGCGCGGGCCAATTGCTGCAGGTGTTGGGACAGATGACGCCGTCGGGCGACCGGTCGGCCGATCGCGCCGCGTGGGACTTGCACCTGGCGGTGCTGCGCGTCATGAACCTGGCCGAAGACTTCGAGCTCAAGGCGCTGGATTTCTGCGTGACCTACGAAATCTCGCCCCCCGCCTGGGAAGTGCCCCGCTGCCAGTTTCATGACCTCAGTGCCGAGCCCCTGGGCGTGGTCAGTGCAGCACCGGCAGAGCCCCCGGTGCTCACCGACTTTGTGCAAAGCCGCCGTCAAGGCTTGTTCTCGGGGCGCAAGGCGGGCCAGCAAGACCCGATGGCCACCTCGTCGTTCAGCTTCACCGACTACGCCCAAGGCGAGCTGGTGGGCGAACTGTTGGGGGACCCATCCCGCCAACTGGAGGCGCTGGATGCGCTGATGACCGACGCCATGGTGCGGGTGGTGTCGTGCAAATACCTGATCCGGGTGGATTTTTCTGCCGCTGGGGCCATCCTCAACTGGGCGTCTGGCCATGTGGCGGCGGGACGGCAGGTGCGGTTCATTGACGTGCACCGGCTCATTTCGGCGTTCTTCCACGTCATCGGCATCACCGAGCACGCCGAGGTGGTCACCCGCGACGACTGACGCCCCTCGCGCGCGTCAACCCTTGTTTTCCAACCGAGCGCACCCACGTGGGGGGCTCCGCTTTTTTGTTCACGGTTTTTCTCCATGGAATCTTTTCACGGCACCACCATCGTCTGTGTTCGCCGCCAGACGCCCGACGGGGTGCAGGTGGCCATTGGCGGTGACGGTCAGGTCACGCTGGGCCACATCGTCGTCAAGGGCACGGCCCGCAAGGTGCGCAAGCTGTACAAGGGCCAGGTGCTGGCCGGGTTTGCCGGGGCCACTGCCGACGCCTTCACCCTGTTCGAGCGCTTCGAGGCCAAACTGGAAAAACACCAGGGCCACCTGATGCGGGCGGCGATCGAGCTCACGCGCGATTGGCGCACCGACCGTGTGCTGCGCAAACTGGAGGCCATGCTGGCCGTGGCCGACAAGTCGGCCAACCTCATCATCACCGGCAACGGCGACGTGCTGGAGCCCGAGCACGGCATTGTGGCCATCGGCTCCGGCGGGGCCTATGCCCAGGCCGCCGCCCGTGCGCTGGTGGCCCACACAGACCTCAGCGCCGAACAGGTGGTGCGCCAGAGCCTGGCGATTGCGGGCGACATCTGCATCTACACCAACCTGAACCACACGGTGGAAGTGCTTTGACGGTTGCTACCTTTTAAGTAGCTTGTTGCGCTTTCATATAAAGCGCTGGATGCCAATTTCATTCAAAAAATGAGTGCCCTGACCCCCCAAGACATCGTGGCCGAGCTGGACCGCCACATCGTGGGCCAGCCCGCCGCCAAGCGCGCCGTGGCCATTGCCTTGCGCAACCGCTGGCGCCGCCAGCAGGTGGACGAGAAGCTGCGCCCCGAGATCACGCCCAAGAACATCCTCATGATCGGCCCCACCGGTGTGGGCAAGACCGAAATCGCCCGCCGCCTGGCCAAGCTGGCCGACGCGCCCTTCATCAAGGTGGAGGCCACCAAGTTCACCGAGGTGGGCTACGTGGGCAAGGACGTGGACAGCATCATCCGCGACCTGATCGACATGGCCGTCAAACAGACGCGCGAGGCTGAAATGACCCGCCTGCGCAGCAAGGCCCACGACGCGGCTGAGGAGCGCGTGCTGGACGTGCTGGTGCCCCCGCCCCGCACCGAGGTGGGCTTTGGCCTGTCCGACGCGTCGGCGCCCCCTGCCGACAGCACCGCACGGCAGGTGTTTCGCAAGAAGCTGCGCGAAGGCCAACTGGACGACCGCGAGATTGACATCGACCTGGCCGAGCCCCGCCCCCAGCTGGAGGTGATGGGCCCCGCAGGCATGGAAGACATGGCCGAGCAGCTCAAGGGCATGTTCTCGCAACTGGGCCAGGGCAAGCGCAAGACCCGCCGCCTGAAGATTGCCGACGCCCTCAAACTGCTGACCGACGAGGAAGCGGCCAAGCTGGTCAACGAAGACGACATCAAGCACCGCGCCGTGACCAATGCCGAGCAAAACGGCATTGTGTTCATCGACGAGATCGACAAGGTGGCCTCGCGCAACGAGTCCGGCAGCGCCGACGTGTCCCGCCAGGGCGTGCAGCGCGACCTGCTGCCGCTGGTGGAGGGCACCACCGTGTCCACCAAATACGGCATGGTGCGCACCGACCACATGCTGTTCATCGCCAGCGGGGCCTTCCACCTCAGCCGCCCCAGCGACCTCATTCCTGAGCTGCAAGGGCGCTTCCCCATCCGGGTGGAGCTGCAGTCGCTGTCGGTGACCGATTTCGAAGCCATCCTCACCCAGACCCACGCCAGCCTGGTGCGCCAGTACCAGGCCCTGCTGGCAACCGAAGGGGTGACGCTGGACTTCCGCCCCGAAGGCATCACCCGGCTGGCGCAGCTGGCCTTCGACGTGAACGAACGCACCGAGAACATCGGGGCGCGCCGTCTGTCCACGGTGATGGAGCGGCTGCTGGACGAGGTGAGCTTCAATGCCGCCAACCTCAGCGGCCAGACGGTGGTGATCGACGCCGCCTACGTCAACGACCGCCTGGCCGAGCTGAGCCAGGACGAGGACCTGTCGCGCTTCATCCTCTGACGGGGCCTGGTGTGAACCGCCGACCCGTTGTTCAGCCAGCGTTAAGCTGAAACCCCCTCGCCGGGGTTAAGGTTGGCGGTTGTGACTGCACCACACCGGCAACGGCGCCGGTTCCATCCATGAGACTGCTGCTGGCTGAAGACGACGACTTGCTGGGCTCGGGCCTGCGTGCGGGGCTGCGCCAACAAGGTTTTCATGTGGATTGGGTGCGCGACGGCGTGGCCGCCCAGCATGAACTGGAAACCGGCAGCTACGAGGCGGCGGTGCTGGACCTGGGCCTGCCCCGCCAGGACGGCATGCAGGTGTTGCGCCAGGTGCGGGCGCACCGGGTGGACACCCCCATCCTGGTGCTGACCGCCCGCGATGCCGTGCCCGACCGCATCAATGGCTTGGACGCCGGGGCGGACGACTACATCCTTAAACCCGTGGACCTGCATGAGCTGGCCGCCCGCCTGCGGGCCCTGGTGCGCCGCGCCCACGGCCAGGCCCAGACGGTCCTGGTGGCCGGGCCTGAGGGCGCCCGGGTGACCCTGGACCCCGCCGCGCACCGCGTGGTGGTGGCGGGTGAGCCGGTGGACATCACCGGCCGCGAGTACGACCTGCTGTACACCCTGATGCGCAACGCCGGGCGGGTGCTCAGCCGCGGGCAGATCGAGCAGCACCTGTACGAATGGGGCCAAGAGGTGGTGAGCAACGCCATCGAGGTGCACATCCACCACCTGCGACGCAAGCTGCCGCCCCACACCATCGAAACCGTGCGGGGCGTGGGGTATGTGATCCACAAGGACGCCGTGGCATGACGCCAGCGCAGCCGCCCCGGGCGGTGTCGCTCCAGCGGCAACTGCTGACCGCGGTGCTGGGACTGCTGGGCGTGGTGTGGGTGGTCATGATCCTGGTCACCTGGCAGGACACCGAACACGAGGTCAGCGAGCTGCTCGACGCCCACCTCTCGCAAGCCGCGTCCTTGCTGGCCGTGTTGCCGCTGGACGACCTCACGCGGCTGGACTTTCAAGAAACCCCCGAGCTGCACGAATACCAATCCAAGGCGGTGTTCCAGGTTTGGCACAACGACCAGATGGTGGTCCGTTCAGCCACCGCACCCACGGCACTGTTGGCCCCGTTGTCATGCCAGGGCATGTCCAAGGTGCGTGCGGCAGGCGAAGACTGGTGGGTGTTTTGTGCCCGAGGGCGAGACGAACACGTGGTGGTGCAGGTGGCCGACCGCGACAAGGCGCGTGCCGACGTGGTCATGGCCAGCGTCTGGAGTGTGGTGTGGCCCATGGCCCTGGCGTTTCCGTTTGTGGGGCTGGGCGTGTGGGGGGCGGTGCGCCACGCCGTGCACCCGCTGGCCGAATTGGGCCAGATGGTGACCGAGCGACGCCCCGATGCCGACGACCCCCTGCCCCTGGCCCGGGTGCCGCACGAGGCACGCCCCCTGGTGCTGGCCCTCAACCGGCTGTTTGAGCGCATGAATGCCGTGCTGCACGCCGAGCGGCGCTTCACCGCCGATGCGGCCCACGAGCTGCGCACGCCCATTGCCGCCATCCGCATGCAGGCCCAGGTGGCCCAGGGGGCGTTGGATGCCGAAGAACGCAACGAGGCGCTGGCCGCCACCCTGACCGGTTGCGACCGTGCCAGCCACCTGGTGGAGCAGTTGCTGCAACTGGCCCGGCTGGAGGCCCTGGCCGACGCCACCGGCGAGGGCTGTGACCTGCGCCGCGTGCTGGACTGGGTGCTGGGTGACCTGCGCCCGGTGGCGGCCCGGCGCGGCCAAACCCTGCACTGCGAGGTGACACCCAGCCCCGCGTCCTCACCGCTGGGCTGCCCGGTGCCCGAGGGTTTGATGGTCATCCTGCTGCGCAACCTGGTGGACAATGCCTTGCGCTACAGCCCCGACGGCAGCCAGGTGCGCGTGCAGGTGGACGTGGACGCACACGGGCAGCGGCGGCTGGCGGTGGACGACAATGGCCCCGGCATGTCCAGTGCCGACCTGCAACGCCTGGGCGAGCGCTTCTTCCGCGTGGTGGGCTCCGCGCAACCCGGCAGTGGCCTGGGGTGGTCCATCGTGCGTCGTGTGGCGGGGCTGTATGGCTTGCAGGGTCAGGTGATGCGCAGCCCCGATCTGGGGGGGCTGCGGGTGACGTTCTGTTGGAAGGGCATCCCATGAACCGCTTTCGTCGGACCGCGTTTGTGCGCATCGGGCTGGTCACGGTGGCCATGTCGGCCTTGTCCGCTCCGCTGGTGTGGTATGTCTCGCGCGAAAACGCCGAAGCCGAGGTGGTGGCCTTTGCCCAGGAAGAATCCCACCGCGTGCTGGCCCATGCCCATGCGCTGGACCTGAGCGGCCCCACCGCCGCAGCGCATGCCGACCAGGCGGCGCAAACCTTGGTGGGTGGCCTGTTTGAAATCGTCGAAATCTACGACCCCGCTGGTTTGAAACTGGCCGAACAGCTCACCTCAGAGGGGCGTGCGCTGGAGCACCTGCTGCCCAAGCACGTCCGACCCGAAAGCCTGAAGCCCGAGTACGAAAGCCTGCAGCTGCCCGACGGGCGCTGGGCCATGCGCGTCATGGTGCCCCTCACGCTGCCGGGGCAGAAACAGCGCACCGGCTACTTTGAAGGCGTGCGCCTGGTGCCCGACTGGCAGCACCGGCAGATCCAGTCCGACGCGCTGGTGGCCGCCCTCATGGCCCTGCTGGCCTCGCTGGCCTGCGGTGCGGCCATCTACCCGGTGGTGATTCACCTGGCGGGCGAGAACGAACGCAAGGCCCTGCAGGTGCTGGAGTCGCACATCGCCATGATGGAGGCGCTGGGCCGCGCCATTGCCAAGCGCGACTCGGACACCGGCACCCACAACTACCGCGTGGCCTGGATGGCGGCCACGCTGGGCGAGTCGCTGGGTTTGTCGGGGGCGGCCATGCAGGCCTTGATTGCCGGGAGCTTCCTGCACGACGTGGGCAAGATCGGCATCCCCGACGCCATCCTGCTCAAACCCGGGCGGCTGGACGCCGCCGAGATGGCCACCATGCGCACCCACGTGGCCCAGGGCGAAGACATTGTGGATGGGGCCGGCTGGCTGGAAGGGGCGGCCGAGGTGGTGTCGTGCCACCACGAAAAATGGGACGGCAGTGGCTACCCTCAAGGGCTGGCGGGTGCCGACATTCCGCTGGCGGCCCGCATCTTTGCGGTGGTGGACGTGTACGACGCCCTCAGCTCCCGCCGCCCCTACAAGGAACCCATGCCCTTTGGGCAGGTGATGGACATTCTGCAAGAGGGGCGGGGCCAGCATTTCGACCCCGAGGTGCTGGACCGGTTTGTGGCGCTGGCCCCCCGCGTCCGCGACGCGCTGGAGGGCCAGGGCGAAGAGGCCATCAAGCGCCTGATGACCGACATGATCGAGCGCCACTTCGACACCCTGGTGGACGAGGGCTGAACGGCCCTCGCCCCGGTGCTGCGGTCAGGCGCGGCTCAGGCGCATGCGGTTCATCAACCCGTCCTTGAACACGAAGTGGTGCATCAGCGCCGCAGCGGCGTGCAGGCCAATCAGCCAGTAGCCCAGTTCGCCAATGGCTTTGTGGAGGTCTTCCAGGCTGTGCGCCAGTTCCTTGTTGGTCGCCAGCAGCGCGGGCAGTTCCAGACCAAAGAACGGAACGGGCTTGCCCGCCGCGCTCAGCGTGGCCCAACCCAGCAGGGGCATGCCCACCATGAAGCCGTACAGCGCCAGGTGGCCGATCTTGGCCGCCCATTGCGCCCAGGCCACATCACTGGCCGCCGCGGGTTGCGGGCTGCTCAGCTTGGCCGCCACACGCAAGGCCACCATCACCAGCACCAGCAGGCCCAGCATGAAGTGGATGGTTTTCATCAGGTTGCGCATGTCGGTGCCCTTGGGGTAGAGCTCGCGCAGGTTGATGCTGGCGAACACCGCCACCATGAGGGCAAGCATCAGCCAGTGGATGAGCACCATGGCCGTGCTGTAACGCGGTTCGGTGGGGGTGGTGAGGTGGGTTTGGGGTTGCATGGCGCAGGGCCTTTCAAGGTTGGGAAGAAGAAACCTGGGTGGCGTTGAGCCGGGTCAGGCGCACCGTCTGCCCGGTGACCGGGTGACGGTAGGCCTCGACCACCGAGCCGTCGTGGGCCACGGCGTAGAACTCGTGGCAATGGCCTTTGGAGACCTTGAACTTCACCAGCAGGTACTGGTCGGCCTGAAAGGCCTCGCGGGCCTGGGCCTCGTTCATCCAGGTGCTGGGCGGGGCCTGTGTGCACACCACCTGTTGGGTGGGCTGGCTGGCCAGTGCCGTTTGAAGCGCACCGCTGCCCAGCACCAGGGCCATGGCGGACCACAGTCGCCGGGGGCTGAGGCATTCGCGGGAAAGCAAGCATGAGAAGTTCATGCCCGCCACTGTAGAAACCCCAGGTGAAATTCAGCTTAAGGGGGCTGGGGATTTACATTTTCAGCATCAAAACTGGCCTTGGCGCTTTTGTAAAAAGCGAGAGCAGCTATCAATTTTGATGATTTTTGCGACCCGATGGATGGCGGGTGGCGTGTCCGATCCGGCGCCACGGCCCGCGCAGCGTCGTCCATCCGGCCAGCAAGGCGGCCAGGCAGGCCAGCGCCCAAGGCCCCAGCGCGGGCACCCCTTCGGTGGCGGATGGCATGCCCACCCCCACCGGGTCGATGATCTTGCCCAGTTCGTTGCTGCTGTCACCCACCCCGTTGTCGGTCACCGTGTAGGTGATGGTGTGGCCCGCCACCGTGGCCGGGTGCCGGTACCAGCTGGGCGACGCCCCCACCGTGGCCGGGCCGTATTTCCACACCTGCACGTTGGCGGGCAAGGCGTTGGGGTAGGTCAGCGTCACGGTGATGGTGCCGTTGGCGGTGCAGTTCGAGGCGGTGAAGTTCGCCACCCCGTAAGGGAAGGTCACCCCTGTGGGGGGTGTGCCCACCGAGTTGGCGGATTGGTAGGTCACGTTTTGCAAGCCGCAACTGGCTCCTCCGCCACTCAGTGCCGTCTGCACCGTGCCCGCACCGCCGGGGGCTGCGGCCGTGTAGCTGGTGGCCGAGGTGGTGAACACCCGCTTGACGGGCGTGGCTTCCACGTTGTGGCTGGTGTCTTCTGACGCCACGTACAGGGCGTAACGGGTGCCGGCGCTCAGGCCGTTGATGGTGATGCTCTCGGCCACGTTGGCCGACAACGGCAGGGTGCCCGCGGCCACCACCGTCACACCGGTGTAATCGACCCCGGCCCCCACCTGCGCGGACGTGGGGGCCGCCGCCGATTCCGGCACCAGCAGCCACCGGCCCGTGGCCGCCAGGTTGGCCGTCACGTTCACCGTGACGCGGCTGGGGGTGGGGTCGCCGTTCACGCTGACGGTGGAGTGGATGGACGGCGTGGCCCCGGATGCCTGCAAGTTGCTTTGTTCGGCGCTGCAGTACAGCAGCCCGTCATCGGTTTCGGGCGAGGTCTGCTGGCTGCCGCCCGCGCCGAACATCATGGCCACCACATTGGCGTCGCGCAACTCGCCCATGTGGCTGAACAGGGTCTCCACCAGGTTGTCTTTGTAGTGGTTGGGCGTGTTGTTCTGCAGGCTGTTGCCCAGCGGGATTTGCCACAGCACCATGGGCTTGCCGATCAGGTCGGTGACGGTCTTGCTCCAGGTCAGGAAGGACGCAAAGCGGGTGCTGTCCCACCAGTGCCAGTTCTGGTTGAGCACGGTCTCGTAGTACCCGGCGTCGCGGTCGGCCATGTCGGTGACGACAAAGTCACCCTGGTCGGCCCCCAGGGCCAGGAAGAAGGTGGCCATGGCCTGGGCTTCGCTGGGCGAAGTGCCCGCCCACGGGGACATGTGCAAGCCCACCGCAGCGTTGGGGGCGTAGGTGCGCACCATGCTGATCATGCAGCGGGAAAAACCACCGGCGTTGTCGGGGAATTGCGCGGCGTTGCCGCAATCGGTGGGGTTGCTGGCCGCCACCTTGGCGGGCACCGCCGCGGGGTTGCTGTTGAGCGAGCGCACAAAGCCCCAGAAGTCCGGCTCCACATGCAGCAGGGCCTGGTTGTTGCCGATCTTTTGCAGCAGAAAGCGCCAGTCGTCAAAGTACTGGGTCAGGAACGTCGGGTCGTTGATGGCGGCGACTTCCGTGGTGCCTTCTTGCAGGCCCGAAGCGGGCAGGATCATGTAATAGGTGAAGGCCGGGATTTGCGGGCGCGGGGCCGATTGCCAGGTGATCGCTTGCGAGGCCGCCACATGCCGAGTGGCATACAAACCGCCCGGAACCCCTTGTTCCTGCCATCCGCCCCACCACGGACAGTTGGCGCCCACGTTCAGCATGCAGCTGGCGTGGTTGTAGGTGCTGAACGGGGAGGAGTTGATGTAGCGGTAGCGGAGGTCGAATGGTGCCGACGTTGCCGACGTGTCGTCACCCGCAAACCCCACCAACATCTTGGTTCTGCCCATGAACGGGGTGTTCAGCGTGGTGTTGCTGGCGGTGGTGTTGACCGTGCAGCTGGCGGCGTTCAAGGGTTGGATGGGGGCCAGGGTGGCGCAAAAGGCCACCAGGGCGCCGACGAGCGTGTTGGTGCGCATCAAGGTTTTCACGGCTGGAGGGGCGCCACAACTGCACAGCACAGCGGGGTGGGCGCGGAGGCCCACTTATATATTAATTATGTTTTCATTGTGAGGCCGGGGCTTTGGCGGGCGGGTGTCCGCGAGCGCGTCAAGCCCGGGGCAGCTCCAGCACGACACACAGCCCCTGGGCGGGCGCCGGAACCGGGCTCAGGCGCAACTGCCCCTGGTACAGCGTGGCCAACTCATGGACGATGGACAAGCCCAGACCCGATCCCGGGGTGCTTTCGTCCAGGCGCATCCCGCGTTGAAGCAACTGCTCGGGTGGGGTGTCGCCAATGCCGGGACCGTCGTCGCAGATGCTCATTCGCACCTCGTCGTTGGTGCAGGACAGGGTCACCTCCACCCGGGTGCGGGCCCATTGGCAGGCGTTGTCCAGCAGGTTGCCCAGCATTTCGTGCAGGTCCTGCTCGTCCACGGTCACGGCCAGGGGGGCGGTCCCGGGGCGTTCAGGCCCGGGCTTCACCGTCAGGCCCAGGTGCAGCGCCCGGGCCGCATGCACTTTGCCCATGACCCGCAGCAGGCCCTGGAGCACGGGCTCCACCGCGGTGGCGCTGGCCGGGCCGCTCATGCCCGCCAGCGCAGCCGAGCGGGCCCGGCGCAGGTGCCAGTCCACCTGCCGCTGGGCTTTGTCCACCTGCTCGTGCACCTGTTGGGGCAGCTCGTCGGGGGGCGCGTGGTCGGCCGCCTGGCGCAGCACGGCCAGCGGGGTCTTGAGGGCATGGGCCAGGTTGCCTGCCTGGGTGCGGGCGGTTTGCAGGTTGTGGTCCAGGTGGGTCAGTGCCTGGTTGAAACCATCGGCCAGGGGTTGAACCTCGGTGGGCCACTGGCCCTCCAGGCGTGACGCACTCCCGGCGTTGACGCGTTGCAAGGCCCGCTCCAACGCCCGAAGCGGGGCCAGCCCGAACCACAGCTGGGCCAGCACCGCCGTGCTCAGCAGCAGCGCCAGCAGCGACAGCGAGGTGAACAGCACCCCGGAAAAGGCCTCCACGGCTTCGTCCTGCCTTGCGGTGCTGGCGGCCACCGCCAGGGTCCAGCGCTGGCCCTCGGCATCGGTGTCTGAGCGGCTGATGGTCTGCTCCAGCGCCAGCAGCGGCTGGCCGTCGGGGCCGCGCAGCAGGTGGCGGTGCACCTCGCCATTGGGCACGGTGTCGTGGGGCAGGTCCAGGGTCTGGTCCCACAGCGAGCGCGAGCGCTGCACCACCGCGCCGTCGGGCCGTTGCAGCTGCCAGTACAGGCCGCCGTAGGGCTGGGTCCAGCGGGGGTCGCTCAGCAGGGCGGGGTTGACCGTCGGGGTGCCCGTGGGGGTGTCTTCCAGCCGCGCCAGCACCTGGTGGAGCTGGATGGACAGGTCGGCCACGAACTGCTGCTCCACATGCTGGCGAAACAGGTGGTGCAGCGTCCAGCCCGTGAGGGTCAGGGCCAGCAGCATGCCCCCCAGCGTGGCCGCCAGCACCCGGGCTTGCAGCGACTGCCGCCAGGGCAGGGGCGGGGGGAGCGGGGTACGGGGCATGTCAGGCCAGGCGGTAACCCATGCCACGCACCGTTTCGATCAGCCCGGCGGGCAGCTTCTTGCGCAGGCGGTTGATGAACACCTCGATGGTGTTGGAATCCCGTTCGGCGTCTTGCGCGTACACATGTTCGGTCAGTTCGGTGCGCGACACCACCGCGCCGGGGTGGTGCATCAGGTAGGCCAGCACCCGGAACTCGTGGCTGGTGAGGGTGACGGGCTGCCCGTCCACCGTCACGCGGCCGCTGCGGGTGTCCAGCACCACGGCACCGGCGGTCAGCAGCGGCGAGGCGTGGCCACTGGCGCGGCGGATCAGTCCGCGCAAGCGGGCCAGCAGCTCCTGGGTGTGGAAGGGTTTGGTCAGGTAGTCGTCGGCCCCGGCGTCGATGCCTTCTACCTTTTCGTGCCATTGGTCACGGGCGGTCAGCACCAGCACCGGCATGTTGCGCCCGGCGGTGCGCCAGCGCCGCAGCACCGACAGGCCGTCCATCTGCGGCAGGCCCAGGTCCAGCACCACGGCGTCGAAGGTTTCCACGTCGCCCAGTGCCCAGGCATCTCGGCCATTGGTGGCCACGTCCACGGCGTACCCAGCCTCTTGCAGCGCCATGTCCACCTGGCGGTTGAGCGCGGGGTCGTCTTCGACCAGCAACACCCTCATGGTGTGGTCCTTTCCTTGGGGCGGCTGTTGGGGTCCAGGAGCGCACCGGTGCGGGCGTCGAGGTGGAGTTTGACGAGGCGGCCACCGGGGTCCAGCTTCTTCACCTCGTACACCCAGCGCCCATGTTTGCGTTCCAGTTCCACTTCCAGGATCTGGCCCGTGCGCAGGGCCTCCACCTGGCCCATCAGCGTGTTCAGGGGCAGGGCTTCGCCGCGCTGCACGGCCTGCAGCGCCCGGTCGTGGTCGGCCTCGTCGGCGTGGGCCACGGACCCGCCCCCGCAGGCCAGTGCGACCCCCACGGCCCAGCCCACGGCCCATGCGCCCTTGCGGGTGGAGCCCGGCAGGGCCGACAAAAAAGCGGGGAAGGTGCGCATGGTGGGGCGGATTCTGAAGCGCTTTCTCTGAACCGTGGCTGAACGGGACATTCAGGCTTTGTACACCCCCTGGCGGTCAGCATCACGGCCATCGTCACAAACCTTGTGAACCTGAATCCGGAGAACCGACATGACCATGAAAGAGATTCCTGTGTGCGACCTGCAACCCGGCGAAAGCCGCGTGTTCTGGCTGGGGCGCACGCAACTGGGGCGCCTGGTGCACGGGGTGGCTTCGGTCACCGTGGCCGAGGCCGCGCCCCGTGACGCGGCCTCTCCCTCTGATGCGTCGGCCCAGGAGCCGTCATCGGCCACGCTGGCCGCCGCGGGCGACTGGCTGGGCGCTGAATGGCACCACGCCACCCAGGCCGTGCCGGTGTGCGTGACGGCCTGGGCCCCCACCCGGGTGCAGGTGCTGGCGTGGTCTGAGGCGCAGCGCACGCCCTCGCAGGTGCTGACCGAATGCCTGCTGCAACAGCAGCAGCGTGCCGCCACCCGCCTGGCCATGCGCAGCGGCACGGCCGAGCAGCGCTGCCGCGTGGTGGTGGACTTTGTGGCCAGCGGCTGGCCCCGCGCCGACGCCCTGGACGGCGTGCTGGAACTGCCCCCCCTGAAGCTGATGGCCCAATGGCTGGACCTGGCGCCCGAAACCGCCTGCCGCGCCCTGGCCAAGGTGCGTTCGGCCGGGGTGGAGGTGAAGGTGTCGCGCAAATCGCTGGGTGCCCGGTTGGAGGGGCTGTGGACCCCGCGTTGGCCCCAAGGTGTCACACCCGTGGCCCGCGTGGCGCAATGGGTGGGCGGCGTGGGCACCGCGGTGGTGATGGCGGCATCTGTGGCCCTGTGGGCCCCCGCCAACCCCGCCTGGGCCGGGGACACGACCCCCCAGGCCCAGTTGCAGCGGTGGACCGCCGAGGCCGGTGCCCCCGGGCAGGCTGAACGCGGCAAAACCTTCTTTGGCAGCAAGCACGGCGGCGAATGGAGCTGCGCCACCTGCCACAACGCCCCGCCCACCCAGGAGGGCAAACACCCCAACACCGGCAAGGTGGTGCCCGTGCTGGCCCCGGCCTTCAACGCCCAAGCCTTCACCGACACCGCCAAGGTGGACAAATGGTTCCGCCGCAACTGCAAGGACGTGCTCAGCCGCGAATGCACGCCCGCCGAAAAGGCCGACGTGTTGGCCTACCTGCTGTCCCTCCAACGCTGAACCCTGAGGTCACGCCATGCGCCTTCTCCCTCGCCACATTGCCGTGCTGGCGCTGCTGCTCAGCGCCGCCGCCAGCAGCCAGGCCGACAGCGGCCGCATGCTGCCGCGCGACATGCTGCCCCAGTACCAGGCCGAATGTTCCGCCTGCCACCTGGCCTACCCGCCGGGCTTCCTGCCCGCCGCCTCCTGGACCCGCATGATGGGCAGCCTGGACAAGCACTACGGCAGCGACGCCTCGCTGGACGCCGCCACCGTGCAACAGATTTCCGGCTGGTTGCAATCCCATGCCGGCACCTACAAGCGCGTGACCAGCGTGCCACCGCCGGACGACCGCATCACCCGTGCCGCCTGGTTCGAGCGCAAACACCGCAAGCTGGACCCGCAGGTGTGGAAACACGCCTCGGTGAAAAGCGCGGCCAACTGCGCGGCCTGCCACACCCGGGCCGACCGCGGTGATTACGACGACGACAACATCACCATGCCCAAAGGCACCTCCGCCTGGTGGAAGGGTGAGTGAGGCCATGACCATGAACACGAACACCCTGTCTTCTTCCGCCGCCGCCGCGGTGCCGTCCCCCAGCCGCACCGCCACGGCCACCCCGGCCCAGCCGACCCGCCGCATCGTCGACGCCGCCACCCGCGCCTTCCACTGGCTGTTTGCCCTGTGTTTTGTGGGGGCCTACCTCAGCGCCGAGAGCGAACGCCTGCGCCTGCTGCACGTGTGCCTGGGTTATGCCATGGCGGGGCTGCTGGTGTTTCGCATCGTCGACGGCCTGGTGGGGCCGCGCCAGGTGCGCTGGTCGGCGCTGTGGAGCAAGCTCTCCGGCGCGGCCACCTGGTTGCGTTCCCTGCCGCAAGCCCGCTCCTGGGCCGACGTCAACCTGCGCCAGGGCCAGAACCTGCTGATGGTGCTGATGGTGGTGGCCCTGATGGCGCTGGTGGTGCCGGTCACGCTGACGGGTTACGCCAGCTTCAACGACTGGGGTGGTGAATGGCTGTCCGAGCTGCACGAAGGCGTGGGCGAGGCCTTCCTGTGGGGGGTGCTGGGCCACCTGGGGGCCCTGCTGGTCATCAGCCTGACACGCCGCCAGAACCTGGCCCTGCCCATGCTGACCGGACGCACCCCGGGCCGTGGCCCCGACCTGGTCCGCCACAACCGCGTGTGGCTGGCGCTGCTGCTGGTCGTGGCCGTGGCGGGTTACCTGGGCTGGGAATGGACGCAATCCCCCCGCGGCCTGGTGCCCTTGTCCGCGGTGGCGCAGGAGGATTGATGATCATGTTTCATGAGTGAAAAGTGCCTCTGCCGCTTTATTTGAAAGCGTGAGCAGCTACTGAATATATAGCATCTGTGCTGTGCTGTGCTGTGCTGTGGTGCGTC
Source organism: Hydrogenophaga soli (assembly GCF_054777695.1). Lineage (NCBI taxonomy): Bacteria > Pseudomonadati > Pseudomonadota > Betaproteobacteria > Burkholderiales > Comamonadaceae > Hydrogenophaga > Hydrogenophaga soli. The sequence continues at coordinate 460,331 of NZ_BAAHAK010000003.1, read as the reverse complement.
ACTTCACGGGGTGGGGCGGGTGGGCCTGGGGTGGCGCTCCTTCGCCGGTGGCGAGGCGCACAGACCGTGGGGCGGGTGCGCGCAAGCGCACCTTCCCCCTCTGACTTCGTCGCGGCTGTCTGAGCGAAACGCCCGCAAGGGCGTGCAGCGAGTTCCGCGACGACGCCCCACGGTCGAGCACCGCAGCGCAGTTCGCGCCAGCGAACCACCGGCGAGGAGCGACGCCCCAGGCCCACCCGCCCCACCACGCTGCGCGGACTCCCCCACAGCAACACCCGAACCACTCACCCTCAACCTCAACCTGGAGAAACCCCATGAAAACCTGGATCTGCGTCGTTTGTGGCTTTGTGTACGACGAGGCCGAAGGCCGCCCCGAAGACGGCATTGCCCCCGGCACCCCGTGGGCCGACGTGCCCGCCGACTGGATGTGCCCCGACTGCAACGTGGCCAAGGCCCAGTTCGAAATGGTCGAGCTCTGAGCCACCCCCATTCGCGGACCTTCATCTCCCATTCAGGTCACGCCGATACCATCGCAGACCGCGCTGACTTTTCCTGGCCTGACCGACCCATGAACCTCCAAGAACTTGAATCCGAATCCGACGAAGCGGGCATTTCCGCCGCCGATCGCATGGCGGCCGCCAAGCGCAGCACCTGGGTCAGCGTGTTCGTCAATTTGATTTTGACGGCCGCCCAGCTGGTGGCCGGGGTGCTCACCAAGTCGCAGGGTCTGGTGGCCGATGGCATCCACTCGCTGTCCGACCTGGTGTCCGACTTTGTCGTGCTGCTGGCCACCCACTTCAGTGGCAAGGACGCCGACGAAGACCACCCCTACGGCCACCACCGCTTTGAAAACGCCGCCTCGCTGGCGCTGGGTGCCATCCTGCTGGCGGTGGGCCTGGGCATGATCTGGGCGGCGTTTCGCAAGCTGGAGGCCCCCGAAACCGTGCAACCCGTTCACCAGGCCGCGCTCTGGGTCGCTGGTGTGGCGCTGGTGGCCAAGGAGGGCCTGTTTCGCTACATGCTGACGGTGGCCAAGCGCGTCAAGTCCAGCATGCTGGTGGCCAACGCCTGGCATGCGCGGTCCGATGCCGCGTCGTCCCTGGTGGTGGGCGTGGGCATTGTGGGCAACCTCATGGGCTACCCCATCCTCGACCCCATCGCGGCCCTCATCGTGGGCTTCATGGTCAGCAAGATGGGCTGGAGCTTTGCCTGGGACGCCCTGCACGACCTGATGGACCGCGCCGCCGACGACGCCGAGGTGCAGGCCATCCGCGACACCCTGCTGGCCACCCCCGGCGTGAAAGGCGTGCACGACGTGCACACCCGCAAGATGGGTGACCTCATCCTGGCCGATGCCCACCTGGAAGTGGACGCCACCCTCAGCGTGGAGGCCGGACACAACATTGCCGTGCAAGCCCGCGAGCGGGTGATGCAGCGCCACCGCGTGCTCAACCTCATGACCCACGTGGACCCCTGGATGCGGGCCGACCTGGACCACGCCGCCGAGGGCGGGGCCACGGCCTCGCAAGGTTCGGCGGTGCGGGCATGAGCCGCGGCTTTTGCCGCCCCCGCAGCCTCAAGCTCGTGGGTGGCCTGTGGGCGGCGTTGCAGATCAGCCTGTCGGGCTGTTCGTCGGAAGCCCCGTGGGACCAGGCCCTGGTGTGTGCTGGCACCGAGACCGTGTCCACCAGCACCCGCAACGCGCAAGGCGCCACCGCCATCCAGAACGGGCAGCCCTACGCCATCCGCTTGCAGGTGCGTGTGCGGGAGGGCCGCTTGCACCTGAAGTCGCTGGTGGCCGAGCGCTGGACCACCAACGACGGGCTGGAGCACTACCGTGCCGACACCCCTGGCGGCTGGCTGGTGGGGCAACTGGACCCTGGCCAAGGGCAGTTGCAGGTCATTTCCGAGCGCTCGCTGGACGTGGCGGGCGACGTGCAGACGGTCCGCACTGTGGGGCGTTATGCCTGTGTGCCGTCCAACGGGCCGTTGCTCACCTCACGCACCTGAGGTTCTGGCACATTGGCGGCCATGCGCATCCTGTTGATTGAAGACGACCCCATCCTGGGCGAAGCCCTGCATGACTTCCTGCGGGCCGAAGGCCATGTGGTCGAGTGGGTCCGACGCCTGTCCCAGGCGCGTGCGGCCCTGACCGGGCAACCCTTTGACATGCTGGTGATCGACTGGCAACTGCCCGACGGCTCGGGCCAGGCCTGGCTGGCCGGCTTGCGCGACGCCCAGGTGTCCACCCCGGCCATTCTGGCCACGGCGCGCGACCAACTGGCCGACCGCGTCACCGGGCTCAACGCCGGGGCGGACGACTACCTGGTCAAACCCTTTGCCCCCGAAGAACTGGCCGCCCGCGTGCTGGCCGTGGCCCGCCGCACCGTGGGCCTGCCGGTCAACACCGTGGTGTGCGGCCCGGTGCGGCTGGACTTGCAGGCCAAATCCGCCTGGCTGGACGAACAGCCCGTGGCCCTGACCTCGCGCGAATGGGCCTTGCTGGAAGCCTTGGCGCTGCGCAAGGGGCGCACCGTTTCCAAGGCCGACCTGGAAAACCTGGTGGTGGGCTTTGACGGGGCCATGTCCAGCAACGCGCTGGAGGTTCACATGTCGTCCATCCGCAAAAAGCTGGGCAAGGACGTGGTTCAGACCCACCGCGGCCTGGGCTACCGCTGGGGCGGCTGAGCCATGGCCGGGTTGCGAGGGCTGGCACCTCCTCCCTCCATCCGCAATCGGCTGGTGCAGGCCGTGGTGGGGTGGGGCATTCTGTGGGTCATGCTCATGGCCCTCACCCTCGCCTGGGTGGTGCAAGACGAGGTGGACGACCTGGCCGACGCGGGCCTTCAGGAGTCGGCAGAGTGGCTGTTCGAGCTGTCGCTGCGCTCCCCCGAGTCCTTGCGCACCGGCGTGGGTGAGGACCGCATGCCCGCCCACCACGAAAAACTCATCTGGCAACGGGTGGACGCCCAAGGCCGTGTGCTGGGCCATTCGCACAACGCGCCCGATGTGCCGCTGTTTGCCGAACCCATGGCCGGGGTGGGCAACGCCGCCGGGGAGTGGCGGGTGTTTGGCCTGGTTCTGCCCGATGGTGCGGGCCAGCTCTACGTGGCCGACCGCCTGGCCGAGCGCTGGGCCGCCCGCTGGGAAGCGGCGTTGGGTGCGGTGGTGGTCACCGTGCTGATGGGGGCGGCCTTTGTGGTGTGGCTGCGCCGCCGCGTCCAGCACGAACTGATGCCGCTGGTCACCCTGAGCCAGCAGGTGGTGGCCTACGACCCGGTGCACCACCCGCAGGCGCTCGACGCCCCGCTGCGGCAGGAGCTGACACCCATCCACGACGCCGTCATGGCCCTGGGCCAGCGGCTGGTCAAGCGCATTGAACGGGAACGGGCCTTCAGCGCCCATGCGGCCCATGCCCTGCGCACCCCGCTGGCGGGCATGGACGCCCAGCTGGCCATGGCCCTGCGCGAAAGCACGCCCCAGCAGCGCCCGCGCCTGTTGCGCACCCGTGAGGCGGCCAGCCGCCTCAACCGCGTGGTGTTGTCCATGTTGACCCTGTTCCGGCGGGTGGACCGCATCCAGTGGCAAACGGTGGAGCTGGGGCCGTTGATGAACCGCATGGGCATTGAAGGGCTGGACATTGGCGTGGAAGCCACCGCCCTGGTGCAGGCCGACCCCGACCTGCTGGCCGCGGCCCTCATCAACCTCATGGACAACGTGTTGCGCCACGGTGGCACGCGGGTGACGCTGAAGGTGCAGCTGGACCTCCAGTTCCAAGTCATTTCCGTGCGGGACAACGGCCCCGGCATGGAGCCCGAACGTTTGGACACGCTGCGCCGTGCGCTGGCCTTGCAGGCCTACGAAGGGCAGATGGGCCTGGGCCTGATGCTGGCCGACCTGGTGGCCCGCGCCCACGGCGGAACCCTCCATTTGGTGAGCGCCTCCGAGGGCCTGCACGCCGAACTGATCCTGCGCAGGCCCCCGGTCGGCTCGTGATCAGGCGAAGGTGTCGGCCATCAGCGCCTTGAACCAGGTGCCCATGTCTTCAAAGTGGTCCTTGCTCCAACCGGTGGAGGCGGCGGACGTGGCGGCCACCACCTTCATGGCCTGGGTGGCGGCGTCGTACTGGAACGCCGCCGTCAGCCACGACGCCTGCGTCATGGTGATGGTGGAGTAGCAGGCCGAGTTGGTCACCGGGGCCGGATCGGGGCTGCCGCCGGACAGGATGCGGCTGATGGCATCGGCGCACACCTTGGCCTCCTGGTTGGCAATGTGGCCGGCCTTGGGCTGGGTGGTGGCGCTGCTGTCGCCAATGATGTGCACCTTCTCGGCCCCCGCCACCGTGCTGGCGTAGCTGAGCACGTTCACCCCGGCAAAACGGCCGTTGGTGGCGTTGTTGAGGCCGCTGGTCATCACCAGCTTGCCCGCCTTCTGGCGCGGGATCAGGTTGACCACGTTGCCGGTGAACACGCCCTGGGCGGTGTACACCTTCATGGTGGCCGGGTCCACCTGGGTCACGCCCGCGTTGGGCACGTACTCCACCACGTTCTTGTGCAGGTCGAAGAAGGCCTTGGAGAAGTTGTCCTTCTCGGTCACGAAGTCGGGGTTGGCGTCCAGCACCAGCAGCTTGCCCTGGGGCTTCTTGGCCTTGATCCAGTCGGCGATCAGGCAGGCACGCTCGTAGGGGCCGGGGGGGCAGCGGTACGGGGTGGCCGGGATGGTCAGGATGGCCGTGCCGTTGGTGGGCATGGCCTTGAGCTGGTTGGCCAGCAGGGTGGTCTGCGGACCGGCCTGCCAGGCGTGGGGCATCTTGTCGGAGGTGCCCAGGCCCGGGGTGTCGTCAAAGGAGATGCCGGGGGCCATCACGATGCGGTCGGCCTGCAGCACGGTGCCATCGGCCAGCGTGACCTTGACGGCCACCGGGTCGATGTTGACCACGTCGCCCTGCACACGCTTGATGCCGTATTTGCTGATGAGCGTGTCGTAGGCAAACGACTGGCTGGCCATGGTGCGCTGGCCGGTCAGCACCATGCTGCTCATGATGTTGGAGGTGTAGGCCTTTTCGCGCTCCACCAGCGTGACCTGGATGGCGTCACCCCACAGGCGCAGGTACTTGGCCACGGTGGCCCCGGCCATGCCGCCGCCGATCACGATCACGCGGGACTTGTAGGCCGTGGTGGCCAGGGCCTGTTCGCTCAGGCCCTGGGCCATTTCCAGGTCGGTGTCACCGCCACCGCAGGCGCTCAGCAGCGAACCACCGCCCAGGGCGGCCGCGATGGAGAGGAAATGTCGTCTTTGCATGGTGCTGCTCCTCACTTCTTGGTCGATTTCTGGGTGGCGAACCAGGCCGAGAGCGACTTGAGCTGCTCGTCGGTGTAGGCCATGGCGTGTTTGGCCATGATCCCGTTGCCTTCCTTGCCGGACTGGAACTCCTTGAGTTCCTTGTAGATCTCGTTGGCCGACTTGCCCGCCAGGCGGTCAAACCCGGGGCCGTTGCCGTTGGTGCCATGGCACTGGAAGCAGTTGGAGGCCAGCAGGCGTCCGGGTTGACCCACCTGGGCCAGCGAGGCAGTGGCGGCGGCAAGGGCCAATGTGCCGATCACCGCATGCTTGAGTGATGAGGGTTGCATGTGAGGGGGTCCTTCGTTGTTGAAGATGCCCCCTACGGTATTTTTTCTACCTGAAGAAAACCTGAGCTCAGCCTTGTTCAGGTGGGAATGCCCAGCAAATCCATCACGCCACTGATGAAGGTCAAAGGGTGCATGGGGCAGCCCGGCACGTAGAGCGCGGGCGGGTGGCGTTCCAGGAAGCCGCGGTCCAGCGCCTCGCTGCCCGCGAACACCCCGCCCGAGATGGCGCAGGCCCCGGCGGCGATGACGATCTTGGGTTCGGGCATGGCCTCCCAGGCCAGTTCCAGCGCGGCGGCCATGTTGGCGCTGATGGGGCCGGTCAGCACCAGGGCGTCGGCATGGCGGGGGCTGGCCACCACGTCGATGCCGTAGCGCCCGAAGTCGAAATTGACGTTGGACAGCGCATTCACCTCCATCTCGCAGCCGTTGCAGCCCCCGGCGGACACCGAGCGCAGCTTCATGGAGCGGCCAAAGTGCCGTTGCAGCGCCTGGTTGACCGCCACCGGGTCCAGCCGGGGCCGGGCGGCGGTGACCACCAGCGCCCCGCGCGAGGTGGCCGACAGCTTCACGTCGTTGTCAAAGCTCAGCTTGTGTTCCGGGCATACCGGGGCGCAGTCGCCACACATCACGCAGCGGCCCAGGTCGATGGCCACTTCGGCACCCAACTGAACGGCGGCGCTGGGGCACACGTCGGCGCAGGCGGTGCAGCCGCTGGCACAGGGCGTGGGGGCCAGCACCGGCTTGCCACGAAAACCCGCGGGTTGGGCGGCACGCAGGTCGGGGATGAACTGGCTGCCCTGGGCCCGGCGCACGGCCAGGGATTGCAGCAGGTTGCGGGGGTTCAGGGACATGGGGCGTGGGCGCAAGGGCTCAAAGGTCGTTGCCGCAATAGGACAGGTCAAAACTCTTGTTGCAGATGGGAAAGTCCGAAATCTGCTGTCCGCGCAAGGCCCAGGCCAGACCGAACCAGTTGGCCAGCGAGGGGTCTTGAACCTTGGCGTGGCGCAGCGCACCATGGGCGTCGGTTTCCAGCGCCACCAGCACCGGGCCGCGCACGCCTTCGGTCCAGCCCACGGCCAGCCGGTGGGCGGGGGCCGCCCCGCTGGCGCTGGCTGCGTCGGGCGGCTCCGCCCCCTCGGGGGCTTGCAGGCGGTCGATCAGCCAGCGGGTGCTGGCCTCGGCCTCGCGCATGCGCTGCACGCAGCGGGCCCAGCAGTCGCCCGGGGCAGGGGGCGGCATGGTGGATTCCGAGGCCACCGCTTGCACCGCGGCCACCGGGTGGCGGGTGTACAGCCCGTGCGGGTGTTGCTGGCGCAGGTCCAGGGGCAAGCCACTGGCGCGGGCCACCACGCCGCACAGGCCCAGGTCTTGCGCGGCCTGGGGGCTGACAGTGCCCACGCCCTGCAAACGGGCCTGCACGCTGCGCGAGGAGGTGACGAGGTGGTTGACCTGCTCAAAGTCGGTCAGGAAGGCCTGCAAGGTGGCCCGCAGGTCCTGGCGCAGCGCCGCGGTCAGCGGGGCTGCGCGGCCCGGGCGCACCCAGCCCCGGCCAAAGCGGTTGCCACACACACGCTGGCTGGCGTTGATGACGGCGGTGCGCAGCCGCTGGTAGGTGCCTGCGGGCTGGCCGTGGGCCACGTCGGTCACCAGCCCGGTGAGTGTGGCCAGGTGCATGGCCACGCGCTCCAGCTCCAGCCCCACGGCGCGCGAGGTCTGGGTGGCTTCGTCGGTGGGGGTGACGGCACCGCCCTCGGCCCACAGCGCTTCCAGCGCCGCGGCATGGGCCCAGGCGTAGGCCATCACCGAGTCACCGGCGATGGATTCCACCAGCGGCGTGGCCAGGTGGGGCGGGCGCTGGCGCAGCAGGGCCTCCACGCCGCGGTGCTGGTAGCCCAGCTGGATTTCCAGGTGTTCCACGGTTTCGCCATGGCACATGAAGCGGAAGTGCCCCGGCTCGATCACCCCGGCGTGGATGGGGCCCACGCCCACCTCGTGCACGTTGGGGCCGCGCAGCTGGAAGAAGGGGTGGGTGTCCATCTGGCGCTGGCGTTCGCCTTCGTAACGCACGGGTTTCAGCCAGGGGTGGCCCTGGGGTTGCAGCCCGGTCTGTTCCCACAGCTCGCGCTCGAACACCTGGGCCGCCGGGTGGCGGGCGGTCAGGCTGGGCATGGCCTCGCCGGGCTGGGCATGGCCACGGGCCAGGCGCAGGCCGTCAGGCTCCAGCCACAGGGCGGTGACCACCACGCCCGGCGCTTCGTCGACCTGGGCGGCCCGCCCCCACAGGCTGATGAGGGCATTTTTGGCCTCTAGCGCTTTATTTATAAGCGCAAACAGCTCTGAAATTGATAGCAACTCCTGGGCGTTGATGCACAGGCTGTTGGCGGGGAGGTGGGGGTGCAGGTTCATGCGGTGTCAGCCTCCAATGGACACGGCCACCGCACGCAGCAGCCCGGTGATGGCGTCGGGCGTGTAGGTGCCCAGCATGACCAGAATGCCCATGAACCCCACCTGCGGCAGCACGGCCACCCAGCTTTCGCGCCGGGCTTGCACCTGCACCTTGGGTGCGCCCCACAGCATGGGAAACACGGTGCGACCGGTGGCCACAAAAATCACGGTCAGCATCACGCACATCAGGGTGAAGGCCATGAGGTTGCCCACCTGCACGATGCCCGAGAGGATGAGCATTTCCGCCAGGAAACTGGCAAACGGCGGAAAGCCCAGCAGCGCAAAAATGCCGCCGGTGAACAGCAGACCGGCCAGCGGCAGGGTGCGGATGACGCCGCTCAGCGGCTCCACCTCGTTGGTGCCGTACACCGCCCGCATGCGCCCGGCGGTGAGGAACAGCAGCGACTTCACAAACGCATTGCTCACGATGTAGAGCACCACGCCATAGGCCGCTGCCTGGCCCACCGACAGGCCCAGGCCGATGACGCCCGACGAGCTGACGCAGGCATAGGCCACCAGCCGCTTGTAGTTGCGCGCCGCCATGATCTGCACCGCCGCCACCACCAGTGACAAGTAACCCATGACCAGCAGCTCTTGCGACGCAAAGCCCAGCTCGGTGCCGCGGGTGGCTTGCAGGATGCGGAACACCGCCACCATGCTCAGGTTGAACTGCACCGACGCCAGCAGCGAGCTGGTGCTGGTGGGCGCGTGTTCGTAGGTGGCGGGCAGCCAGCCGTACAGCGGGGCCAGGCCCAGCTTGCTGCCCAGGCCGAACAGCATGAGCGACAGGCCCAGGCGTTGCCAGGCGTCGGGGTCGCGGGTGAGGGCGGCGCCCAGTTCGTCCAGCCGGAAGCTCAGGGCCACACCGCGCAGTTGGGCCGATTGCACCAGCGCCAGAAACCCGATGAAGGTGATGGCCAGCGACATGCTGGAGTACAGCAGGTAGCGCCAGGCGGTGGCGCGGGGGTTGACCGCGTCGCCCCGGGCCACCAGGGGGGCGGCGCACAGGGTGCTGACTTCGATGAGCGCCCACATCAGCACCAGGTGGTGGGCCATCAGGCCCAGGTTGACCACGGCCATGAAGGCCAGCATCAGGCCGGCGCGGGAGCGGATGTCCACCGTCAGCGCCGGGGTGTCGCGCTCGCGGGAGTACAGGTAGACGCAAATGCCCAGGAACACCGTGTTGACCACCGCCAGGAACAGCAGCGAGGTGGCGTCCAGCACCAGGTATCGGTTGGCCCACACCCGCGGCAGGGTGTCCAGCGGGTGGGTCCACAGCGTCAGCAGGGTCAGCAGCCACAGCAGCAGCGCGGCCAATACCAGCGCGGGCGACACCCAGCGGGTGCGCGGGTCGGGCACGATGTCGGCGCCCGCCTCGGGGCTTGGCAGGGTTGGGTTGGTTTGCAATTCAGGAACTGTCACGCCTTGTCCTTCACCAGCCAGCAGCCCACGGCCACCGTGCCCACGTACACGCCGCTCACCGCCAGGTGCACCGGCAGCGGCCAGGGTTCGGGCATGAGGGTCTCGAACAGGGCCACGGCGTTTTCCATGAACAGCAGGGCCACCAGTTGGGCGGCGGGTTCGTCGTTGGTGGCCAGCACCACAAAGGCCACCACCACGGTGGCCGCGATCACGCCCAGCACCAGGGCACGCAGGTCGGCACGGGCCCCGTCGCCAAACTGGAAGGCCAGGATGATGAGCCCCACCGCCAGCCCCCAGGCAAACAGGTTGGAGGGCAACACCTCCTGGTAGGCCGCCGGGTGTTGGCGCAGCGTGCGTTGCAGCAGGCGCGGCACCAGCCAGGCGCGGATCAGCAGCACCTCCAGCCCGGCGGCGGCGGCGTGCAGGTCCAGGGTGTCGTGGGCGTGCAGGGTGAGCCAACCCAGCGCCATGGCTTGCAGGCTGAGGAAGGGCGGCGTGCGCTTGAGGCGGCCAAAAAACACCGGCACCACGGTGGCCAGCACCGCCACGATGAGCGCCAGGGTGGGGTTGTGGGCCAGGTTCACAGGCCGCCCTCCGTCACACCCAGCACGGCGGCGGCGGCCAGCACCAGCCAGCCCGCCAGCCACACGTAACGCGGCACCCAGCGCAGGGGCAGCCGGGCCATGAGCGATTCGAAACACCCCACCACCACCGCCACCGCCGCCATCAGCACCACCGAGGTGAGGGCCGCCGCCGCGGGGGCCTGCCAGGGGTCGAAGGGGTTGAGCAGGCTGGCGATCAGCCCGGCGTACAGCGTCAGCTTGAGCGCGGCGGCGTGTTGCATGGCCGCCAGGTCGGGGCCGCTGTGGTCCAGGATCATGACCTCGTGGACCATGGTCAGCTCCAGGTGGGTCTGCGGGTCGTCCACGGGCACGCGCGAGGCTTCGGTTTGCAGCAGGATGAACAGGGCCAGCGTCAGCGGCAGCAGCATCCAGCCGTGGTGGGCGGTGTCCTTCAGTCCGCCCAGCAGGTCGGCAAAGCTGGTGTGGCCGGTGGCCACGCCCAGCGTGCCCAGCAGCAGGAACAGCGCGGGTTCGGCAAAGGCCCCGAACATGGCTTCGCGGGCGGTGCCCATGCCTTCGAACGGGCTGCCCACGTCCATGGCCGACAGCATCAGCAGCATGCGCGCCAGCCCCAGGGTGTAGGCCACCACCACGAAGTCGTGTGCAAAGGACAGCGGTGCAAACCGGCCCAGCAGCGGCACACACAGCATGACGGCCAGCGCCGCTACCCACACGCCCCAGGCCCCCAGGCGGAACAGGGGTGTGGCCGTGTGGCTCACCACCGGCTGCTTGCGCAGCAGGCGGCGCAGGTCGTGCCAGGACTGCCACAGCCCCGGGCCGCGGCGGCCCACCCACCGGCTTTTGGTGCGGTTGATCAGACCGATCAGCCAGAACGGGGCGGTGAGCACCAGGGCCAGGTGCAGCAGCGCCAGCGGCCACCACAGGTCGGGCAGGTTGAGCATGTCGAGCGGGGGCAGGGTGTTCATGTCAGTGCCCCTTCGGCCAGCACCACCAGGGCGGCGATGGCCACCACCGACGCCAGGGCCAGCGCAAAGCCCAGGCGGGGGTCGTCCTCGTGCATCAGGCGGGACACCAGGCTGGCGGTGCGGTCGCCTTCGCCAATCACGTTGTACAGCCGCCGTTCCACCGCGTCCACACAGTCGGTGATGAGGTAGGCGTCGTCCGGGAAATAACCTTGCGGGGCCTTGCGGCGGTTCAGCAGCACCATCACGCCGCGGTAGTGCTGGGCAAAGTCGTGCGAGAAGCTGCCCGCCGTGTACTGCAGCCGTGGGCTGGCGGCGGTGTAACCACAGCCCCAGGTGACGCTGCGGGCCGGGGCCGGTCGCCACACCCGGCGCAGCACCCACACCAGCACAATCAAACCCGCCACGCCCAGCGACACCCAGCCTGCCCGCGTCAGTGCCCCTTGCACCTGGTTCAGTGCTTGTTCGGCCTGGGCTTGCGGCAGGGTGCGCAGGAACAGGCGGGTGGGCTCGGCCACCAGCATCAGCCCCAGCGCGGGGAACAGGCCCAGCGCCACCACCCCCAGTGCGTGCAGGGCCAGCGGCAGCTGCATCCAGCGGCTGCATTCATGCCCGGCGGGCAGGGCGTCGTCGCGGGCGCTGCCCATGAACATCACGCCGTAGGCCCGGGTGATGGACAGGGCCGACACCGCGCCCACAAACGCCAGCAGCGTGGCCGCGCCCACCAGGAACAGCTTGACCCACACGCCCAGCGGCTCGCCGGTGAACAGGCCGCTGTAAATCAGGAACTCGCTGGCAAAACCGTTGAACGGCGGCAGCGCCGAAATGGCCAGTCCGCCCACCAGGAAGCAGGTGGCGGTGAAGGGCATGAGCTTGGCCAGCCCGCCCAAGTGCTCCATGTCCACGCTGTGTTTGGCCTGGTACACGCTGCCCGCCGCGTAGAACAGCAGGCATTTGAAAAAGGCATGGTTCAGGATGTGCAGCATGCCCCCGGCAAAGCCCAGCGCCACCAGTGAGGGCACCTGCCAGGCCAGGCCCAGCAGCCCGATGCCGATGCCGATGCCCGCAATGCCCACGTTTTCGGTGCTGGAGTAGCCCAGCAGGCGTTTCAGGTCGCGCTGGCCCACGGTGTACAGACCGCCCACCACGGCAGAGGTGGCGGAGAAGGCGATCATCAGCCAGCCCATCCAGGCCTCGGGCCGCCCCAGGATCAGGATGAAATGCAGCAGCGCAAACAGCCCGGCTTTGTGGATCACGCCCGACATCAGGGCGCTGACGTTGGCCGGTGCCGCGGCGTGTGCCCGGGGCAGCCACGAGTGGAACGGGAAAAACGCCGACTTCAGCCCGAAGCTGGTCAGCAGCAGCAAGAACACCGTGTTGCGGATGGTGCCCGGGTGCTGCTGCATCCAGTGGCCAAAGTCGGCCAGGTACCAGCCGCCCGCCTGGGTGTAGAGGATCATGAAGGCCGCCACCAAGAAGATCAGCCCGATGTGGGTGGACACCAGGTAGTTGAACCCGGCAAACCGCACCTTCTGGTTGGTGTAGTCCCAGATCACCAGCAGCCAGGCCGACAGCGCGGCGATTTCCCAGCCCATGAGGAAGGTGACCGTGTGTTCCCCGGTGTACACCATGAGGAAGGACAGCGAAATGGTGTTGAGCAGCGCAAAGTGCACGCCCACGTGGCGTGGGGTGTGGAAGTACGGGCGCAGGTAACCCACGGCGTACACCGCCCCCAGCAGCGTCATGGGCAGCGACCAGGCCAGGAAGAACGCCCCCAGCGCATCCAGCCGGAAATGCACCGCGCCAATGGGGTAGCCCCAGGGCAGCACCATGTGGGGCGTGGCCCCTTCGGCCAGCACCGGCACGACGGCCGACCAGGTGAGCCCGCTGGCCGCCACCTGGGAGCCAATGCCCAGGCCTGCCCGCACGGCATTGCGCACCGGCAGCATGGCCAGCGTGGCACCCGCAATCAACACCACCGCGGCAATGAGCAGCGGCGTCATGCGTGTGGCCCGGCCCGCCAGGGCCTGGAATCAGAGAAGGGGGGGAGAAGATGTGGCACGGTTCACCTCGACATTGCACAAGACCCAAGGGATTTGTGCAACGGGTGGACCGCTGTGGTGCAGCCGCACATGCAGGCGCTTGCGCCGGGACTGTTGCCAGCCTTGCGAAGGTGCGCCGGGATGAAGCGGGGAGGTCATGAAGCCATTCTAAGCCTCAGGGTGCCGGGGCTGCGTGGGGGCCTGCCCCACGGGGGAAGGTGACCACGTGGTCCACCTGCGGGCGGATGCCGATCCACTCGCCCACCGCGTGGTTGTGGTGCGAGGGCACGTGGGTCATGACCACGTCGCCACTGGCCAGCCGCAGGGTGTACAGGAACTCCGAGCCCCGAAACGCCTTGCGCATGATCTGTGCCTTCACCGGGGCGTGGTCGTCGTGCACGATGTCGTCGGCCCGCAGCAACACCTCGCACAGGCCGTCCTCGTAGGCGCTGGGCAGGGGGCATTCCTCCAGGTCCAGCAGGGGACCCAGCGGCGTGTCCACCACCGCCTCGCCGCCCGCACGGCTGATGCGGGCCGGGGCAAACACCCCGTGGCCGATGAACTCGGCCACAAAACGCGTGGCCGGGCGGTGGTAGAGCGCATAGGCGTCGTCCCACTGGTGCAGCACGCCCTGGCGCATCACGCCGATCACGTCGCCAATGGCAAAGGCTTCCAACTGGTCGTGGGTGACGAACAGGGCCGTGGCCCCCGCGGCCTTCAGGATGCCGCGCACCTCGTGGGCCAGGCGTTCGCGCAGGTCCACGTCGAGGTTGGAAAACGGTTCGTCCAGCAACAGCAGTTGCGGACGGGGGGCCAGGGCTCGGGCCAGCGCCACGCGCTGCTGCTGGCCGCCCGACAGTTCGTGCGGGTAGCGGTTGTGCAGGGGGGCCAGGCCCACCAGCTCCAGCACCTCGGCCACGCGCTGGGTGCGTTCGGCGCGGGGCAGGTCGTGCAGGCCAAAGGCCACGTTGCGCCCCACATCCAGGTGGGGGAACAGCGCGTAGTCCTGAAACACCATGCCCATGCGCCGCTGCTCGGCGGGCACATGCAGGGTGGGGCTGCTGACCGGTGTCTTGGCCACGCTGATCTGCCCACTGCTCACCCGCTCCAGCCCGGCCACCGCCCGCAGCAAGGTGGTCTTGCCGCAGCCCGAGGGGCCGATGAGCACCCCGATGTCGCCCGCGGCCAGGCCCAGGCTGACGCCTTCGACCGCCGCGCTGGCGGCCCCGGGGTAGCGGATGCTGAGTTGGTCAACGGCGAGGAACATGGCTGCGTGCAAAAAGGGTGCAGGTTGTTGCAGATGACTACAATTCTCATTCAAAACACAGGCCGCTGGTGCGCCAGCGTTTGCAACCCTTCATTTTGTTGAAGTCCACCATGCCACGCTGGCTGTCCCTGTTGCTGCTTGGCTTGCTGGCCGCGGTGCTCATCCTGCCGGTGGCGGCCTTGGTGTTGTCGTGGGCGCAGTGGAACGCCGAGGTGGCCCAGGTGCTGGGCGAAATGGCGTCCACCGTGCTGCCCCAGTACGCCAGCACCTCGCTGCTGCTGTGTATGGCGGTGGGCGTGGGCGTGGCGGTGGTGGGATTGCTCACGGCCAGCCTGGTCACGCTGTTCGACTTTCCGGGGCGCAAAACCCTGGAATGGGCCTTGCTGCTGCCCTTGGCCATGCCCGCCTATGTGGTGGCGTACGGGTACACCGACTTTTTTCAGTTCTCAGGGCCGTTCCAGGGCTGGGTGCGTGCCACCTGGGGGCTGCAGGGCCGTGTGTTCCCTGAGGTGCGCAACACCGCGGGCGCGGCCTGGGTGTTCACCTTTTCGCTCTATCCCTATGTGTATTTGCTGGCCCGCACGGCCTTGAGCGAGCGGGCGGGCCAGCTGATGGAGGCAGCCCGTTTGCTGGGCGCGCCGCTGTCGCGCCGCATCCGCGAGGTGGCGCTGCCCCTGGCCCGTCCGGCGGTGGTCGCGGGGGTGGCCCTGGCGCTGATGGAAACGCTGGCGGACTACGGCGTGTCCAGCTACTTCGGCATCCAGACCTTCACTGCGGGGGTGTACAAGGCCTGGCTGGTCATGGACAACCGCCTGGCCGCGGCCCAACTGGCCACCGTGCTGCTGCTGGTGGTGGCCGTGCTGCTGCGGCTGGAGCAGAAAGCGCAGGCGCGCATGCGCTTTGCCTTGACCAAGGGCGGGCGTGCAGGCGGGGCCGACGCACAGCCGGTCCGCCTGAACGGCCTGCAGGCCACAGCGGCGGTGCTGGCGTGTGCGGCACCCGTGGTGCTGGGGTTTGTGGCCCCGGTGGCCTTCATGGTGCACCCGCTGGTGGGGGGCTGGGCCGACTTGAACGTGGCCCCCTTTGCCGGTTGGGCGTTCAACAGCCTGAAGCTGGCCGCCCTGAGCGCCCTGCTGGCGGTGGCGGTGGCCTGGGTGCTGGCGTTTGCGGTGCGGGCCCAACGTGCCGCGCAGGGCTGGGTGCCCACCTGCACCCGCGGGGTGGTGCAAGCCGCTTCGCTGGGTTATGCCATTCCGGGTGCGGTGGTGGTGGTGGGCCTGTTGCTGCCGGTGGGCTGGGTGCAGTCGGTGGCCCCCGAAAGTGCGGTGGGCTACTGGATGACGGCCACCGTGCTGGGCCTGGTGTGGGCCTACCTGGTGCGGTTTGTGGCGGTGGCCTTGCAGTCGGTGCAAAGCGGGTATGCCCGCATTCCGGGCAGCCTGGACGAGTCGGCCCGCATGCTGGGCACCACCGGCTGGGCGCTGGCCTGGCGGGTGCATGTGCCGCTGCTGCGGCGCTCCACCGCCGCGGCCTTGCTGCTGGTGTTTGTGGACGTGATGAAGGAATTGCCCGCCACCCTGGTGCTGCGCCCCTTCAACAGCGACACCCTGGCCGTCATGACCTACCAACTGGCCCGGGACGAGCGCCTGGCCGAGGCCGCACTGCCTGCACTGGCGCTGGTGGCCGTGGGGTTGTTGCCGGTGGTGTTGCTCAGCCGCACTTTGCGGAGCCGTTGACTGAATCGGTCGGTTTGTAATGTTTCGTTAAGTACTTGACGATTATCATGCCCGCCCAACGCGTTGGCATGACCCTGGGGGGCTGTCTCGCACCAATGTGAGGAGACATACCTGTGAACAAGTGGATGAACACCATCATTCGTTGGCGCTTGTGGGCACCTGCTGTGGGTTTGATGCAGCGAATGCCGTTCCCGGCCAAGATGGGCTTGACGGCGTTGGCTTTTTTGCTGCCATGGGGCTGGCTGATGCAGAGCTTCATCGTCGCGCAGTGGCAGGGGCTGGATGCCGTGCGCCAGGAGCGCGATGGTGTGACGTATGTGCAAGCCATTTACCCTGCCCTGGAGGCCGCAGGCCAATGGCACTCGCAAGTCCGTGCCGCAGCGTCGGGTGACCGTGGTGCCGCGCTGACGGCGTCTCGCCAGGGGTTGGATGCCGCATTGAAGCAGTTGGCGTTGGTGGACCAGCGCTTAGGCGCACCGCTGGGTACAGAGGCGGGGTGGCGCAAAGTCCAATCAGCGCTTTCTGCCATGCCCGATCCGCAACAGCTGCCCCCTGACGCCCTGCGTGAGCGCATGGCCGCCGTGTCGCGCAGCCTGGCCGACTTGCTGGCCGGAGTTGCCGACCACTCCGGTTTGACGCTGGACCCTGAAATGGCGTCGTATTACGTCATGAGTGCGGCGTTGATGCGGGGTCCCATCGTGATTGAGCGCACTGCTGAGGTGGGTGCTCTGGTGGAGGAGGTCTTGGCCTCAGGGCAGCTGGATCCGGAACTGTGCAATCGGCTGGTGCGTTTGCTGGCGGTGATTCAGCACGAGCGCGACCTGGCCGCGGCGGACTTGGCC
This sequence comes from Hydrogenophaga soli, assembly GCF_054777695.1. Lineage (NCBI taxonomy): Bacteria > Pseudomonadati > Pseudomonadota > Betaproteobacteria > Burkholderiales > Comamonadaceae > Hydrogenophaga > Hydrogenophaga soli. The sequence goes on along the minus strand of NZ_BAAHAK010000003.1, from coordinate 443,401 downwards.
AAAGCCCGAGAGGCCGACGCTCAGTTGGCGCGGACCCTTGTGCTGTCGGGGGCGGACGCCACGGCGGAGTTGGTCAAAACCGTGTCGGCTCAGATCAAACCCGGCGACACCACGGTGGGGCCTGACAAGGCGGCTTTGGTCGCCCTGATTCGGAGCACCCAGGCGGCGCAGTTCAAACAGGTGCAGGCCAATCTTCAGCTGTTGGACGGGCTGCTGGCGGATCGTCACGCCCGGTTGCGTTCTCACACGGGCATCGCGTTGGTGGTATCGCTTTTGTGCATGGGCATTGGGGCCTACCTCGCCATGGGTTTTTACAGTGCCACGTTGCAAGGTTTTGCCGTGCTGCGGCGTGACATGCTGACCATGAGCATGGGGGACATGCGCCAAGACATCCGTCCGCTGGGACGTGACGAAATGGCCGGGTTGCAGCGCGAGCTGTCCTACATGCAGGCCAGTTTGCGCGACACCATCCGATCGGTGCGCCACAGCAGCAACGAGGTGGTCAACGCCAGCATCGAAATTGCCTCCGGGACCCGAGACCTGGCGGCACGCACCGAATCAGCCGCAGCCGCACTGGAAGAATCGTCGGCAGCGCTGGAGCAGACCACCGCCACCACCGGCCACACCGTGGACGCGGTGAAAAAAGCCACCGAACTGGCGCAAAGCAACGCCACCGTGGCGGCGCGGGGCGGCGAGGTGGTGGCCGAAGTGGTGCGCACCATGGAGCGCATCGAAGCCTCGTCGGCCAAGATCGGGGAAATCATCGGCGTCATCGACGGCATTGCCTTCCAGACCAACATCCTGGCGCTCAATGCCGCCGTGGAAGCGGCCCGCGCAGGCGAAGCCGGTCGAGGGTTTGCGGTGGTGGCTTCTGAAGTGCGGGCGCTGGCGCAGCGCAGTGCGGGGGCGGCCAAGGAGATCAAAGGGCTCATCGACAGCAGCGTGGAGCAAGTGACCCACGGCACGCAGGTGGTGCACGGGGCTGGCGAAGCCATGAAGGAAATCGTGGACACCGCCGACAAGGTCCGTGGCCTGATGAACGAGGTCAACACCGCCGCGCTGGAGCAGAACCAGGGCATTGCGCAGATCGGCCTGGCCGTTCAGGAGCTGGACCAGACCACCCAGGCCAACGCCGCGCTGGTGGAAGAGGCCGCTGCCGCCGCCACCGCGCAGCGCGACGCCGCGTTGCGCATGGCCGCCATGGTGGACGAGTTCCGCCTGACCCCGGGAAAGTCCGCTCAGGTGTCCAAGGTCCAGGGCATTGACGTGGACGCCATCATCGACGCCCACCGCCAGTGGAAGGTCAAGTTGCGCGACGCCATCGAAACCCATGCCGCGGTGGACACCGCCACGCTGTCGCGCGACGACTGTTGCGCCCTGGGCAAGTGGATTTATGGTGATGGCGGCAGCCGCCTGGGCCACAACGCCAGCTTCACGCAACTGATTGAACGGCACAAGGTGTTCCACCACGTGGCAGGCCAAGTGGGAGAAATGATCAACCAGAAACGTTTTTTTGCGGCGGAAACAGCCATGGCCCCCGGCACCCCGTTTGCCCAGGCCACCCGTGACGTGGTGCAGGTGCTGTCGGTGGCCAAACGGATGGGGTTTGATGCCTGAAGCGGTGTCAGGGCTTGGGTTTGGTACCACCAACAGGAATCGAACCTGTATCTAGCGCTTAGGAGGCGCTCGTTCTATCCATTGAACTATGGCGGCCAAGGCGGCGGATTGTAGCTTCCGCCTTGGCAGGCCCGGCCCCTCAACCCAGGTGCCGCCAGGCCCCTGCGCTGGCGGCACCCAGCAAGCCCAGCAGCACCACCGCACCCCAGCGGTGCTGCGCGTGGTCCAGCCGGGTGTAGAGCTCGTGGTGGCCAGCTTGCGCCGCTTGCATGCGCAGCCACACCAGCCGCATGCACCACAGGTTGGCCACGATGGCCAGCCCGCCCAGCACCGCCATGGTGTGCAACGGGGCCGTGGCGTGACTGGAGGGCCAGCCCGCCACCCCGGTCAGGCCCACGGCCAGCAGCAACGGGCCTTCCACCCACACGTCCACCCTCCAATGCAAACGCGCCAGTGGCAGGTTGGCTTGCCCCGATTGATCCGCCAGGGTGCGCTCGAACACCACCTCGGTCAGCACGCAGCCCAGCCACATTCCCGCGCACCACACGTGCAGCAACATCCACATGACGTTTCCCCTTCGGTTTGAAGGCCCTGATTGTTCTCATCGGTGGGCTGTGCACAATTCGCATTGCCCTCAGGTTTCTGAAGGGGCAGGAGGTTGAATGAACAAGCGGGCCGTTCGCTCACCAGATGGTGTGAACAAGTCATTGAATTCAAATCAAAAAATCAAGAATTCAGGTGTTCGACGCCAGCCCGTGCAGTCGCGTTCCCAGGCCACGGTGGCGGCCCTTCATCAGGCATTGGCTCAGGTTGTGGATCAAGCCGGTGAAGCGGGGCTCACCACCCAGGCCATTGCGGACCGGGCGGGCGTGTCCATCGGCACCTTCTACCAGTACTTTGCCGACCGCGAGGCGCTGCTGGCGCACTGGCTGCACACCGAGCGGGTCCAGGTGGATCGGGCCCTGACCGCCGACCTGAGCGCCGCAGTGCACGCCGGACACCCCTTGCCGCAGGCGGTGGACCAGGCCATGGCCTTGCTGTTGTCCCGTCTGGGGGGCGACACCCCAGGCCGTCAAACCCTGCTGCGCCTGGCCTGGCTGGCCGACGCGCACCACGCCCTGGCCCCGGCGCTGCAACATGCCGCCGAGCGCAACGCCGCCCTGTGGAGTCAGCAGGCCGATGCACAAGCCCAACCCCAACCCGATGCCGTGGCCATGTACGTGGCCATTCGGGCGGTGATGGGGGTCATCCGTGCGGCGTCGCTTGAGCAGTCCCCCTGGCTGGGCACCCCTGCGCTGCGCCAGCACCTGGTCACGGTGGTGTTGGCCTTGTTGCAGCCCGGGGGGGCGGCGTCAGTCGTGGGGCAGGGTGGCGATCAGGTCGATGGACTGGGCCTGCCCCGCACGGGCGCGCAAGGTCAGGCGGCGTGACACGTCGTAGAACAGGCTGATGGCGCTCAGCGTGCCGCTCAGGCTTTGTTCGTAGGCCACGTACAGGCGGTTGGACAGGCGTTTGCCCAGCAGCAGCGACGCATCGGTGGTGGTGCCGTCCGCCGCGGTGGTGGCGGTGCGCAGCGTCACGTCGTCCAGCCCCAGGGTGCGGGCCAGGCGACCGTCCAGCCCCGGCCCTGAGCCCGCCAGCATGGCCATGGCCGCTTGTTGCAGCACCGCGGCCTCGGCCCCCACGCCGGTGGCGGGGCGGCCCAGCAGCAGCCAGGCCAGTTTGTCGCTGTCGGGCAGGTCGGGTCGGGCGTACAGCTGCACGCGGGGTTGGCGTGCGCTGCCGGTGATCTTCACCCCCACCTGCTGGCCGGATTCGCCACTGCGCTCAAAGGCGCGGCTGGCCGGGCGCAGGGCCAGGATGTCCAGGGCCGGATCGTCGTGCGGACCGTTGAAGCGCAGTGCGCCTTCGCTGATGGTCAGCGACTGTCCGTAGGCCCGGTAGCTGCCCCGCACGGTGCGCACCTCGCCCACCACGCGCAGGTTGGGTTGCGCAGGGCTTCGGGTCAGCTGCAGTTGGCCGGCCAGCTGGGTGGACAAGCCCTGCCCCTGCACCGTGCAGGCGGGGCCGAGGTCCAGCGCCAAGTCCACGTCGGTCTGCCAGGCGGGGCGTGTGGGCGGCGGGGTGGTCACCTGGTGGTTGAGGCGCACCACCACGTCGCTGCCCTGGGTGGGAGCGGTTTCGTCGGGCAGGGTGAACTGCACCTGATCGGCCTTGAGCTGGCCCCGCACGGTCAGCAAGCCGGTGTTGCTGTTGGCCGGGGGGCTGTTGGGGGGCATGCCAGGCGCTTGGCCTTGCCAGGTGGCCAACACCTGGCCGCTGAGCACCAGGCGTTGGTCGGCCCGGGCCGACACGTTGAGGGCATGGGCCTGGGCTTGCAGCCGGATGTCGGGCGGGGCGCTGAGGTCGGGCCAGTCCACATGGCCGCTCACGTCCAGCCGCCCGCCGCGGGCTTCGCCCCCCGCGCCTTGCAGGCTGAACGATTGCAGGGTGAGCCGCTGCCCGTTCAACTGCGCCCGCAGGCTGCCGTTGCTGTAGCTCAGCCCTTCCACGGCTGACCGCAAGCCCAGTTGCTGTCCGGTCAGCTCGCCCTGCCACAAGGGGCGCATCAAACGCCCCGACAGTTGGGTGACCAACTGGGCCTGACCTTGCAGCCGCCACCCGGGCGGGGCCCAGTGGCTCCATTGGCTCAGGTCGGGCAGTTGCAGGGTGACGCGGCCCGCCAGCGGGCTGTCGGCCTGCAGGCGGGCGTCGGTGTTCAGCGTGGCGTCGAGTTGGCCCAGCAGGGTGCTGTCGGCCTTGATTTGCAGGCTGACGCCTTGGGCGTTGCCTTGCAACGCGGCTTGCAGGGTGCGCAAGCCCACGGCCTGGGCCGTGCCCGTGCCTGCCCCCGAGCCTTGGGGCCACCACAGGTCGCCCGATTCGCGCCCCCAGCGGGCCGACAGGGCCTGGTCGGGGCGGAGGCGGCCATCGGTGGGCCAGCGCAACGACCACGGGCCACCCAGGGTCAGGTCGCCGCTGGCGGTGGTCAACGGGTCGCCCTCGGGCACCGCACCCCGGGCCAGGCGCAGCAGGCCTTGCAGTTGCGGCAGGCTCCAGTGGGCCAGGGCACCTTGGGTGGACAGCAGGCCGTCTTCCCAGTTCAGGCCCTGCCAGCTCACCGAGGCGGCAGGGGCGGTGCTGGACCCTTGCCACAGCAAGCGGCCTGCGCCCAGTTGCACCTGTTGGGGGGAGGCCTGCACGGTCAGCCCCTCGTCGGCCAGGGTCCAGCGGCCCGACGGGGGGGCGGCCGGGTTGGCTCCCGCTCCCATTGGGGCGAGCGACAGCACCAACTGCCGCACCCGGCCTTGCCAGGTGGGTGCCGCAGCGGTGGCAACGCCGTTGGGGGTGGAGGTGCTGCTGGACCAGGTGCCGTCGGCGGCCAGGGTCAGGTCGCCTTGCACGCCTTGGCCGCTGAGGTGGCTTTGGAGGTCCAGAGCCAGTTGGGGGCCTTGCCAGCGCAGGTCCAGCCCGGCCTGGCCGCGGAGGTCCAGCGGGGGGGCGGATTCGGCCTGCCATGGGCTCAGCCACGGGCGCAACCAGGCTTGGACCGCTTCCGCCTGCAACACCCGCACGTTGAGTTGGCCGCTGGCGTTGGCCGCCGGGGCGCTCCACGGGCGGGTCAGGGCCAGTTGTTGCCACAGGCCTTGGGCGCTCAGGCCCGGCAGGTTCAGGTCGGCCTGACCATCCACCGTCCAGGAGCTTGCCGGGTGGGGGACGCCGACCTGGGGGGCGTGGGCTTGCGCGCTCAGGTTCAGCACGGCACCGCCCAGGGCCAGGCGGGTGTGGCTCAGGCTGATGCGTTCAGGTGACCACAGGATGTTTGAAAAAATCTGGCCTTCACGCTTTATTTGATTGGTATCTTTGCTATTGTTTTTGATTGTTGAGTCGCTGGGCGTGGCCCGCAGGTCCACCGTCAGCCGCGTGGGGGCTGTGGAGGGCGGGGCCACGGCCCGTCGGGCGGGGGGGGGCGAGGTGGGCGCGGTGTCAGGGGGAGTGTCAGGGGCGGTGTCGGTGCTGCGCAGGGCTTGGAGGTCGCCACTCAAGGCCAGGGCGGGCCAGGTGCTCCACACGGCGCGGGTGGACAGACCGTCCAGGCGCCACCGCCCCTGCCACGACGGGGCTTGCCACACCGGCCCGGCCCACTGGCCTTGGCCGCTGACACGGCCTTCGGCCAGCCGGGCGCTGAACTGGGACAACTGCCCCGCCTGGGCATGGCCCTGGGCTTGCAGCGTCAGTTCGGCCAGGGGCAGGCGTTGGCGGTCCCAAGGGCCTGCTTCGGGGTTGCGCAGCTGCACCTGGAGGTGCCACGGCTGGGGGGCTGTTGGGGGTGTGCCGGAGGGGGACGGCGGTGCCGGGACGGGGTTCACATGGGCCAGCCCCGTCAGGTGGGTGGTGGGCAGGCCGGGCAGCAGGGTGGCCAGGTTCAGGCCGTCCAGGGTGGCGTGCAGCTCGCCCACGGGTTGGGCGTGCCAGGGGTAGAGGCTGACGTTGGCTTGGGCCTGGGCCATGTCCAGCTGGGCGATCAGGCGGGCGTCGTCACCCGCCAGCGGGCCCTGGAGGCGCACGCTGGGTGCGGGGGATGCAGGCGCGGCCAGCAGGGGCAGCGAGAGCGTGGCGTCCAGCGTGTGGGGCGCAGTGGCGTCCAAGGTGGCTTGGAGCCGGTAGGGCGTGGCCTGTGCTGTTGCGGGCGCTTGGGGTTGGGCCTGGGACTGGGCCTGCGCCGTGAGGGTGTGGCGCTGGGTGGTGGTGTCGTAGCGGTGCTGGATGTCCAGTGCGTGCAGTGTCACCCGGGGCAGGGCGGGCAGGTGCAGTGCGTCGATGTGCAGCGTGCCCTCCACGGCCAGGGGCAGGGCCAGACCATTCAGGGACTGGGGGGCACCGGGGGAGGATGGGCGCTGGTCGTCCACGCTCAGGCTGCGCACGCTGGCTTGCCAGCGCAGGCCCTCGCGGCCCAGCTGCCATTGCACGTTCAAGCCCTGGGCGTCGATGTTCAGGCCGTCTTGCCGCCACCGCAGGTGGTCCATGGGGCCGCCCGAGCGCAGGCTGGCCTGGGGCGCTTGCAGTTGCAACGCTTGCAGTGCGCCCACCCACGGCTGGGCCCATTGCAGCGCGGTGTGCAGTGAGCCGGGCAAACCGCTCCACCACCACACCAGCCACGCCACGGCCAGGGTGCAGGCCAGCACCGCCCCGGGCAGCCATTGCAGCGCCGCGCCCACGGCAGTGGCCAGGGCGGTCAGCACGGTGCGCACCCCGTGGGCGAGCTGGCGGAGCCGGGCGTTCAAAACACAAACCCCGCCGACAGGTGCAAGCGGAACTGGCGGGTTTTCAGGCCATAGGCCAGGTCGGCCTGGATGGGGCCCACCGGCGTGCGGTAGCGCACCCCGGCGCCCACGCCCCAGTGGGCCTGGAGGTTGGCCACGCGGTCGGCCACCGCGCCCACGTCGGCAAACACGGTGCTTTCCCACGGGCTCAGGCTGCCGTCGGCGTGGGGCCAGGGGCGTTGCCACTCCAGGCTGCCGGTGCTCATCCAGCGCCCGGCGGTCACGGTGCCGTCGGCGGCGGCCACGCCAATGCTGCGCAGGGCGTAGCCGCGCACGGATTGGTCACCCCCGGTGAGGAAGCGCATGGCCTCGGGCACGCGGGCGCTGTCCTTGGCGACGATGGCCCCACCCTCGGCCCGCCAGGCGATGCGCCCTTCCCGGGCCGATGCCAGCGGCCACAGGCCCTGCCAGCGGACGGCGGCCCGGGCAAACGGCTGGCGTGTGGGGTGCAGCACCCAGCCCAGGCCGGTTTCCACGGTGAGGGTGTGGCCTTCGTTGGGGAAGGGCAGGGTGTCGTACTGGCGGCGTTGCCAGCGGTGGTGCAGGCTCAGGGCCAGGTCGGGCGTGTCCAGCCCCGCCATGCGCAGCGCCTGGGTGCTGACGCGGGATTGGTCCAGCTGCAGGGTGATGCGTCGGTTCAGCGCGGTGGTGTCGCGGGCGCGGCCCAGGCTGATCTGCTGGTTGGTGGTGACCTTGCCGGTGTCCACCAGCCGCTCGGCCTTGGCCCCGGCGGTCCAGCGCCAGCCCGAGGCGTCCAGGGGCAGGCTGAGTTCGGTCTGGGCGATGCGGTTGTTGCGCTCCAGCTTGATTTGGCTGTGGGCCCGGGCGTCCCACAGCCAGGGCAGGCGCAGCACGGTGTGTTCGGCGCTCAGGCGGGTGCCGCTGTCGGTGCTGCCGCCCACGCCCAGCACCAGCTTGCCGCGCCGCGCCTCACGCACTTGAATGCGGACCGGGCTGGCCTGCGTGTTCTGGCCCGGGGTGTCGCTGGCCTCTGCTGGGTCCACGTGCACGTACACCGATTCAAAGTACCCGCTTTGCGCCAGCTGCTGCTGGGCGTCTTGCAGGGTGGCGAGGTCGTAGGGCAGGCCCTCGATCAGCCCGGCCTGCGCGGCAATGCGCTGCACCCACTCGGCTTCGTAGCGCGCCAGGCCCTCCACCTGCAAGGGACCCAGGGTGTGGGTGGGGCCGGCGTCCAGTTCCAGGTGCAGGTGCACGGCGGCGTGGTCGCCGTCCACATCGGCCAGGCTGCCCACCTGCCGGGCGGCAGGGTACAGGCGCTGCGTCAGCCGGGCCAGGGTTTGGGATTTGGCGTCGTCCCACGCCGCTTGGGTGAACAGGGCACCTTCGGTCAGCGGCCACTGCGCCTGCAGCTGCTGGGTGAGGCGGGGGGCGGCTTCGGGGTCGGCATGGACGGTGAGGTGCACGCTGGCCACGCGGGCGGGCGGGCCGGGGTCCACCGCAATGTGCACGGTGGGGGGTGTGGCGTGGTCCGCGGGGGAGGTTGACACCTGCACGGTGGGGGCAAAGTGGCCCAGTGCGCCCAGCAGCGAACGCACGTTGGCGGGCACATCGGCACTGAGTTGGGCCAGCTCGGCGGGGGTGAGGTCAGGCAGCTCGCGGTAGCGCAGGATGTCGAGGTGGCGCTCCAGCGTGGCACGCACTTCGGGTGGGGCTTGAACCTCCACCTGGAAGGCCCATGTGGCAGGAGGGGTTGCCGTTTCGGTGGGGGCAGGCTCGGGGAGCGGTGGGGCCGCCTCCGCAGCGCCCGTCGCAGCCAGCGCCATCACCAGCATCAGGCTCCATGCGGGCTGCATGGCCCACCGCCCCCCCTGGGCCGCGGCCCAGGGGCGTGTCACTTGGACAGCAGGCGCATGGTGTCTTCCAGGCCCTTGAGGGTGAGCGGGTGCATGCGCTGGCCCATGAGCTGCTGGATGATGCTGATGCTTTGGCGGTACTGCCACATGCCGGGTGGCTCGGGGTTGATCCATGCGAACTTGGGGAAGGCGTGCGTGAGGCGTTGCAGCCATTCTGCGCCCGCCTCCTCGTTGTTGTATTCCACGCTGCCGCCGGGTTGCAGGATTTCGTAGGGGCTCATGGTGGCGTCGCCCACGAAGATGAGTTTGTAGTCCTTGTTGTACTTGCGGATGATGTCCCAGGTGGGGAACTTCTCGGCAAAACGGCGGCGGTTGTTCTTCCACATGTAGTCGTACACGCAGTTGTGGAAGTAATAGAACTCCAGGTGCTTGAACTCGGCCTTGACGGCAGAGAACAACTCTTCCACCCGGTGGATGTGTTCGTCCATGGTGCCGCCCACGTCCATCAGCAGCAGCACCTTGACGTGGTTGTGGCGCTCGGGCCGCATCTTGATGTCCAGCCAGCCCGCGTTGGCGGCGGTGCCCTTGATGGTGCCGTCCAGGTCCAGCTCGTCTTCAGCGCCGATGCGGGCGAACTTGCGCAGCCGCCGCAGCGCCACCTTGATGTTGCGGGTGCCCAGCTCTTGCGTGTCGTCGTAGTCGCGGTAGGCGCGTTGGTCCCACACCTTCACGGCACTCTTGCCGCCGCCCTTGCCACCAATGCGCACGCCCTGTGGGTTGTGGCCGCTGTGGCCAAAGGGGCTGGTGCCGCCGGTGCCGATCCACTTGTTGCCGCCCTCGTGCCGCTCCTTCTGTTCTTCCAGCCGCTTTTGGAGGGTGTCCATCAGCTCGTCCCAATCCATCTTGGGGGCGTTGGCTTTTTGCTCGTCGGACAGGATGCGTTCCATCTCCTGGCGCAACCAGTCCTGGGGGATGGGTTTGGTGAAGTCGGCCACCATTTCCACGCCCTTGAAGTAGGCGGCAAAGGCGCGGTCGAACTTGTCGAAGTGCTTCTCGTCCTTGACCAACGCAGTGCGGGCCAGGAAGTAGAAGTCGTCCATGCTGCACGCCTCGGGGTTGGTGGGGCCAACCACCCCCGCCTTCAGCGCCTCCAACAGCGACAGGAATTCCTTGACCGACACCGGCAGCTTGGCGTCACGCAGGGCGTAGAAGAAGGAGATGAGCATGGGGTGGCGGGGTGAATATGTTGTGAATAAAAATCAGGTCTAGCGCTTTTATTGATTGGTGTTTCAGCTATTGTTTTTGCAATTTCAGCTGCTTGCTACCTGAGGCGGTCAGACGGTACTTCTGGGTGGGGCTGTTGGGCGACTGCGGTTGGGTCATCTCAATCCACCCGGTGTTCAGTGCTGGTTGCAGGTAGTTTTGGATGAATGTGGGGCGGTGGCTCAGGCCCATTGCGCCCATGGCGGCTTTGGTGCCGAGGGGGCCGACAGCCAAAGTCACGAGCAGCTTCATCACCTGCGTTGTAGCTTGCTCGGTTACTTGTTCGGTTACTTGTTCGGTGCTTGTCGCTGGTTGGTGAATCGCGGGCATGGCCTGCGCCAGCCGCACCACCAGCCGCCCATCCGACGTGTTGGCACAGGCCCCCAGCGTTTTGCCTTCGGGTTGGGTGAGGACAGTGTCAAGCACGGTGTTTGGCGGCAGTGAGTTCAGGGGACATCACCCTGTGAAGAAGCGGGGGCTGCTGTGGCAAGTTCAGCAGCGCGGGTGCGACCGAAGACCAGCGGCGGGAGTTCCTGCTCCAAGGCGTTTCGTAGATACCCTCGATGCAAGTGCTCTAACAGTTGATATTTCTCGGCCAGAGGGACCATCTTGTTCCCTTCCTCATCCAGCCAGAGGTTGCATGCGAGGATGGTGAGTTCTGCTCGGCTGAGTTGTGCGCGAAACAGCTTGATGTAGCGCTCGTCCTGATCCCCCAATAGGTTATTGGCCTCCAAGAGGATTCGGAAGACGACACGGAAGTAGTGGTCGAACAATGCTCGAATGGCATCGGTATTCCACTTTGGACAGAGCTCATTGCGGGAGTCTTGTCGTCGATGCGTATCGTAAAAAGTGTCCAAAGGATCAGTTGCTCCACGCGTGTCAAAGTTTGACCAAATCGCTCCTTCGCTGCGCAAAAAGTGGGCAATCGCCTCCTTGCCCCCGTAGTGAACGGGAACGTCTGAGGTGGCCGACATGCGTGCGATCAACACCACAGAGCCAAGGGTTTGCTGATACACATTCAGCAAATCAAAAAACCGCTGTTCCTGGCGCTGCTGCTCTGCCGTCTTGGCCTGATCTTCCATGGCCAATCTGGATTGCTCCAGCTCGTCGCGGGTCAGTTTCAACTCCTCGCGCTGTAACTGCCAAACGCTGATAGCGACAAACAGCGTCAACAGGGAGACCAGCGGGTTGAGCAGGCCGCCGAAGAAATCGCCCATTTGCCCAAGTTTGTCTCCGTTGCCATGGAGGGGCAGGCTCCAAACATTGGCATAAACCAATGCCAATGCAGCGGCACCTGCCACTGCCAGCAACAGCAACCACCAAGGCGAAAAGAGCTTCTTCACAACCAACTCTCCACCTTCAGTCCCGGCACCCGCTCAAACTCCCGCAGGTTGTCGGTGACCAAGGTCAGGTCGTGCACCAAGGCTTCAGCCGCAATCCAGGTGTCGTTGCGGCCAATGGGCGTGCCCGCCTGTTCCAGCGTGGCGCGAATCAGCGCATAGCGCTCGGCAATGTCTGAGTCGATGACCAGGGCTTGGGTGTGCGCCACGATCTGGTCAATGACCCGGCGGCGGGTGGCGCTGCGGTCTCCCTTGTAGAAGCCCACGGTCAGCTCGCCGAGCACCACGGGGGACAGGTGAATCTGAGCGGGTTTGAGTTGGGAGAACCGAAATAGCACCGGCTCGGGGGTGCGGCGGATGATGTGGCTCCATACGCAGGTGTCCAGAAGATAGCCCTGCATGCGGTTCACCAGGCGGGTGTGTCGTCTTCGGGTTCGTCTGCCGGTGCGTCGGGCCAGTCTGGCACGGTGGGCAGTTTGGCCAGAAACGCATCCATGGTCATCGGTGCTTCCCGTATCACGATGGCATCACCCACATGTTCCAGCGTGACACGTGCGCTGTTGATGCGAAAACTCTTGGGCAGCCGGATGGCCTGACTGTTGCCCGACATGAACACGGCAGCACTGACTGGGGGCATGGCTGTTCTCCTGGAATCTGGGATATACGATTTGTATATTGTTTGCCAAGTGCCTTCCGTTGGCAATCGTTGTGCGGTGGGTTGCTTCAGATGGGTGTTGGGTTGACTTCAGTGTTGGATGCGGTGCAAGGGGCGGTGCCTGAGACGCGGTGAGCCCATCTGGGTCCATCACGCTACCGCCCTGCGCCCCGGCTCCTGCGCATGCAGCATGCGCGTCAGCAGTTCGCGGGGTGGCACCCAGCCAATGCCTTTGAGCATCTGGCTGACCTGTCCCCGGTGGTAGGTGCCGTGGGCGTGCAGGTGCAGCAGCATTTCCAGGCGGGTCATGCGCCCGGTGTCGCCGTCGGTGAAGGTGAAGGTCACGTGCTCGTTCAGGCTGTCGGGCGTGGTGTGGCTGGCGTGGGCCAGCAGCCAGGCGTTGGCATCGGCCAGGTCCCACGACAGTTGTTCGGGGCTGGGGGTGTCCGGCGTGTTGGTGGCGGTGTAGGAATGGGGCTGGCCGCTGAGGTGGGCGATGAAGATGCGGTCCACCACGTGGATGTGGTTCATCAGCCGCAGGGCCTGGTGATGAACGGCGCGGGCGGCGTCGTCCAGCGCATGGGTGGGCTGGCACAGCAGGGCCATGAGGTCCGCATCAGCCCACGCTTGGTAGCGCAGCAGTGTGCCCAGTGTGGCTTGAAGGGTGGGGTCCATGGATAATGTTGGTAAAAATGTGCTCTACCGCTTATTCCATGGTGCCTTTTTGCTTCAATAAATAGAGCAACTGTGCCTTGGCTTCCGGCCACTCCCCGCTGCGCATGCTGTACATCACCGTGTCGCGGATGGTGCCGTCGCGGCGCAGGGCGTGGCCGCGGATCACGCCGTCCTTCTTGGCACCCAGGCGTTCGATGGCACGTTGGGACGCAAAGTTGAAGTTGTCGGTGCGCCAGCCCACCACATGGCAGCCCAGGGTCTCGAAGGCGTGGGTCAGCAGCAGCAGCTTGGCGGTGGTGTTGACGTGGGTGCGCTGCACGCGCTTGGCATACCAGGTCCAGCCGATTTCTACACGCTTGAGGGCGGGCACGATGTCGTGGTAGCTGGTGCAGCCCAGCACCTCGCCAGTGGCGGTGTCGGTCACGGCAAAGGCAAAGCGGTTTCCGGCGTCGCGCATGGCCAGCGCGTCTTCGATGTATTTGCGGGTGTGCTCGGGTTCGGGCACCGACGTGATGCGCAGGTTCCACAGCTCGCCGTCGGCGGCGGCGGCTTTCAGGCCGGCTTCGTCGTCCAGGGTGAGGGGGCGCAGGGTGACGCCATGGGCGCTGAGGGTGACAGGTTCTACAAAGGCCATGGTGGGCTCACTTCTTGTCGTCAGGGGGAAGGTTGATCTTTTGCCACAGGCGCGCGGCGTGCAGACCCGCGCCGCCGCCCAGGCCCACGGCCAGGATGCCCATGATGCTGGCGCTGTCGTAGCCTTCGGAGAACAGTTCCCAGCCCATGCCCAAGGCCAGCCAGTAGCCGGCCAGGGCACCGCCGACAAAGCCCACGGCGTCGGACAGGCCCTGCTTGAGCAGGCGGTTCATTTGCGGGTCCATGGCGCAGCCCTCAACGGTTCCGTTGGTTCATGAACACCAGTTTTTCGAACAGGGTGATGTCCTGCTCGTTCTTCAGCAGCGCGCCCACCAGCGGCGGCACGGCCACTTTCTGGTCGGCGCTTTGCAGGGCTTCCAGGGGGATGTCTTCGGCCATCAGCAGCTTGAGCCAGTCCAGCAACTCGGAGGTGGAGGGTTTCTTCTTCAGGCCGGGCAGGTTGCGGATGTCGAAGAAAGTCTTCATGGCCGCGGTCAGCAGCTCTTTCTTCAGCCCGGGGAAGTGCACGTCCACGATCTGCTGCATGGTGGCTGCGTCGGGGAACTTGATGTAGTGGAAGAAGCAGCGGCGCAAGAAGGCGTCGGGCAGCTCTTTCTCGTTGTTGGAGGTGATGAACACCAGCGGGCGGTGTCTGGCGCGGACCAGCTCGCGGGTTTCGTAGCAGTAGAACTCCATGCGGTCGAGTTCGCGCAGCAGGTCGTTGGGGAACTCGATGTCGGCCTTGTCGATTTCGTCGATCAGCAGCGCCACCGGCTGCTCGGCGGTGAAGGCTTGCCACAGCACGCCCTTGACGATGTAGTTCTGGATGTCCTTCACCTTCTCGTCGCCCAACTGGCTGTCGCGCAGGCGGCTCACGGCGTCGTATTCGTACAGGCCCTGCTGCGCCTTGGTGGTGGACTTGATGTGCCATTGCAGCAGCGGCATGCCCAGGGCCTGGGCCACTTCTTCGGCCAGCATGGTCTTGCCGGTGCCGGGTTCACCCTTGACCAGCAAGGGGCGCTGGAGCGCAATGGCTGCGTTGACCGCGAGTTTGAGATCGGCGGTGGCGACGTACTGCTCGGAACCTTGGAATTTCATGGGCTGAAGGGGGTTGGGAGGAGGCGGAAAAGGGCCAGGAATGAGGGAAAACGCTGATAACCCAGTCTATATAATCGGTCGTTGATTTTTATCAATCAACCTTCATTGTGATGCCAACATGACCAAGAAGCTGCCCTCGCCGATCACCGCTTTTGTCGCCACTGCGACGCTTCTTTTCACGGTTGCCGGCGCTCAGGCACAAGGGGTCACGGGCGATGTCAAGGCGGGGGAGTCGAAGGCGGCCATGTGCATTGGCTGCCACGGCATTCCGGGTTACCAGAACGCGTTTCCCGAGGTTCACAAGATCCCCATGATTTCCGGTCAGCAGGCAGGCTACATCATGTCAGCTTTGCAGGCCTATAAAAAGGGTGACCGCAAGCACCCCACCATGCGGGGCATGGCCGGTTCGCTGACCGAGCAGGACATGGCCGATCTGGCTGCGTTTTACAGCGGTCATGCGGGCAATGTCACCGTGGGTGAAGCACCCTCCAAGGCGGCCCCCGCGGCTGTGGCGGCCTTGCTGGAAAAAGGTGCCTGCGTGTCCTGCCACGGGGCCAACTTCAGCAAGCCCATCGACCCCAGCTATCCCAAGATTGGTGGCCAGCATGGCGACTACCTGTACGTGGCCCTCAAGTCGTACACGGTGGAGGGCAACAACGTCATCGGCCGTGGCAACCCCATCATGGGTGGCGTGGCCAAGCAGTTCAAGCTGGCTGAGCTGAAGCAGCTGGCCAACTACCTGGCCAGCATCGACGGCGAGTTGAAGACCGTTCCCCAGTCCAAGTTCCGCTGAAGGCCGCTTGCCGCGGCCCCCGCGTTCAGGGCCGCCCCAGGAACAGATAGACGCCCGGCGACTGGCCCTGGCCTTTGACCAAGGCCAGGTACACGGGCCCCAGCCCCGTGTCAGCCGCCACATACAGGCTGTAGGCTTTTTTCAGGCCACCCCAGCGGATCTCGCTGGTGTCACGCCACGCATTGCCCCACTCCATGGAGCCCCCGGCGTAGAACCCCCGGGCGATGCCGGGGTCGATGTCCAGGCGCTGGTAGTACCCCAGGCGCACCAACCCCAGGTAGTTGCCCGCCACCTGTCCAGGTTTGAAGCCTGAAAGCTGCTGGAAGCCGCCCAACGAATACTCGTCCATGGCCCCTGCCGGAATGTCGGACGCGCGGGCCACGCGGGCGTGGCTGTTGAGTGTGTGGTGTCTCCAGCTGTGCACCCAGTTGCCCGTCCATTCCAGCCGGTGGAAACCCTTGCGGGTTCCATCGGAGCGTCGATGGCCCAATTCAGCATCGGCCACCATGCGGTGGCCTTCGCGGGGGAAACTGGTCTGGTCCAGCTGGTCGGTGACCAGGCGAAACCGCAACCCGGATTCGGTCCAGCGGTCGGCGGCGTTGGTTTCAGGCGCGGTCACTTGACTGGCTGCATGGGTGCTGATCAGCACCGAGTCAATGGTGCGGCGGTTGGCGAACAGGCCAATGAGCGCACTGCCAAGGCGACCCCCACGACCCAGCGACCACCCGTGGTCGATGCCCAAGGCATGGGTGTTGCGGTTGTACAGCGCGAGTTGCGTGCCATCGAGGGCAAACAGTTCCACGCGTTGGCTGCGGGCGGTGGCGTGAACCGACAGGTAGCGGTCGTGGTCACCGCCCCAGGGGTGGTACAGCTCGGTGCGGGCTTCGGTGTTGGCCCCAATGCCCAGCTGGTTGCGCCATTCGGTGCCCGATTCGGTGAGCCAATGGCGGCTGTGGGCCAGACGCAGGTTGAAGGCCGAGTCGCCACGGAAGTTGGTGTGCAGGTCCAGCCCCGCGCGCAGGTAGTTGGGGCCCCAATCGTTCTCCTTGAGTTCGAACACCAGGCCGTCTTGCAGGGTGTGGGGGTCGGGCACCAGCCGGTAGTCCACCTGGTCGTAGTCACCGCTGGCCGAGAGTTGTTCCAGGTCGCCGTTGAGTTTGGCGGGGTCCAGCGGCTGCCCCGCCTGGGTGTCCACCAGCTTGTTCAGCTGGGCGGCTTGTTGGGGTGTCACGCCCTCAAACCGCACGTAGGCCAAGGCACCGGGCAGGGGCTCGGTGTGGGCCTGCCGACCCAGTTGCCATTGGGCGTAGTCGTCGGGCGAGACGGCAAAACGGGCCAGGGCTTCGCCCACCGATTGGCCATAGTCCAGCCCGATGCGCGAGATGTCTTCCGCACGGTCGAAATCGGCGGAACTGTGCTTGCCCAGCGAAGGCGACAGCAGCAAGTCGTTGACGGTGAGCAGGGCGATGCTGCGTTGCACGTTCTGCTCGGTGAGGATGTTGATCATCTGCTGGCTCACCCCCAGCACGTCGTTGAGCGTTTCCCGCCCCGCCAGGGGGGTGCCGATGTTGACCGCAATCACCACGTCCGCCCCCATGGCGCGGGCCACATCCACCGGCAGGTTGTTGACCAGACCCCCATCGCCCAGGATGCGCCCGTCCATTTCCAGCGGCGAGAACACGCCGGGCACCGACATGCTGGCCCGCAGTGCGGCGGCCAGGTCTCCACGGTCCAGCACCACGGGTTCACCCGTTTCCATGTCGGTGGCCACCGCGCGGAAAGGAATGGACAGGGCGTCAAAGTGGGTCAACTTGCGGGTGTGCAGCGTGAAGTGGCGCAGCAGCCATTCCAGCGAGCGGGTGGACACGGCCCCCGTGGGCACGCGGAATTCCCCATCTCGAAACCCCAGTTCCACAATGGGCAGCAGGTTGAAGTCGTCCTCCTTGCGGTGCTGGGGCAGGGTGGGGCGCGGGGCCCGGCGCTCGAAAAGCGTGTTCCAGGGGATGGACAGCAACTCGGCTTGCAGCGCCTGCGGTGACATGCCGCTGGCGTACAGGCCACCCACGATGGCCCCCATGGAGGTGCCCACCACCAGGTCCACGGGCACATGGGCTTCTTCCAGGGCGCGCAACACCCCCACATGGGCAAACCCGCGGGCACCACCGCCGGACAACACCAACCCCACCACGGGTCGGCGAGGCTTGGCGCTCGATGGGCTGGGGGTGGGCTTCAGCATTGCAGCCACAGCAGGGGCCGCATCGGCGGCCCAGAGGGCCGTGCACCCGGTGGCAGCGGCCAGCAAGATGGGGCCGATCAACAAGCGACGGGCGGCAAAGCGAAGGTTTTGGAGCATGGGCGCAGTGGCAGCGGGCGACCGCGCGATTCTGCCTGCTGTCGCCCACGGTGCAGCCCTGGAGTTGGCCCCTCAACGCGGACGGGGGGTTTCATGGTAATTTGCACGCCACTTTTTGGGTCAGATTCCATCCATGTCAGACATCCTCATCCACACCGAAAACGGCATTGCCACCTTCACGTTCAACCGCCTGGACAAGAAGAACTCCATCACCCGCGACATGTACGCCGCCCTGGCCGATGGCCTGGAGGCCGCCGCCACCGACGCCGCCGTGCGCGTGGTGGTGTTCCAGGGGCACGAAACGGTGTTCAGCGCAGGCAACGACCTGGCCGACTTCCTCCACAACCCGCGGGCCGATGAAGACGCCCCGGTGTTCCGTTTCCTGCGGGCCATCAGCGGCTTTTCCAAGCCGGTGGTGGCGGCGGTGTGTGGCCCTGCCGTGGGCATTGGCACCACCCTGCTGTTCCATTGCGACCTGGTGTACGCGGGCGACAACGCCGCGTTCTCCATGCCGTTTGTGAACCTGGGGCTGTGCCCGGAGGCGGCTTCCAGCCTGCTGGTGCCGCAGATGCTGGGCTACCACCGTGCGGCCGAAGCCTTGCTGCTGGGGGAGCCCTTCCTGGCCGAGGCCGCTTTGGAGGTGGGGCTGGTCAACCGCGTGGTGCCACCGTCCGAGGCGAACAACCTGGCGCAGGCCGTGGCCGCCAGGCTGGCCGCCAAGTCGTCCAGCAGCCTCATCGAGTCCAAGCGCCTGATGAAACAAGGCCAGGCCGCCCTGGTGGCCCAGCAAATCCGCACCGAGGCCGAGGTGTTCGGGCGCATGCTGCGCGAGCCCGCGGCCAAGGAAGCGTTCAGCGCCTTCCTGGAAAAGCGCCGCCCCGACTTTTCCAAGTTCTGAACCCATCCCCCCACCCGCCATGCCCAAATCGCGTTCTGCCGTGGCCACCGAGCCGGTGGTGTTCGAGCCTGAGTTCACCGCCGCGCTGACCGACATTTTCGAAACCCGCATCGTGTTCAACCAGATGCTGGGCATGAAGATCGTGTCCATCCTGCCCGAGCAGGTGATGGGGCGCATCCAGATGCGCCCTGAGTTGGTGGGGCACTTTGCCTACAACCGCATCCACGGCGGGGTGATCAGCGCCAGCCTGGACGCCCTGGGCGGGCTGGCGGTCATGGCGGCGATTGGTGCGCGTCACATGGACGAACCCGTGGCCCAGCGCCTGCAACGCTTTGCCAAGCTGGGCACCATTGACCTGCGCATCGACTACCTGCGCCCCGGCATTGGCGAGGTGTTCGACATGCGGGCCGAGGTCATGCGCCTGGGCTCCCGCGTGGCCAGCACGCGCATGGAGTTCCTGGGGGCCGACGGCAAGCTGTTGTCTTGCGGCAGCGCGGCCTACATCGTGTCCTGAACCCATGGGCTTGCCGCTGGCGGGGGCGTTGACCTGGGTCAACGCGGCAGCAGCGGACGGCGGCTAAGCTGCCCGGCCATGTCGGCCGCCACCTCATCCACTGCTTCTTCCGCTCACTTCGATCTGCTCATCGTGGGGGCAGGCCCTGCCGGGCTGGCGTTGGCCCAAAGCGTCAAACCTTTGGGCTTGAACGTGGCGTTGGTGGAGCAATCGCCCTTGAGCACCTTGGTGGAGCCCCTGTTTGACGGACGGGAGATCGCCCTCACCCAGCACAGCGTGAAGGTGCTCAAGGCCCTGGGCGCCTGGGAGCGCATCCCTGCCCAGGACATTTCCCCGCTGCGCGACGCCCGCGTCATGGATGGGGCCGATCCGTTTGCCATGGTCATCAGCCATGAAGACGCCCCCGCGGGCCAGGGTGGGGCAACACCCTCCGAGCTGGGGTTTTTGGTGGCCAATCACCTGATCCGGCGCGCGCTGTTTGAGACCGTCGCCCCGATGGTTGAGGGTTCAGGCAGCCCCTCGTCCTGCACCTTGATTGCCGGGCATGCCGTGCAAGCCGTGCAGGTGCTGCCCGACCGGGCCTGCGTCACGCTGGACGATGGTCGTGTGCTCACCACCGAGTTGCTGGTGGCCGCCGACAGCCGACACTCCAGCACCCGCCGTGCCCTGGGGCTGGCGGCTGACATGCACGACTTTGGGCGCAGCATGCTGGTGTGCAACATGGCGCATGACGAGCCTCACCACCATGCCGCCTGGGAGTGGTTTGACTACGGGCAGACCCTGGCTCTGCTGCCCATGAACGATTGCCCGGACACCGGGCGGCACCGGTCGTCGGTGGTGTTGACGCTGCCCAGCAGCGAGATGCAGCAGGTGCAGAACCTGACAGAAGCCGACTTCAACGCCGACATGCAGCGTCGGTTTGCCCAACGGCTGGGGGGCATGACCCTGGTCAGCACCCGGCATGTGTACCCGCTGGTGGCCGTCTACCCCAAGCGGCTGGTGGGCGCTCGCCTGGCCTGTGTGGGCGATGCGGCCTGTGGCATGCACCCGGTCACGGCCCATGGCTTCAATTTGGGGCTGCGCAGCGTGGAGGCGCTCACGCAGGCCTTGCAGCGCGGGCAGCGCCAAGGGCGGGCCTTGGCCGATCCGGCGGTGCTGGCCGCCTACGAGCGTGCCCATTGGCTGGCCAGTCGGCCCACCTACATGGCCACCCAGTGGATCACCCGTCTGTACACCCACGAAACCACGCCCGCCCGGGCCATTCGCCAGGCTGCGTTGCGCCTGGGGCAGCGTTTTGCCCCGTTCCGGCGGGCGGTGGCGGCGTCGCTCACCGGGGCTTGATCGCCCCAGGGTGTCACGTGGCGGTCGCCGGGGCTGCGTATCATCGCGCGGCTTGGCTCAGGGCCGGTGAGCCCGCCAGCGTCACGGACACACACATGAGATCGACTTTTTGGAGCACGCGGGCCTGGGCCCGGTGGTGGGTCATGGGCATGACCCTGGGGTTGCTGAGCGCTTGCCAAAGCCCGGCCACCTTGCAAGGTGCCGGCGCACCGACGCTGGAGCAACTGTTTCCCGGCTGGAAGCCCAGCCCGGTGTTGGGCAAGCGCTGGCAACCTTTTGAGTCGGTGATTCAAGACGGCGCACCCGGCATGGCGGTGCAGACGGATGCCTCCCTCAGCCTGCTGCGCACACGCTTTCAAACGCCGGTCACAACGCCGTCAACGGTTCACTTTTCCTGGTGGGTGCAAGACCTGGTGGAGGGGGCGGACCTGTCCGACACCCAAGCCAGCGATGCCCCGGTACAACTGGCCGTGGCGTTTGATGGGGACCGTTCTGCGCTGTCGGCGCGTTTCGGGATGATGTCCGAGCTGACCTTGCTGGTCACGGGTGATGCCTTGCCCTATGCCTCGCTGGTGTACGTGTGGGCCGCAGGGGACGAGCACCCGGTGGGCACGGTCATTCGAGACCCACGGACCGACCGCATCCGGTATTTGGTGGTGGAGCAAGGCCCGGCCCATCTGCGCCGCTGGGTGCACCACACGCGGGACGTGCACGCCGACTACCGCCGGGCGTTCGACGAAGAGCCCGGTCCCATCCTGGGCCTGGCCTTGATGAGCGATGCCGACAACACCCGTGGCCACACGCGGGCGGTGTTTGGCCCCGTGTCCCTCCAGCCTCGCTGACCGCGCGGGGCCAGCAGGGCGCAAGGGTCAGGCTGGCTGATCCCCTTCGCGGGGAATGGGGCGCGGACGGCCTTGTTCGTCAATGGCCACGTAGGTCAACGACGCCTCGGTCACTTTGACAAACCGGCCTTGGTCGCGGAAGCGTTCTGCAAACACCTCCACCTCCACGGTGATGGAGGTGTTGCCGATTCGGCCCACCTTGCTGAAAAAGCTCAGGATGTCGCCCACGCGCACGGGCTGCTTGAAGATGAATTGGTTGACCGCCACCGTGGCCATGCGGCCCTGCACATGGCGTGCGGGCAGCACCGACCCCGCCAGGTCCACCTGCGCCATGACCCAGCCGCCAAAAATGTCGCCATTGGCGTTGCAGTCGGCGGGCATGGGAATGACCTTCAGCACCAGTTCCTTGTCCGTGGGCAAGGGCACGGCGGGGGCGTTTCGGGGCGCGGCGTCAGCACGGGTGGCGGGCGAACTGGGCAGGGGGGCATTCATGGCAGAGCACAATTGGTGAAAAAACTGCTTTGATTGTCCGCCATGCGCCGCCACGCCTCCGTTTCCCCCGCCGATGTCCCTCCTGCCTCCGCTTCGGGGGGCAAGGTGGCGCGTTCGGACTGGACCACCCTCCAGCGCCTGTTTCCGTACCTGTGGGCGTACAAGTGGCGGGTCATGCTGGCACTGGGTTTCATGGTGGCGGCCAAAGGGGCCAACGTGGGCGTGCCCCTGCTGCTCAAGCAGTTGGTGGATGCCATGACGCCGCAGGCGGGCGGGCGCTCGCTGCTGGGGTCGCCGCCGGTGCCCGAGGTGCTCATCGTGCCGCTGGGGCTGTTGCTGGCCTACGGGGCGCTGCGGTTTTCCACCAGCCTGTTCACCGAATTGCGCGAGCTGGTGTTTGCCAAGGCCACCGAGGGGGCCACCCGCCGCATTGCCCTGCAGGTGTTCGAGCACCTGCATGCGTTGAGCCTGCGTTTTCACCTGGAGCGCCAGACGGGCGGCATGACGCGCGACATCGAGCGCGGCACGCGCGGTGTGCAGTCGCTCATTTCGTATTCGCTCTACAGCATCTTTCCCACGCTCATCGAGGTGGTGATGGTGCTCACGTTGCTGGGCACCCGGTTCGATGCGGGTTATGTGTGGATCACCCTGGCGGCGTTGGTGGGCTACGTGGCCTTCACGGTGGTGGTGACCGAGTGGCGCACCCAGTTCCGCCGCGAGATGAACGAGCTGGACTCGGTGTCGCACAGCAAAGCCATCGATTCGCTGCTGAACTACGAAACGGTCAAGTACTTCAACAACGAAGCCTTTGAGGCCCAGCGCTACGACACCAGCCTGGACCAGTTGCGCAAGGCCCGCATCAAAAGCCAGCGCACCCTCAGCCTGTTGAACACCGGGCAACAGCTCATCATTGCCGGGGCCTTGGTGGCCATGCTCTGGCGGGCCACCCACGCGGTGGCGCTGGGACAGATGACGCTGGGCGACTTGGTGATGATCAACGCCTTCATGATCCAGCTCTACATCCCGCTGGGCTTTCTGGGCGTGCTGTACCGCGAGATCAAGCAAAGCCTGACCGACTTGGACAAGATGTTCACGCTATTGGAAAGAGAGCGTGAAGTGTCCGATGAGAAAGCGTCAGGGCCACTTTTAGTTCATAAAAATGGGCCGCAACCTTCGGTGCGTTTTGTCAACGTGCGCTTTGGGTACCACCCGGACCGAGAGATCTTGCATGGCATCGGCTTCGAGATTCCGCCCGGGCAGACGGTGGCGGTGGTGGGGCCGTCGGGGTCGGGCAAGTCCACGCTGGCGCGGCTGATGTACCGCTTCTACGACGTCGGCAACCCTGCTGAAGGCGGGCGCATCGAAATCGCCGGGCAGGACGTGCGCCATGTCACCCAGGCCAGTGTGCGCGCGGCCATTGGCATCGTGCCGCAGGACACGGTGCTGTTCAACGACACCATCGAATACAACATCCGCTACGGTCGGCCGGACGCCACCCGCGAGGAGGTGGAGGCTGCGGCCAGGGCCGCCCGCATCCACGACTTCATCGTCAGCCTGCCGCAGGGCTATGCCACGCCGGTGGGCGAGCGGGGGCTGAAGCTGTCGGGTGGTGAAAAGCAGCGGGTGGCCATTGCGCGCACCCTGCTGAAGAACCCGCCCATCGTCATCTTCGACGAGGCCACCAGTGCATTGGATTCAGCCAACGAACGCGCCATCCAGGCCGAACTGAAAACGGCCGCGGCCAACAAGACCACGCTGGTCATTGCCCACCGCCTGTCCACCGTGGTGGACGCGCACGAGATCCTGGTGCTGGAACACGGAACCATTGTGGAGCGAGGCACCCATGCCGATCTGCTGGCGCTGGGTGGGGTGTATGCCCGCATGTGGGCGTTGCAGCAAAGTGCCGATGCGTCCACGGACGAGACGGCCGTCCCGTCGCCGGATCAGTTCGTCTCCGGCACTGAAGCGTTGGCGGTCGCCCCATAACGCCTCACACAGTGTTTGCCGCCGCTCTTGCCGGCGTACATGGCTTCGTCGGCCTGGCGCAGCAAGGTGTGGGCGTCCAGCCCGTCTTCGGGGGCCACGGCATAACCCGCGGTCAGGCCCACGTGGCAGATCGCGCCGTTGGGCAGCACAAAGGGTTCTGAGAACGCCTGCAGCAGTTTGTCGCCCATGTCGGCCGCTTGAAGGGCATTGGGCAGGTTGGTGAACAGCACCACGAATTCATCGCCACCCAGGCGGGCCACCACATCGCTGTTGCGCACCAGGCCTTTGAGTCGGGCAGCCACGGCCACCAACAGGGTGTCCCCCACGTCGTGGCCGTGTTGGTCGTTGATGGGTTTGAACCCATCCAGGTCCAGCATGAACACCGCCACCAGGTTGTCGGGCTTGGCCGAGTGCACCACCGCCCCCATGCCCGCATGCAGCCCTCGGCGGTTGAGCAGGGAGGTCAGCGGGTCGGTGTGGGCCAGCGAGCGCAGGGTTTCCTGCTCCAGCGAGGCGTGGCGCATGGCGTTGTGCAAGGCCTGGGTGCGCAGACCCAGCATGCGCAGGAAGATCAGCATGTCCACCGTGGCCCCGATCTGGTAGGAGTGCATGGTCCAGGGGTTCACGCCGATGCGGCCCTTGATCACTTCGACCAGGATGGCCGCGGCCACAAAATGGCTGATCCAGGCCACAAAGAACCAGCCGCCCATGGGGTCACCGCGGCGGGCCCGGGTGAGCGCCGACGGCGCCGCCAACAGTGCCGGGGCCAGTCCGACGGTGCTGGTGATGGCGGTGACGGTCTGGATGGTGATGAGGTCCAGCGCAAAGGCCAGGCCGGTGCAGGCAGTGAAGGCGGCACCCCACTTCATGAGTCGGCCCAGCCAGGGCTTGAGTTCCGGCCCGCGCATGGCGTGTTCGTTGAACAGGAACGACCCGGTGGACGCGATCATGGCGGACAGGCCGGACATGTGGGTTTCCACCCAGGGCACCTTGCCCCACACGTACTGGGCCCCAATGCCAAAGTGCAGCAGCGAAAACAGCAGACTGCCCGTGATCAGCAGCGCGTATTTGCCATACAGCAGGTCCTTCAGGATCAACCACTGTCCCAGGCTGTAGACCAGCAGGCACAAGGCCAGGCCGGTCAACAGCCCTTGCAGCATTTGTTCACCTTGCACCAGTTGGTGAAACACCCGCGGGCGTTGAAAAGAGATCGGAAGGATCAGCGCCCCGTTGTGGGACACCCGCAGGTACACGTCCACGCGGTCGCCGTCGGGCAATTCCACGTCAAACGCATGTGAAGGGGTGGGAATGCGCCGCTGCTCAAATGGCGCCATGTTGCCTTGCGCTCGGTGCTGGAGCACCTGTCCCTGGTGAACCAGGAAGAACTCCACCGAGTTCAGCACCGGGTAGTTGACGTCAACGATCCACAGCCCGCCAGCCCCTGGCTGAACGTGGATGGGCACATGCACCCACACCGGGCCCTGGCTCAGGCCCAGGGTGGCGTAGGCGGTGGTGGGCGTGGAAAAAGCGTCTCGAGATGCCATCACCTCCGAAATCGCCAGGCGGTTGGGGCCCTCTGTCAGGATTTGCACTGCTGGCCATGCCTCTGCGCGTTGGATGTCCGCGTTCAGCTCCAGCGCAGGCTGGGCATGGGCGGCCACGAGTCCGCCCAACACCAGCCACACGCAAAGCCCCAAGACCCAGCGCCAAATGGGGGCCAGCACTGACAAGGGGACGGGTGACAGGGGATGCGTCACGGGGTCAAGGCGTCTGTCGAGGGCGCCATGAGCCCTGCCGCGTCAGGAGGTCTTCCACACCGTTGAGCCAGTGGGGGGCTTTGGGATCGTCGGACCAGCCGTCCACGGTTTGGTGCATCTGGTTGAGCAGATGGTCAGGCAGGCGCAGGGGACGGGTCTGGTCCATCAGCAGGGTGGTGATGGTGTGGTAGCCCAGCACCCGGGTGAGCATGCGGGAGAGTGAGAAGCCCGGGATGAAGAATCCCACCACACCGTCGATGATCCGAATCGTCAGCATGCCCGCGCAAAAGAAGAAGCGTTGAATCCAGTTGGATGAACTGCGGGTCACGCCAATGCATTGGGCGGAGGCGTCACCGCAGAGGTAGCGCGTGAGCTGAGGGGGCACGCACCTGAGCAGTTTAAGGGGGATGGCCCGTTCCATGGCCTGCATCAGGGCTTGTCCGAGTGCGGGGCGGGGGTCGGGTGCGGGTGTGGGCAGAAAGCCCCGGGCCTGCAGTTGCACGAACAGGGCTTGTGCGTCGTCCATGGTGTGGGCCATCAGGTCGTCGTGGATGCCCAGAACGTGTCCCACCACGTTCCAGGTGTGCAGGTAGGCCTCTTCGTCGGCTGCGCACAGCCCAAGTCCCAGGGTGCGCAGGCCTTGCAGATACACGTAGGAGAAGGTCAGCAGCGTGTAGGCCTGCTCTTCCTGGTTGCAGGGCAGGCCGTCCTGTCCCAGGTTCCACCCATGCGCCCACAAGGCCTGGTGCAGGCTGGCGGTGGGATCGGTCGTGCCCAGCGGATGGACTTGCCCGGCCCCCGGGACGTGCAACTGATTGCCCAGCGCCTGCATGGCCGCTTCGGGGCTTTGGCGCAGGATCAGGTGGCGAATCATGGCGTGGATCAGCCTCACCTTCAGGGTTTGGGTGACGCCACTGCCCTCCGGCTGGGTCAAGCCGCCGCTGAACATGACCGGGAAGATCATGGCTGCCGTCATGCGGATGCGGTGTTCGGTGTGTTTTTCCAATTGCCCGGACAGGTGCAGCACGGTGGACAGGTCAGGCAGCACATAACACTGCGGCAGGCTGGCGCAGAACAGCAGGGTGCACGACAACACCCCGTTGTCCACAAACAGGGCCTCGGCCCGTCCGATCTTGTCCGCATCGGCCCAGCTGGGCAGCACCTGCCCTTGGGCCAGGTACTGTTTCACGGCCTGGGTGATGGCGGGGTCCAGTGCCTCCGGGCTGGGGTTCCAGTCGTTCAGGCTCTGGTTGGTGGTCCATTGACTGAACTGCTTGTTGACTTGTTCGATGCGTGCCAGGGTTTGGGCCGCGTCGCCCTGCCCGGCAATGGCGCTCACCGTGTCGTCGGCCAGTGGATCGGTCACGTAGCGCATGTGGGCCAGGCGGGCGTCGGACACCGGGCTGGGCACCTTGGGCTGCGCCCACACCTGTTTCCAGTGCTGCCAGCCCACCAGGGCGGCGATCAACGGCAACCCCATGGCAAACAAGGCGATGACCCGGGTTTCGATGGGGTTGCCCAGCAAGGCCTGGAACACCATGAACCCCCCATAAATGCCCAGCGGCAGCAGGGCCTGGCCGGGTGTGTACTCGGGGTTGGGCTGCACCGGGCGGCGGTGGGTGAGCCACTGGAACACCACACCGATGGCCATGGACACCGTCATCCAGCCCGCAAAGCCCTGCAGGGTTTCGCCGAACCATCCGCCATCGGTCTTGGCCATGATCCACGCCTTGAGGGTGTAGACGAAATAGGGGTCGGCTCCCAGGTCGAACGCCGTCACCAGCATGGCCGTGAGGAACACCAAAAACAGCCTGCCCCGCAGACTTTGGGGCGTGACGGCTGGGGTGCGCCAAACGATCAGGCAGGCCAGCACGTAGCCGCAGTAGACCAGCGAGAACCACATCAGCGGAATGACCGCGGGCACCGAGCCCAACGTCCAACCCAGCACATCGGTGTAGGTGTACTGGCCAAAGAACCAACCGCGGGTGGTACCCATTTGTTCGGCAAACCAGCCCATGCTGGTGCCCAAAAGCACCAGCAGGCTGGCCCGGCGCATGCCCAGCAGATGACCTGCATTGGCCCAGCAGGTGGCAAACATCAGCAGCGAACTGAGCACCACGGCCACGGTGGTGTCGTTGTGTGTGCGCCACGCCATGGTCAGCACGAACGCACCAAACAGGGCATAGGCCCAACGGTTCCAAGGGATGTTCATGGAGGAAGGCGGCGGGCCGCGGAGTTGATGGGGTGTAACTATTGTTACAAAGTGTGAACAATCGTTTAATCATGCAATCCGTGCATGTGCACGGGAAATTTGCCCCTTTTCCGTTCATTGAAAGTTGGGAGTGTCATGGAAACCAAATGGCTTGAGGACTTTGTGAGTCTGGCTGAAACCCGCAGCTTCAGTCGGTCGGCGCAGTTGCGTCATGTGACCCAGCCTGCTTTTTCGCGCCGCATCCAATCGTTGGAAGCATGGGCGGGGACCGATTTGGTGGATCGGTCCTCCTACCCCACGCGGTTGACGCCTGCGGGTCAGACCCTGTACGAGCAATCGCTGGAAATACTGCAGGCCCTGCAGTCCACGCGGGCGATGTTGCGGGCGCACAGCGCGGTGGCGGATGACACCATCGAGTTTGCGGTGCCGCACTCGCTGGCGTTCACCTTTTTCCCAACATGGCTGTCTGGCTTGCGGGAGAGTTGCGGGCCGATCAAGACCCGCCTCACGGCGCTCAATGTGCACGATGCCGTGCTGCGGTTGGTGGAAGGGCATGCCGATTTGCTGATTGCCTTTCACCATGCGCTGCAACCCATCCGGCTCGACGCCGATCGTTACGAGATGCTGCCCCTGGGCACCGAGGTGTTGGCTCCCTGTGTGAAGGCCAATGAGCAGGGGCAGCCCTTGTTCCCCTTGCCTGGTTTGGCCAACCACCCGGTGCCCTACCTGGCGTATGCCCCCGGCGCCTACCTGGGGCGTGTGGTGGAGGCGGCCATCAAGCAAACCAAGGCCACTGTGCACCTGGAGCGGGTGTATGAAACCGACATGGCCGAGGGGCTCAAGGCCATGGCCCGTGAGGGACATGGGGTGGCCTTCCTGCCTTTGTCCGCGGTTCGGCGGGATCTGGAGTCGGGCAAGCTGGTTCGCGCTGGAGATGGCATGGATCTTGTATTGG
Organism: Hydrogenophaga soli; assembly: GCF_054777695.1. Taxonomy (NCBI): domain Bacteria; kingdom Pseudomonadati; phylum Pseudomonadota; class Betaproteobacteria; order Burkholderiales; family Comamonadaceae; genus Hydrogenophaga; species Hydrogenophaga soli. Next base: position 414,800 of record NZ_BAAHAK010000003.1, on the reverse strand, counting down.
ATGTTCGCATTTACCGCGAACGGCCTCAGAATGGCAGCAAACCCAAGGGCGCGGCCCAGCGCTTTTGGGAAGCGCTGGAGCGCTCCATACGGCCCGTTCGGTCCTGATTTTTCTCGGCAAAAAGGGTCACAAGCATCATGAATCGTTGGAACAAGGGTTTGACGGCGTTGTGGGTGACCTTGGCTTGCGCAGGCAGTGCCTGGGGCGGTCCGGTGCTCGACCGGATCCGGCAGGATGGGCGCCTGGTCATTGCCCATCGCGACACGTCGGTGCCGTTCTCCTACGTGTTGCCGGATGGCAAGCCTGTGGGGTATGCCGTCGAGTTGTGTCAGCGCATCGCGCTGGCGGTGCAAAAGCAGCTCAAGCTCGACAAGTTGAACGTGACCTACGCCCTGGTCACTTCGGCCAACCGGTTGGAGTTCATCCAGAAAGGTCAGGCGGACCTGGAATGTGGCTCCACCACCAACAATGCCGCCCGGCGTGAAAAGGTGGCGTTCACCATCCCCCACTACATCACGGGCGCTCGCATGCTCGTCAAGGCCGACAGCAAGGTGGACCGGGTGGATTCGCTGGCACTCAAAACCGTGGTGTCCACCAAAAGCACCACCCCGCTGGACGCGATGCGTCGCCTCAACGCCGAACGAGGCCTGAACCTGAAAATCGTCGAATCGGCCAACCACTCGCAAGGTGTGGACATGGTGTTGAAAGGCGAGGCTGACGCCTTTGTGATGGACGATGTGCTGCTGTTCGGCTTGGTGGCGGCCTTGCCCGACCCCAGCCAGGCCAAGGTGGTCGGGCGTTACCTCACCACCGAACCGCTGGCCATCATGCTGTCCAAGGACGACCTCGATTTCAAGAAGATGGTGGACGATGAAATGCGCCGCCTCATCACCAGTGGCGAGGCCTTCAAGATCTACCAGCATTGGTTTGAAAAGCCCATCCCGCCCAGTGGCCGCGCGTTGAACCTGCCCATCAACTACCTGTTGCGCGACTTCTGGAAATACCCCACCGACCAGGTGCCGTTCTGATGCGGCCCTCTGCGCCCTGATGGGGCGCCGGGTTTGGGACAATCAGGGCATGAACGCCCCAGCCCCCCAATCCATCACCCTCACCCGCCCCGACGATTGGCACCTGCACGTGCGCGACGGAGCCGCACTGGCCAGCGTGGTGCCACACACCGCTGCCCAGTTTGGCCGGGCCATTGTCATGCCCAACCTCCGGCCCCCGGTCACCACGGCCGCACAAGCGGTGGCTTACCGCGACCGCATCCGCGCCGCGGTGCCCGCGGGCGTGGACTTTGAACCCTTGATGACGCTGTACCTGACCGACAACCTGCCGCCCGACGAAATCGCCCGGGCCAAGGACGCCGGGGTGGTCGCCTGCAAGCTCTACCCCGCCGGGGCCACCACCAACAGTGACGCGGGTGTGACCGACATCCGCAAGACCGACAAGACCCTGGAGGCCATGCAACGCGCCGGCCTGCTGTTGCTGGTGCACGGCGAAGTCACCAGCCCCGACATCGACCTGTTTGACCGCGAGGCCGTGTTCATCGACCAGCAGCTCATCCCGCTGCGCCGCGACTTTCCCGGGTTGAAGATCGTGTTCGAGCACATCACCACCCAAGAAGCCGCCCAGTACGTGGCCGACGAGTCCGCCAGCGGCCCCCACACCGCGGCCACCCTGACCGCCCACCACCTGCTGTACAACCGCAACGCCATCTTCACCGGCGGCGTGCGGCCCCACTACTACTGCCTGCCGGTGCTCAAGCGCGAAACCCACCGCCAGGCCCTGGTGCAGGCGGCCACCAGCGGCAGTGCCCGCTTTTTCCTGGGCACCGACAGCGCCCCCCATCCGGCCCACTTGAAAGAGCACGCCAGCGGCTGCGCGGGGTGTTACACCGCCCACGCCGCCATGGAGCTGTACGCCGAAGCTTTTGACCGTGCTGGTGCCCTGGACAAGCTGGAAGCCTTTGCCAGCTTCAACGGTCCTGCCTTTTACGGTCTGCCGCGCAACACCGGCACCATCACCCTGCGGCGTGAAACCTGGACGCCGCCCGAAAGCTATCCATTTGGCGAAGGGGTGGTCAAACCGCTGGGTGGCGGCGAGGTCTTGAACTGGAAATTGGCCTGATCCGCCCGGGAGCGCGCCCATGTGTTTGCATGCCGTGTCACCGCTGCCTGTGGATGGGACGGTCGGGCCCTGGGCGGCGCTGGATTGGAACCGCCCCTGGCTGACCGACATGGCCCCTGCGGGCCTGACCGTTGACGATGCAGTGCTGCGTGGCGTGGGGGTGGCTGACGCCCTCAATGCCGCGTGGCGCAATGACCCGGCTCCTGTGCGTTTTGTGCCTCAGACCGCATTGCCCGACGGCGAAGCCTACGAACGTTTCATCAGCGAGACGGGGCAGGTGCCCACCCGGGACAACCTGCACGACCTGTTCAATGGCTTGGTTTGGCAGACATTTCCTCAGTCAAAAGCGGCGTTGAACCGCTTGCATCGTGCGGAAATTTCTGCTAATGGTGTGGGGGCCGTGCGTGGCCCCGTGCGCGACGCAGCCACCCTGTTCGATGAAAACGGCGCAGTGCTGCTGGCCCCTGCCGCCCTGTGGGATGCCCTGTTGGCCCGAGATTGGGTGCAGCTGTTTGTGACACTGCGCCCGCTTTGGGCACAGGCCCGGCTGGTGCTGTTCGGGCATGCCCTGATGGAGCAACTGGTATACCCAAGAAAAAGCATCACTGCGCATGTTCTGATTGAACAGTTTGCTATTAATAATGAAGTTAATCTGGATGCTGCCCTGGCCGAGCGCTTGACCGCTGACCACTTGCGCCAGAAGCCTTTCACCCCCTTGCCGGTGTTGGGCGTGCCGGGGTGGTGGCCTGCCAACCAGGCCCCTGACTTTTATGCCGACACCCAGGTGTTCCGGCCCCGGCGTTCGTCCGTTTGAGGGGCGTGGCCCGGCGCAGGGTTACCGTGGTGGGGTGAAGGGGCTTGGCGGCCGGTTGAAGTCCAGCGGTCTCGGCCTCATATGATCGCCCTGGTCTGTTCAACCTTGATGGAGTCCTGTCCATGAAACGCATCCTCTTGTTCGTGCTCACCAACTTTGCGGTGATGGCCGTGCTGCTGGTCACGACCCGCCTGCTGGGGGTGGATCGCTACCTCACGGCCAACGGGCTCAACCTGGGGGCGCTGGCCGTGTTTTCGCTCATCATGGGCTTTGGTGGCGCCACCATTTCGCTGCTGATGAGCAAGCAGATTGCCAAGTGGTCCACCCCGGGCTTGGAAATCATCAACCAGCCCCGCAACGCCGACGAGGCCTGGATCGTCAGCACCGTGCAGGGTTTTGCCCAGAAGGCGGGTATTGGCATGCCCGAGGTCGGCGTTTACGAAGGCGAACCCAATGCGTTTGCCACCGGGGCCAACAAAAACGCTGCGCTGGTGGCCGTGTCGACCGGCTTGCTGCGGGGCATGACCCGCGAAGAGGTGGAGGCCGTCATTGGCCACGAGGTGGCCCACGTGGCCAACGGTGACATGGTCACCATGACCCTCATCCAGGGCGTGATGAACACCTTTGTGGTGTTCCTCAGCCGCGTGATCGGCTACGCGGTGGACAGTTTCCTGCGCCGCAACGACGAGGAAAGCCACGGCCCCGGCATTGGCTACATGATCACCAGCTTTGTGCTGGAACTGGTGCTGGGCTTCCTGGCGGGCATGGTGGTGGCCTGGTTCAGTCGCCAGCGCGAGTTCCGCGCCGACGCTGGTGCCGCCGAGCTGATGGGGCGCAAACAGCCCATGATCAACGCCCTGGCCCGCCTGGGTGGGCTGGAGCCGGGCGTCCTGCCGCAGAACATGGCGGCCATGGGCATCACCGGTGGGTTGGGCAAACTGTTTTCCACCCACCCGCCCATTGAAGAACGCATCGAGGCGTTGCGCAACGCCGCTTGAACGCCATGTTTGATCGCGCCCAACTGGAGGCCTTTTTTGCCGTGGTGCAGCACGGCAGCTTTGAGCGGGCGGCCCAAGCGTTGCATGTGACACGCGGGGCGGTGTCGCAGCGCGTCAAAGCCCTGGAAGAGGCCATGTCCACCCTGCTGGTGACCCGCAACAAGCCCGTGGTGGCCACCCAAAAAGGGGAAATCCTGCTGCGTCACGTCAGGACATTGCGGGCCATGGAGGACGACACCCTGTGTGCCCTGTTGCCTGCACAGCGTGATCGGACGCCAGTGCCCATGGCCATTGCCGTGAATGCCGATTCGTTGGCCACTTGGTTTGCCCCGTTGGTGGTGCAACTGTTGGGGCGGTTGAACATTGCCCTCGAAATCATCGCCGACGACCAGGACCACACCTTTGCGCGATTGACCAAGGGCGATGTGGTGGGGTGTGTGTCCAGTGCGCCTGGTGCGGTCCAAGGGTTTGAGTCGGTGCCCCTGGGGGCCATGCACTATGTGTGTGTGGCCACCCCGGCGTTCAAGCAGAAGCACTTTCCGAAAGGCGTGTCGCTGGCGGCGGTGCTGAATGCACCGGCCTTGCTGTTTGACCGCAAGGACGCGTTGCACGATCAGTACTTGGCCCTGCTGTTTGGGGTCAAGGGGGTGCAGTATCCCCGCCATCACTTCCCGTCGGCTTCCATCTTGCTGAATGGCATTTCAGCAGGGCTGGGTTATGCCATGGCGGCTGAGTTGAATGTGTCACCTTTGCTGGCCAGTGGACAGTTGGAGGAACTCACCCCTGGATGCAAGGTCACCGTGCCCCTGTATTGGCACCATTGGAAGATGGAACTTCCCCTGGCCCAGGCCATGACGCAGATCATCACGGCACACGCACACCGGGCCTTGAGCCCATTGCACTGAGCCCGTTGGCGGCGGTGTACCCCAAGAGGGTCACGAGGGAGGCCAGCACGCCGGCCACGAGCGACAACACATCGGCATCCCAGGCGGTGAGCCCGGCCCAACCGAACAGGTAAGCCACGGTGGATGCTGTCCAACCCGCCTGCATGGCCCACCATGCGCACCGGGGCGGGATGTGCCACGGGGTGAACAGGGCCACAAACACCACGCCGATTGCGCCCAGGTACACCATGTTCAAAGCCACCATGGTGTCCACAATCGCTTGTCCCCGCGAGGCGATCATCCCGCCCAGCAGCACCATGGACAGGTGGATGGCAACCGATGGGCGTTCGCGGCCCAAGGCACTTTGCATTGCAGAGGTCATGGCCCGAACGATGGCGGCTGCCGAGCCCAATGCAGCGGTCAGCAAGACCGCCAAGACCACCCACCCGTACCCGGCGGCCAGCTTTTGGGCAACGCCCGACATGATGAATGGCATGATCTGGTTGCCCACGTTCGGCTGCATTGCCCCAGGGCTGTTCTGATACGCCACCACCACCGCAGCGGGGACAAAGCCAAACAAGAACAAAAAACCGGCCGCCATCAAACAACCTGCCACCGCGGCACGCGAACTTTTGGCCTCCATCACAAACTGCTGGTAGTCTGCACCGGTGACCACCAGCGGGGCGATGGCCAAGAAAACGGCCCACAGCCTCACGCCGGGCACGCGTGGCAAATCGCTGGCAAACAAGGGCAGGGCCCGCATCAGCACCGGCAGGCCATCGACCGATAGCAGGGCATACAGCAGCAGCAGGCTGCTGGCGGCAAGGCACATGGCAAAGACTCTTGCGGCGTGTGCCAGGGCCAGCCTGGACGCCACAAATATCAGGCTCAGCATCAGGGCATATGCGGGGAGTGTGGGCAAACCCATCAGCGTGACCACGGCCACTCCACCGTGGATTTGGGCGGCCAAGACGCCACTCATCCACACCACCGACAGCATGGCCACCAACGTGCTGACCTTGGCTCCGTACGCTGCGCCCAGCACCTGCCAAATCTGCATGCCCTTGCGCCACAGTGCGGGGGCGGTGAACGCAAGCCATGCAATGCCCAGTGCGGTGACCATGGCATACAGGCTGCCGGCCATGCCCCACGCCAGGGCCACTTCACCGCTGCCAAACAGAAAACCGATGCCGTAGCTGGCTGATACCAGCAACGTGGCCACTTGCCATGCGCTCAACCGGGGTGGGGACGAGGGGTTCACTGCGGTTGGGTCCATGGTCAGGCGTGCACAACGGCTTGGGGTCCCCGCAGGTAGCTGCTGCACACGCGTGCCTGTTGCTGAAACTGGGGCAGTTTCAGCAAGATTTGGTGGGCGGCGGGCAGGTGATAGTAGGGGACGGTTGGCAGCAGGTGGTGCGTCAGGTGATACCCGTTGTTCTTGGGGTGGATCAGCCAACCCAGGACACCTCCGGCCGTGATGTCTCGTGAAAACTGGAAAATCCCACCAGGCTCTCGTCCAAAGTGATCGCACATTTCGCGAAAAAGGGTGATCAGAAAGAACACACTGGCTCTGGCCGTCAACCACAGAGCCAGGAAGGCGGCGGCTGCGTACCACCCACCTGCTGCACCGATGCAGGTCAGCAGCCCGAGCCACCAAAGAGCCATGTACAGCCGCCTGAAGCCGCGCAGGGGTTTGGCAAAGTCACCCGCGAGGGTGCCAAACCACAGTTGGGGGTTGAACAAATTGGCCACAAAGGTTTCACGCCAGCAGGATCGGTCGGCGCCTGCGGAAGGCATGAAATCGGGGTCGTTCTGGGGGTGCCCGAGATGCATGTGGTGTGCCAAATGGGCTTTGCGGTAGTGATCAAAATCGGCGAACAGCAACGGCGCGACCAAACCACGTGCGATGAGGTCGTTCACTTCGGCGCGACGACTCACATTGCGGTGACTCAAGTCGTGAAGCACGTTACCCAATGCGCGCTGCCTGTTGCCCAAGATCAGCAGTGACGGTGCCACGGCCCACGCACCGTACTGAATGACCGCCCACACGGCGGCAGTCAAACAAAAAACATCCCATGTCAGGTGCAGGAGTGAGCGCAGCAAAGAGGTCTGGAGCAGGGGTGTTTGATCGAAGGCGGATTGCTCCAACGCGGACCTGATTTGCCGCAGGTCTTTGATGACCAGCTGTTCAAACCCAGACGATGTGCTGGCGGTGGTGGGCGAATGTGGCGCAACGGGGGTGATCGGACTCATGGGGTGCTGTCGCTGAACTGCAGAAGCAAGGGTGGGCGTGCATGCTATGAGTCGAGGCTGCTATCGTGGCGCGAGGTTAGAAAAACTAACCCGGCGTTAGAAATATTGCCAATTTGATTTTTGACGCCATTTCTGAGTGTGGTGTGGCATCATTTTGCTGGTTTTAATTAGTTTGTGTTTTGTTTTGTTTGATGCAGTTGGTTTTTGTGTATGTGTATTTTTTGATCTGATGTCACTTTTGGGGGCTTCATGGTCATGCAAGGCAAAATGAATGGTGCCATTGATTCGGAATCATCGTCGTCTTGTGGCATTTGGTCTGCATGCGATTTGATTCTCTCCAGTGAGCTTTTTTGCCAATCTCCGCGGCTGAGTCGTTTGTTGCGGTTCTTGGTGGAAAAGGCAGTGACGGGTGCTGTTCATGAAACGACTGAACATGCGATTGGCATTGCAGTGTTCAATCGCGATCCGGCCAAGTACTACACCTGTGAAGATCCGATTGTGCGGGTCCAGGTGGGGCGGTTGCGTCACAAGCTCAAGATGTATTACGCCAAGGAAGGGCGGGGCGCAAAAATCAGGATTTGTATTCCCGTGGGGAGCTACATGCCAACCTTTGAGCGCCCCGATGTTGTGGCGGCATCCATGCGCAAGCTCTCGCAGCTTGCGGTGCTGCCCTTTAAATGCATTTCGTTCCATGGCCGTGGGGTCATCTTTGTGCAGGGACTTCACGAGGAGCTGATGCATCGGCTTTACAAAACGTTTGGCGACGTTGTTGTGGCCAGGCCCGAGCTGGTGCCGATCGAGGATTCTGTGGGCGGCGTGAACCAGCGGTTGGAAGGCAGCATTCAGATGGACGCAGAAAACATCAAGGCATTCATTCGGTTGGTGGATGAGCCTTCTTGCCATGTGGCGCTTTCTGAGCAATTCAGTTTACAAGGTGACCTGGGTCTTGCATTGCAAGAAAATTTGGCATCTTCCATTTGTGATTCATTGCAAAAGTTCATGATTGCATCGGTGGTTTGATGTTGCCGTAACATCGAATGAATTTACTGTAAAGTTACTGTTTTATTCTTGTTTTCTGGATTAATGTTTGTCCTGTCTTGTTCGGGTGTGCATGGGCTTATGTTCTTGTGCTGATGGGCGAGTCATGGAGGAATTAGCAATGGTTTCATTGCTTAATTTTTTCATTCAAGGGTGGTGCAAGTTTTTAATTTGCCAATTTATAAACGTTCATTTCGAGGGTTATTGCAATGGAACTCAAAGCTTCGAGTCAAACCGCCAACATCCTGGTTGTCATTGACACCGAGTACATCAAGGCCAACTATCCCAACCCCAGCAAGGACCCGACCAAACCCACGGGCATCAACCACAACAGTCAATTCATGATTGCCACCGGCACGCGGGGCATCATCAGCGGCCAGGGCACGGCAGACCTGTCGTTCAAGCTCAATGTGGGGGACTACGCGTCGTTCACCGGCACGTCCATCTATGCCAACTCAGACGACGCCGTGATCGTTTACGGCATCAATTTCTGGAGTGGCACCCAGGTGTTCAACGCCTTCACACCCAACGTGATCACGCGCAACCGTGCGGTGCAGCCTGACCCCACCAAGGTGTCTGGCGGCGGCATCCCCCCCATCCAGACGGTGCAGAACTTCAGCAGCCTGGATTCCAAGGTGGGCAAGTCGGGCACGGAGAACTTCTACGTTTACATTGCCGTGTACACGCTGGGGTCTGACGGCCAGACCCAAAACCTGTTTGGTTACTTCTACTGGGATCCGTCCGTCACGGTTCAAGGCTGAGCGGCATGGTGGTCCGTGCGCTTTGGCCCTGTGAAAGGGCTGCAGTGCGCGGACCGTTCAAAAAGGACAAGGTGCTTTTGTGGATTCCACGTCGCCAAACGGCACATTGATCAACCTGCTTGCCGTCATTGACACCGGGTGGGTGAAGTCAACGTGCATGCGCCCGAGTCAAGACCCCAGCCACCCCACGCAGGTGGATGCCCGTGGGGTGTTCATGTTTTGTTCTGGGGAGCATGAGGTCACCAAAGACCCGGTGACCGACTTGTCCTGCATCACGGTCGGTGCGGGACGCCAGATGGTGTTGCGTGCGGTTTCGGGGTCCAACAACGCTGATGATGCGGTGATCGTGTACGCGGTGCGCACCCGCAGCAGCGCAGACAACCTGGTTGCCACGCCGTTCAATCCGGTGGTGGTGACGCTGGACGCAGCCGTTCAGCCCGATCCCGATTCCCCCGATGGGGGAATACCGCCTTTGGCTGTTGAAATGAACTTCAGCAGCCTGAACTCCAGTGCCGTCGTCATGGCCCCCAGGCTGTTGACTGCCGATTTTGGCTTGTACACGCTGGCACCGGATGGCCACAGCCAACAGCTGCACGGCTACTTTCGTTGGGTGTTTCGCTTGCAGCGCGAAAACCCTTCAGTCCTTCCGGATGTGAAGGCCGCGGGCTGATTCAACGCCCGTTCAACGCCAATCGCGGTCATCCCGGTGGTGGCGCCAGTGGGGTGGCGGCACATCCACCCAAACCGAGGGGCGCACCGTGGTCACAGACGGCTGCACGTAGCTGCCGTAGGGGGTGATGTAGGTGGTTTCGTTGGTGATGGTGGTGGACGACGGGTAATACGACGAGGGTGAATAGCCGCCGCCACCTGGCACCACCGGGCTGATTTGCACCCGCACCCACTGGCCGGGGTCTTGCGGCATTTGCACGGTGTACTGTCTGCCCGCGTATTCGTAGGTCACGTTGTAAGCCGTGGGCCGGGTTTCGTACACGGTTTGGGTGGAGCAGCGCTGCACGTTCTGGGTGCTGGGGGTGCCACCGCCTTCGATCTTGTCGCCCAGCACGGCGCCGCCAATCAGGCCGATGACCGTCGCCGCGGCCCGCCCATTGCCTTGCCCGATCTGGTTGCCGATGGCACCACCGGCAATGCCGCCCATCACCGCGCCCGCGCCCGACTTCTGGCCCGGCACGGTCACCACCTCGTTGGTGCAGATTTGTCGGGGCACCGCCACTTGCTGCATGACCGGCACGGTCTGGATGACGCGGGCCATGTCGGTGCCGTCGGCGTTTTGGGCAAAGGCGCATGCGCTGGTCACCAAGGCCATGCCCGTCAGCGCCAAGGTGGCGGGCAGGCGAGAGGAGGGGGCGATGCCGGAAATGCGGTTCAGTGTGCTCATGAGAGACCTCTTGGGAGAATCGTCACGCCGAGCATGGCAGGTCATTGTCAAGCGCAGGTGATGCGCTTGTAAGAGTCTGTGACAGGCCCAGCAGTTCCCGCGCCACGGCCTCGGCCACCTTGATGCCATCCACCCCCGCCGACAGGATGCCGCCGGCATAACCCGCACCTTCACCCGCCGGGAACAGGCCATGGGTGTTGAGGCTTTGGAAGTCCTCGCCGCGGGTGATGCGCAGCGGCGAGGAGGTGCGGGTCTCCACGCCCGTCAGCACCGCGTCGGCCATGTCGTAACCCTTGATCTTGCGGCCAAAGGCGGGCAGGGCCTCGCGCATGGCGGTCACCACAAACTCGGGCAGCACCCGGGCCAGGTCGGTGGGCAGCACGCCGGGTTTGTACGACGGCACCACACCGCCCAGGCGGGTGGAGGGCTGGGCGGCCAGGAAGTCGCCCACGCGCTGGGCCGGGGCCTCGTAGTTGCCGCCGCCCACCTCGAAGGCCCGGCTTTCCAACTGGCGTTGCAACACCACCCCGGCCAGCGGGTGCACGGCAGGTTGCACCAGCGCGCGCGACTGGGCGGCGTAACGCGGGCCATCGTCGGCACCAAAGGCGGCCACCCAGCTGGCGTCGTCCTGCGGGTAGTCGGGCGGGTCCACGTTGACCACCAGGCCCGAATTGGCGTTGCGCTCGTTGCGCGAATACTGGCTCATGCCATTGGTGACCACGCGCCCGGCTTCGCTGGTGGCCGCCACGACCGTGCCCCCCGGGCACATGCAAAAGCTGTAGACCGCCCGGCCATTGGCGGCGTGGTGCACCAGCTTGTAGTCGGCTGCGCCCAGCAGCGGGTGACCGGCGTGGCGGCCCCAGCGGGCACGGTCGATCACGCTTTGCGGGTGTTCGATGCGCACGCCAATGGAGAAGGGCTTGGCCTCCATGAACACGCCCCGGTCCCACAGCATGGCAAAGGTGTCGCGTGAGCTGTGGCCCAGGGCCAGCACCGCTGCCCGCGTGGGCAGCGTGCTCACGGTGCCGGTGGACAGGTCCATCACCTGCAGGGCTTGAATGCTCTGTTTTTGATAGCTGTTTGCGCTTTCTTTAAAAGCGCCAGAGGCCAAAAAAGCTTGAGAATTGGGTGCCAGCACCACATCCACCACCCGCTGGCCAAAGCGGATGTCGCCACCCAGCGCGGTGATGCGCTCGCGCAGTGCTTCCACCACCTTCACCAGCTTGAAGGTGCCCACGTGCGGGTGGGCGGCGTACAGGATTTCGGGCGGTGCCCCGGCGTCCACAAAGGCCTGCATGACCTTGCGGCCCAGGTGGCGGGGGTCTTTGATCTGGCTGTACAGCTTGCCGTCGGAGAACAGGCCCGCGCCGCCCTCGCCAAACTGCACGTTGCTCTCGGGCGTGAGTTGGCGCTTGCGCCACAGGCCCCAGGTGTCCTTGGTGCGCTGGCGCACCGATTGGCCGCGCTCCAGCACGATGGGGCGCAGCCCCATTTCGGCCAGCGTCAGCGCGGCAAACAGGCCGCAAGGGCCCATGCCCACCACCACCGGGCGGTCGGCCTCGGTGCGCGGCCAGTCGGCGGGGGCGTGGCCGGGGGCCACCCAACGCATGTCGGGCGTGGGCTGGATGTGGGGGTGGCTGGCGTGCCGGTGCAGCAGCGCGGCCTCTTGCGCCGGGTCGGTCAGGCTCAGGTCCACGATGAAGACCGCCAGCAGCTCGGCCTTGCGGGCATCGAAACTGCGTTTGAACACCGTCAGCTCACCGATGCCGTCGGGCGCAATGCCCAGCACCTGGGCGGCCAGCTGGCGCAGTTCGGCCATGGGGTGCACCCGTTCGGGGGCCTGGGCAAATTCTTTGGTGGGGTCGGTGGCGTCGGTGGGCAGGCGTTCGAGCACCGGCAGGGCCGACAGGGGGAGTTTGAGTTCGGAGAGTCGGATCATCCGTGTCCTTCCAGGGCTTGTGTCCATCAAGCAGGGGACTGGGATGATAAAGCGGCAGGGGCCGCCGCCCCATGACGGTGGGCGCGTCAGTGCAGCGTGGGCAGCGTGCCAGGGAAGGGGGACGACATGTGGGTGGGCGTTGGCGTGTTCGCCGCCCCATGGGTCTGGGAAGGCGTGTGCCCGAACAGCTTGCGGAAATCGGTGGCGAACTGGCTCAGGTGCCAGAACCCCCAGCGGGCGGCCACGTCCTGCACCGAAGCTCCGGGCCCCTGCTGGCGCAGGCTGCGCCGCGCCCCGTTGAGGCGCAGGATGCGCAGGTACTGCATGGGCGTGAGGCCCAGCACATGTTCAAAGCAGTACTGCAGCGTGCGGCGGCTGACATGGAGCTGCTCGCACAGCTCGGGCACGTCCAGCGGCTGGTCGGGGTGGGCCAGCAGGCAGGCGCGGGCCTTGGCCACCACCCGCTGGTGGCGGGCAAAGCTGCTGCTCACCTGGGCCGGGTCCCGCGCGCCGTCCAGCAGGGGCAGCAGGGCTTCCATCAGCTGTTCCGCCGGGTCGGTCGCCGCCAGTGGGGTGGCGGGCAGGGCGTGCTCGCTGGTGGACTTGTGCAGCAGCCGGTCCAGCGTGTGGAGGCAGCGGGCGTGGGCCTGACTGTCCACATGCAGCAGTTCGTGGCGGGTCAGGCGCGACCAGTCCAGGCTGTAGCCCTGGGCGTCGGCGGCTTCGCGCAGGCGTTCCTGGCGCACCACGATGCCGTAGATGCCGTAGTCCGCCGGGGTCAGCAGCTCGAATTCCTGGCTGCCGGGGCGGACCATGACGGTGTCGCCCTCGGTGCTGCGCCCGTTGATGCGCCCTCCAGCGGACGAGGTGCCGGGGACGGGGCGTTGGGGCAGGCCAAACCACAGCGCGTCGGGCCACACGCAGCAACTCTGGCGCATGCCCTGGCTGGTGTGCTCCTTGAACACCTGCATGCCGGGCAGTTGCAGTTCGTGCAGCGAACCGCTGAAAGCCCCGGGCGTGGTCTGGTCGTAACACTGCTCCCAATTGGTGAGGTTGTGGGCGTGTTCGTCGGCGTCGAAGGCCTGAATGGAACGGATCTGGTGCATGGAGCCCTCCGAAACGGTGCACCGCGGGCGGGGGCGTCAACTTTGCCGAATTTCGATACCGCGCCAGCCCCGGTGCTGCCTAGAGTCCGCATCCATGCAAGGCCCGTGCCGCTGCCGTTTCAGGCCGCGACGGGGTTTTCAAGGTGTGTGTTTTGTCTGTTCCTCAAGGAGAACGTTCATGTCGATGGGTACATCTGTGTCAGGAGGATCGGCGCTCAAGCCGGTGCTCAGCACCCTGCAACTGTGGGGCATTGCGGTGGGTTTGGTGATTTCGGGCGAGTACTTCGGGTGGAGTTTTGGCTGGGCATCGGCGGGCACGCTGGGCTTCACGGTCACGGCGCTGTTCATTGCCGCCATGTACACCACCTTCATCTTCAGCTTCACCGAGCTGACCACCTCCATCCCCCACGCGGGCGGGCCGTTTGCCTACAGCAAGCGCGCCTTCGGCCCGGTGGGTGGCTATCTGGCCGGGGTGGCCACGCTGGTGGAGTTTGTGTTTGCGCCCCCGGCCATTGCGCTGGCCATCGGGGCCTATTTGAACGTGCAGTTCCCGTCGCTGGACCCGAAGATGGCCGCGGTGGGGGCGTATGTGGTGTTCATGGCGCTCAACATCGTGGGGGTGCACATCGCGGCCACCTTCGAGCTGTTCGTGACCATCCTGGCCATTTTCGAGCTGCTGGTGTTCATGGGCGTGGTGTCGCCGGGCTTCTCCATGGTCAACTTCACCAAGGGCGGTTGGGCCGGACAGGACAGCTTCAGCCTGGCGGCCATTGGCGGCATGTTTGCGGCCATTCCCTTTGCCATCTGGTTCTTCCTGGCCATTGAAGGCGTGGCCATGGCGGCGGAAGAGGCCAAGGACCCCAAGCGCTCCATCCCCATTGCCTACATTGCGGGCATCCTGACGCTGGTGGTGCTGGCCGTGGGCGTGATGGTGTTTGCCGGTGGTGCGGGCGACTGGACCCAGCTGTCCAACATCAACGACCCGCTGCCCCAGGCCATGAAGCTGATCGTGGGCGAGAACAGCGGCTGGCTGCACATGCTGGTGTGGTTGGGCCTGTTTGGGCTGGTCGCGTCGTTCCACGGCATCATCCTGGGCTATTCGCGCCAGATCTTTGCGCTGTCCCGCGAGGGCTACCTGCCCGCCTTTTTGAGCAAGGTGCACCCCAAGTTCAAAACACCGCACCGGGCCATTCTGGCCGGAGGTGTGGTGGGCATTGCCGCCATCTTCAGCGACGAGTTCATCCAGATCGGCGGCCAGTCGCTCACCGCCAACATCGTCACCATGAGCGTGTTCGGTGCCATCGTCATGTACATCGTCAGCATGGCCAGCCTGTTCCAGCTGCGCAAGACCGAGCCCGGACTGACCCGGCCCTTCAAGGCCCCGCTGTTCCCGTTCTTTCCCGCGTTTGCCCTGGGTGCAGCCCTGGTGTGCCTGGTCACCATGACCTACTACAACCCGCTGATCGCGGCCATGTTCCTGGGCTTCGTGGTGGTGGGGTATGGTTACTTCATGCTCACCTCAAGCCAGCGCGAGGCCCTCAAACCGGCCTGAGCCTGAAAACCGTGTCCTGACTCCTGAGGAAGCCTGTGTCCGCATCGCGTTATGCCTGTTCCGTGGGGGTCGTCACCCACGGGTTTGCCGACCTCAAAGACCTGATGGCCAAAGCCACCCCCGCCCGTTCGGGTGACCAACTGGCCGGGGTGGCCGCCGACAGCGCCCAGGAACGCGCCGCCGCGCAGATGGCCTTGGCCGACGTGCCGCTCAAGGCCTTCTTGAACGAGGCGCTGGTGCCCTACGAGGCCGATGAGGTCACCCGCCTCATCATGGACACGCACGACGCCGCGGCCTTTGCCCCGGTGGCGCACCTCACGGTGGGCGACTTTCGCAACTGGCTGCTGAGCGATGCCGCCACGCCCGAGGTGCTGGCCGCCCTGGCCCCGGGGCTGACGCCGGAAATGGTGGCCGCGGTCAGCAAGGTCATGCGCAACCAGGACCTGATGCTGGTGGCGCACAAGTGCCGCGTGGTCACGGCGTTTCGCAACACCATCGGGCTGGAGGGGCGCTTGAGCACCCGCCTCCAGCCCAACCACCCCACCGACGACGCCACCGGCATTGCCGCCAGCCTGCTCGACGGCCTGCTGTACGGCAGCGGAGACGCGGTCATTGGCATCAACCCCGCCACCGACAACGTGGCCCAGGTGATGCGCCTGGTGCAGATGATGGCCGAGGTCATTGACCATTACGGCATCCCCACCCAATCGTGCGTGCTCACGCATGTGACCAACACCTTGCAGGCCATCGAACGCGGGGCGCCGGTGGATCTGGTGTTCCAGTCCATTGGCGGCACCGAGGCCACCAACCGCAGCTTCGGCATCGACTTGGCGGTGCTGGCCGAGGCGCGGGCGGCAGCGCTGTCACTGAAGCGCGGCACGGTGGGTGACAACGTCATGTACTTCGAGACGGGCCAAGGCAGCGCCCTGTCGGCCAACGGCCACCACGGCCTGGACCAGCAGACCTGCGAGGCCCGCGCCTACGCGGTGGCACGGCACTTCAAGCCGCTGCTGGTCAACACCGTGGTGGGCTTCATCGGGCCGGAGTATCTGTTCGACGGCAAGCAGATCATCCGCGCCGGGCTGGAAGACCACTTTTGCGGCAAGCTGCTGGGCCTGCCCATGGGCTGCGACATCTGCTACACCAACCATGCCGAGGCCGACCAGAACGACATGGACGTGCTGCTCACCCTGCTCGGCGCCGCGGGCTGCACCTTTGTGATGGGCATTCCGGGCTCGGACGACATCATGCTTAACTACCAGACCACCTCCTTCCACGACGCGCTGTTCGCCCGTCGCCTGCTGGGCCTGCGGCCCGCGCCGGAGTTCGAAGCCTGGTTGGAGCGCATGCAGATTGCCCGCAGCGGCCCGCAGGGCCTCAGCCTCCACCTGCAACTGCCCCCAGCCTTCCTGCGGGCCTTGCTGGCCGCCGTGTGAGGGAGCCGCCATGTCCGACGCCCTCAAACCCGCCGACAACGCCCTGCCGCAGGACCCCGTCACCCCCAACCCCTGGGCCGGGTTGCGTGCCTTCACCGACGCCCGCATTGCCCTGGGCCGCGCCGGGGTGAGCCTGCCCACCCAGGCCCACCTGGCCTTTCAACTGGCCCATGCCCAGGCCCGCGACGCCGTGCACGTGGGCCTGGACGTGCCCACGCTGGCGCACGAGTTGGCCCAGGCGTGGCCCGAACTGCCCGCACCGCTGTGCCTGCACAGCGCCGCCGCCCACCGCGCCCAGTACCTTCAGCGGCCCGACCTGGGGCGGCGGCTGAACGCCGCCTCGGTGCAGACCTTGCAAGCCCTGAACCCGCCCGCGCCACCCGGGCAGGTGTACGCCGACGATGCGGACAGCCGCCCCTTTGACCTGGCACTGGTGGTGGCCGATGGCCTGTCGGCCCGCGCCATGGCGCAAAACGCCGTGCCCTTTGTGCAGGCCCTGCGCCAGCGCCTGCTGGCCGAAGCGTGGACCGTGGCCCCCATCACTCTCGTCAGCCAGGGCCGCGTGGCCGTGGGCGACGACGTGGGCCAGCGCCTGGGTGCCCGGGCCGTGGTGGTGCTGATCGGCGAACGCCCCGGCCTCAGCTCACCCGACAGCATGGGCCTGTACCTGACGTGGATGCCCCGCATCGGCCTGACCGACGCCAGCCGCAACTGCATCTCCAACGTGCGCCCCGCCGGGCTGGGTTACGACCTGGCGGCGGCCAAGCTGCACCACCTGCTGTCGCAGGCCCGGCTGCGCCGCCTGTCGGGCGTGGAATTGAAGGACGACACCGAGGCCCAGCCCCTGGCTGTGGGGGTCGATCAGGCTGACTCAGGGAGCGGGTTCTTTCTCACGCGATAATCCCGGGTGTGAAGCGGGCCAGACCGCCGCTGGTGCGATCCCGAAAGGGCGGGGCATGTGTCGCAAGGCCCATGCCCCCGGGCCGAAAGGCCGCACTGGAGGAACGTCCGGACTGCACAGGACAGCGCAGGAGGTAACACCTCTCCACCGAAGGCCCCGCAAGGGGAGAGAAGGTGAGGATCAGAGCAACAGAGACGAGCCGGTTCAGTCCGGGTGAAACGGGCAATCTCTGCGCGCAGCAACACCAAGTAGGCCAGCGTTGACGTGGTTCCGCGGAGCTGGCGGGTAGGTGGCACCGAGCCGGGTGGGCGACCCCCGGCCCAGATGAATGGCGGTCACGCGGTGGGCTTGCCCACCGTGCACAGAATCCGGCTTATCGGCCCGCTTCACACTTTTCTTGTTGGGAGATGTTCTTGAGCAACACCCTCCGGGTGGCCACCCCCGACGACGCCGAACACATCGCCGTCCTGGCCATCGCATTCCGCAACCACCTGCAGCGAACCGAGCCCACCGATGCGTCGCTGTTGGCCAGCGTTCACCAACTGCTGGCCTCGCCCGAGGCGGAATTCGACCTGTGCCTGCAAGACGGCGTGGCCGTGGGGTATGTGCTGCTGCGGTTTCGCCATTCCCTCTGGGCCTCGGGCACCGACGCCACGCTGGAAGACCTGTTTGTCCACCCCACCACCCGCCAGGGCGGCGTGGGACGTGCGTTGGTGGAGTTTGCGCTTCAGCGGGCGACAGCCCGCGGGTGCACGTCCATGGCGCTGGACACCAACGAACACAACGTGGCGTCCCAACGCATCTACCGGTCGCTGGGTTTTCAGTCGCATTCGCCGCGCTGGGGTGGCCACCAGCTGTTTCATCGGCTCAAGCTGCGCTGAGGCTTCAGGCGTTGGTGTGTTGCTGGCGCAGCCACGCCAGAACGTCTTCGCCCAAGGGCGCATGCCGACCGTTGGGTCCACCCTGAGGCAGCCACTCTGAAGGAACCACCCAGCAGGGGCCGGGCAGATCCAATTTCTGGGCCACGGTGTCCAGGCTCACCCCCGGAAGGTTGCCGGTCTCTCGTCCGGCGACCACCACCACGTATTGCCGCCGGTAGGGAAACACCCGCAACGGTCGGCGCATCACCCAGGCGCGGGCGACCTGGGGAATGGCTCGCAGGGCTTGGGCAAACGTGGTCAGTTCTGCGTTGGACAGGTCATGGGCAGCCAATTGCTCCAGCAGGGCATCACCTTGTGTTTCGGCATCAGCCTCGGCTTCAAGGGCGGCAAAATGGTTCAGCCGCTCTTTCCATCGCTGGCGCAGGGCAGGGATGTCGTCGGAGAAGGGCTGGCGGTCCAGCAAATCCAAGGCGACGCGGGATGCAGCATGGCCTTCGTGTGCTTGTTGGGTGGCCAGCCACTCCAGGTGCTCAAGGGCTTGAACCTGGCCACGCTGGACGTGCCACAGGGCGATGGCCCAGCGGGCGTCGGTGTGCATGGGGTTCAGTTGCAGGGCCCGGGCATACAGCGCCTGGGCCTGCTCGGGACGGTCGTAGCGGTCGAACAGCCTGGCCAGGGCAGCGGTCTCCGCCGCATCCAGTTCGCGGACCTTGGGGGCCAGTGTTTGCATGCGGGCGTGGTCGTGTTGGGCTTGGCGGTGGGCGTGCGCCCAATCGGCTTTGCAGTCGGCCCACCAGCGTTGGTCAAAATGGGTCAGCACAGGCTCCAGGGCGGTTCCCAGCAAGCTGCCCGCGTGGTGGCTGGTCAGGGTGGGCTGCTGCAAGGGGTGAGACAGGGCCTGCACCCGCTCGGCGGTGGTGGGGTGGGTGTCTGAGGGATCGCCAATCTCGGTCTTGAGATGGTGCCAACCCTGTTGCAGCTCGTCGTCGTTGAGGGGGCGCAGCGCCCCCCGGGCCAACCACTGGTAGGGCTGTTCCGGTGGGCTGGGGTGTTTCCACGCCAGCTTCCAATACTGTTGCCAGCGGGTGCGCAGGAGGTGCGGGGCCTTGAGGTGGATTTCCATCAGGGCCTGGGCCACGTGTTCACTCCCGACCACGCGCCCCGCCCAGCGGTCGGCGGTGTATTCCTCGTGGCGCGCCAGTGCAAAGCTGCGGGCCATCAGTCGGGGCACATACCAGTTCAGGAAATGGCGCGACACCCAGGCAAACAGGTTGTCGCCTTCGCGGTTGTAGGCATGGTCGGCCAAGCGGTTCCACGACAGGCGTGTGCGGTACAGCCAGGCGCTCATGTGTCCATCGCCGCCACGCAGGTGGGCGTATTCGTGGGCCAAGACCCCCAGCAGGCGCTGCCGACTGGTGCTGAGCAACAACGGCAGTCCCAAGGTGAGCACGTTTTCCGATCGACCCCAAAGCCCCCAGCGCCGCAACTGGGTGATGGAGGCGTTGTAGTCGTCGTCCACCTGGATGCGGTGGATGGGTGGGCCTTTGAGTCGCTTGCGCATCTTGTCCAACACCTTGAACAAGTCTGGGGCCTGGTCACGGGTGATGGTCACGCCCTGTGTTTCCACCCGGGGGTGCCACAGGGCCGACAGGGCCATCCATGCCACGGTGGCACCGCTGGCGGCCATCCACAGGGCCTGGACATGGCGTCCGCGGTGCCAGGCGTCCCAAGCGAACATGAGCAGTCCCAGGCCCAGGGTGGCCGAGCCCAGGGTGTACAGGTAGCCCAGCGCGGCAAACAGTCCGGTTTCCCAGCGGTAGCGGGTGGGGTGCTCTTGGGCTTCCAGCTCGCAGCGGCGGATCAGGTGCAAATGGTCGGCGCGTTCCATGGGCGCAACCCGCGTTTCAGAACCGCTCGTAACCCATCAACCCCCGCCATTGCCCTTCGGGCAGGTCTTTGAGCGACAGGCGGCCGATGCGGATGCGTTTGAGGCCCACCAGCGTCAGCCCTGCGGCGTCGCACACCGCCAAGGCCAGGCCGGGCCAGTAGCCTTTGACGGCCAGGCGCAGCCGGGTCACGTCGCCGTGCTGGTGGCCGATGCTGGCCTGCACGCGAACGGGGGCGTGCGGGTTGTCGGCCTGGGGCTGGGCGCGGTTGATCAGTTGCAGTTGCTCGGGCGAGACGGGGCCGCGCACGTCGGCCATCAGCTCGTGTTCGATCAGGCTGCCCTCGTCCACCAGCTTGCGCACCACGGCGGGGGACTGGGTCCACACCATCAGCCCGCTGGCGGCGTCTTCCAGGGGGGTGATGTCGCGCAGCTGGCTTTGCTGGCGGGGCGTCACCACCAGGCCGGAGCGGTCCTGGGGCCAGCGTTGCTCGTCGAGCAGCAGGGTGCCCAGGTCGGCCAGGGCCACCTGCGCGGGCTTGTGCAGCAGCAGGGTGACGGGGGCCCGCAAGGCCGTGGGCAGCGTGGTGTCTGCCTCCACGCGCTGGTGGGCATGCACGCGGCGGGGGATTTCGCGCACCACCTTGCCGTTGACCTGGACGCGCCCTTCTTCAATCAGCCGTTCGGCCTCGGCGCGGGAGCAGCCGATTTCGGCCATCACCCGCTTGGACAGGCGCACACCTTCGTCGGTGGGCACGGCGGGAGACGGGGCCACGTTGCTGCGGACGGGGCGCACGGGCGGGCGGGGTGGTTTGCGCCCCACCGAGGGGGCGGCGGCGGCGTCGTGTGGGGCACGGGCCGGGGTGGGGGCGCGAGCAGGCGTGCGTGCGGAGGAGGGGGGACGGGGTGTCATGCCAGGCCTTGTTCTTGGAGGTGCTGGACATGGGCCAGCAGCGAGCGTTGGGCCAATGGCCAAAGGGTGGACGGGGTGTCGGCGTAAGCCTGCTGCACCCAGTCGGCGGGGGTGCCCTGGGGCTGGGCACGCAGGGCGGCCAGCACCTTGGCTTCACGGGCCAGCCGGTGTTGCTTGAGCTGGGCCAGGGTGTTCTTGGCCTGCCCCAGCACATGGCCGTGGGCGGGCAGGATGTGGGTGATGGCGTGCGTGTCGCAGGCGGCCATGAGTTGGTCCAGCGAGCGCAGGTACTGGCCCATGTGCCCATCCGGCGGGTTGATGACGGTGGTGCTGCCGTTGAGCACATGGTCGCCACTGAACAGCAAACCGTCTTCCATCAGCACCAGGCACAGGTGGTTGGCGGCGTGGCCCGGGGTGTGGAGGATCAATAAATTGTGAGAAAAATCGGCACCTAGCGCTTTATTTGTAAGCGTGAGCAGCTCCTGATTTTGTAGTTCTCGGTCGGGGGTGAAGGTGCTGTCGGCCCGGGCGGTGGGGGCGCTGGCCAGGCCCAGCACCTCGGGGCGGGGGTGGCCAGCGGTGGCGCACAGGGTCTGCAGCGGGCGGGCACCGGGGGAATGGTCGGCGTGTGAATGGGTGCAGACGATGGCGCAGATGTCGCCCCCCGCCGCGTCGAACACACGCTGCAGGTGGCTGGCATCGTCCGGGCCGGGGTCGATGACCACATGGCCCGTGGCCGCGTCCCCCACCACATAGGTGTTGGTGCCGGGGCCGGTCATCATGCCGGGGTTGGGCGCGGTGATGCGCTGCACATGGCGCAGCAGCGGCACGGCGCGGGTGGGGTCCCAGTCCAGGGTGTGTTGCATCTGGCCGTCGGGGCAGACCAGTTCCAGCTCGCCATAAGGGGCTTCGTGCTCCATAAAGCGGACTTCCTGCCCCTTCAGCCAGCCCCCGCGGGGGCAGCTGGTGAACAAGGGGCGCTCGCTGGCGCAGGTGTCCAGCACGGCCTGCACACTGGGGAAGGCCACCAGGCGCTGCAGGGTGCGCACGGTGGGGAAGATCATGAAAAAGCGCCCCGCCTCGTGTTCCGTCAGGGCGGTGGCCGGGTGCACCCACACGGGTTCGAACTGCTCGCGGTTGTCGGGCACGGGTTCCTGCCCCGGCGGCATGCGCGCCACCAGAAAGGGCACGTCAAAACGCTTGGGCAGGTCGCGGTCGGTGATCCAGTGGGCCAGGGGAAACACCTCGGCCCCGCACAGGGTGAGGCCGTGGGCGTGGAGTTGGGGCAGCCAGTCGCCGTGGCGGTCCAGGGCCTGCACTGTGGCGGGGGCCACCCATTGGCCTTGCGCGTCGCGGGCCAGCAGCACGCCCAGTTCTTCAAAACTTTCGCGCAGGGCGGCCAGGGCCTGGGTCAGGGCGTCGTCGCTCTGGCCGGGGCGGCGGGTGGACAGGGGGTGGGCCTGGGCATCGGCGGGGTCGATGGCCCCACCCGGGAACACGTAGGCGTTGGGGGCAAAGCTGGCGGTGGCGCTGCGCCGGGTCATCAGCACCTGGGGGCCTTGGGGCGTGTCGCGCATCAGCAGCACGGTGGCGGCAGGGCGGGGCGTGACCGGGGGCTTGGGGGCGTGAAGGAGTTGGGAGGGCCTGACCATGGGGCCATGGTAACCCTGAGCAACGGGCATGCCGCTACACTCTGATACTTCGCAGGAGTGTGTGCAGTGGTCAAACGTGTATTGATTGTGGATGACAGCCGGGTGTCTCGCATGATGATCAAGGCTCGCATGCAAGCCTTGCACCCGGATTGGGAATTTCTGGAAGCGGGCTCGGGCGATGAAGCCCTGACCCTGCTGGACACCTCGGTGCCCGACTTCCTCACCATGGACATGAACATGCCCGGCCTCAATGGTTTTGACGCCGCCGAGCAGGTGGCCACCAAGGCCCCGTCGGTCTGCATGGTGATGCTCACCGCCAACATCCAGGAAAGCAGCCATGTGCGGGCGCAGGCCATGGGCCTGAAGTTCGTGCGCAAGCCCATCACCGACGCCAGCATCAAGGAAGTGCTGGACCATTTCCTGGCGGCGGCATGACGCTGGACGACCTGGCCATGGATGCCCTGACCGAGATTTTCAATCTCGGGGTGGGGCAGGCGGCGCATGCGTTCAGCCAGATTGCCGGTGACACGGTGCTGCTGACCGTGCCGCGCATCCGCATGGTCACCCCTGCCGAACTCACGCCCGAGCTGACGGGGGGCGATGGCTCGGCGGTCAGCGCGGTGCGCCAACGGTATTCGGGGGCCATCCACTCCGAGGCCATCCTGATGTTCCCCGCCGAGCAAAGCCTGCAACTGGTGCAGATGATGGTGGGGGGCGAGCTGCCGCTGGACCAGCTGGCCGAAATGGAGCAGGAAGCCCTGTCCGAAATCGGCAACATCCTGCTCAACTCCGTCATGGCCAGCGTGGCCGATGCCTTGCAGATCCACCTGGACGGCTCGCTGCCCACGGTCCAGACCAGCGAGGTGGGGCACATCATCCGACCCGACTCCGACCTCAAGGGCGCGGTGTTGCTCATCGACATCCAGTTTGAAGTGGCTTCCCGCGAGGTCAAGGGCCTGCTGGCCTTCCTGCTGGACGTGGCCTCGGAAGAGGCCCTGGAGGGTCTGATGGCCCGCTTCCTCTCCGGCGTATGACCCAAACCCTTGCCATGTCTTGCGAGGCCGAGCGGTCCGCGCCCCCTGGTGCGCCCCCGGTGTGGGCACCCTGGGTGCTGGCGCAGCTTCAGGTGGGCATCATCGTGCTTGATGGTGCCGACCGGGTGGTGTTCGTGAACGACTGGTTCCTCCAGCGCAGTGGTTACCAGGCCAACGACATGCTCCAGCGGCGGCTGGTGGACGTGTGTGAGGCCACCCCCAACTTCTTCAAGCGGCTGTCGCTGGCGCAGACCACGGGCTTTCCCGCCATGCTGTCGCACAGCCTGCATTCGCCCCCGCTGCCACTGTACATGCCTCATCTGGTGGGTCACCCGCCCGCCGTCCTCAGCCAGACGGTGCACATCGTGCCCATGGGGCGGCGCACGGCCCAGGGTGAGGGCTATACCCTCATTCAGGCGACTGACGTCACCCCCACGGTGCGCCGCGAGTCGTTGCTGCGCACCCGGGTGGACCAGATGCACCTGATGGCCCGCATCGACCCCCTCACGGGCATTGGCAACCGGCGGGCGTTCACCGAATCGCTGGAATCGGAAGTGCGTGCCGCCATCCGGGCGCAGGGCCCTCTGGGGCTGCTGATGCTGGACATCGACCACTTCAAGCTCTACAACGACCATTACGGCCACCCCGCGGGCGACCAGTGCCTGCGCGAGGTGGCGGCGCTGTTGCAGCGGGTCATCCGCCGCCCGCGTGACCGCCTGGCCCGCTACGGCGGAGAGGAATTTGCCATCCTGCTGCCCGGCACCCCCATGGAAGGGGTGCTGGACGTTGGGCGCGACGTGGTCAACCAGGTGCGCCAACTGGGCTTGCCGCACGCGGCCCGCCCCCATGGCGACGTGGTGACGGTGAGCGTGGGCGCCACCGCCCTGTACCCCACCCAGCTTGACGACGCCTCGGTGCTGCTGACCCAGGCCGACCAAGCCCTCTACGAGGCCAAGGCGGGTGGGCGTGACCGCCTGTGCCACCACCGCTCCATTGCTTCCAGCCTGGCCTGACCGGGGTTTTTCCATGCGTCTCTCGTTCACCAAAATGCAAGGGGCCGGCAATGACTTTGTCGTGCTCGATGAAACCCGCCAGAGCCACGGGCTCACGGCGGCGCAGTACCGTTTTCTGGCCGATCGCCACTTTGGCGTGGGGGCCGACCAAATCCTGACCGTGCGCCCGTCCACCCAGCCTGGGGTGGACTTTGCCTACGT
This sequence comes from Hydrogenophaga soli, assembly GCF_054777695.1. Classification (NCBI taxonomy): domain Bacteria; kingdom Pseudomonadati; phylum Pseudomonadota; class Betaproteobacteria; order Burkholderiales; family Comamonadaceae; genus Hydrogenophaga; species Hydrogenophaga soli. The sequence continues at coordinate 390,013 of NZ_BAAHAK010000003.1, read as the reverse complement.
CATCCACAACGCCGACGGCGGCGAGGTGGAGCACTGTGGCAACGGGGCGCGCTGTTTTGTGCGGTTTGTGCGCGAACAGGGGCTGACCACCAAGGACGTGGTGCGGGTGCAGGTCAAACACGGCGTCATCGAGCTGCGCATGAACGCCGATGGCCGCGTCACCGTGGACATGGGGCCGCCCATCTTCGACCTGGCCCGCGTGCCCTTCAACCCGGTGGGCTTGACCCCCGAGCCTCAAAATGAGTGGCAAAAATGGGCTCTGCCGCTTGATCATGTAAGTGGTTTAGCTACATTGGATGTAGCAGTTCTGTCCATGGGCAACCCCCACGCGGTGGCGGTGGTGGACGATGTGGAGGCCTACCCCGTGGCCGCCATCGGACCGCTGGTGCAGCAGCATGCGGCCTTCCCCAACCACGTCAACGCCGGGTTCATGCAGGTGGTGTCGCGCCAGCACATCCGCCTGCGTGTGTACGAGCGCGGCGCGGGCGAAACCCTGGCCTGTGGCACCGGGGCCTGCGCCGCGGTGGTGGCCGGTGTGCGCCTGGGCCTGCTCGACGGCCCGGTGGACGTGGACACCCATGGCGGACGCCTCACCATTGACTGGACCTGCACCCCCGCGCTCGACCGCTCGGTGCGCATGACCGGCCCGGCCACCACGGTGTTCACCGGCGACATCGACCTTCCCGACCTGACATGACCCCTCCCGACACCCAGACCCTGTCGCCCATCACCGAAGACGACATCGCCAACTACCTGCTGCAAACGCCCGATTTCTTCGAGCGCCATGCCGAGGTGCTGGCCACGGTGCAACTGGCCAGCCCCCACGGTGGCCGAGCCGTCAGCCTGCAAGAGCGCCAGGCCGAAATGCTGCGCGACAAGATCCGCGCCCTGGAGCACAAGGCGGCCGAGCTGATCCGCCATGGGCACGAGAACATGGGCATTGGCGACAAGCTGCAAGGCTGGACCTTTGGCCTGCTGAAAACCGCCGACCCGCTGCACCTGCCAGGCGTCATCGTGCGCGACTTGGAGCTGTGTTTTGCCGTGCCCCAGGCCGCCATCCGGGTGTGGGGCGTGGCCCCCGCCTGGCAGAACCAACCCTTTGCCACGGGGTGCAGCGAAGACGTGGTGGCCTTTGCCAGTTCCCTGGTGGCGCCCTACTGCGGCTCCAACCCCGGGGTGGAGGCCGTGGAATGGCTGCCCCGCCCCACTGAGGCCCGTTCCCTCACCCTGATTGCGCTGCGCGAAGAGCCGGGTGCGCCCGCCTTTGGCATGCTGGTGCTGGCGTCGGACGATGTGCACCGTTTCACCAGCGACATGGGCACCGACTTCCTGGAACGCATTGGCGAGCTGGCCAGTGCGGCGCTGAAGCGTCTGCGCTGACCGCGCCCTCCCGGTCCTTGCCATGACCGCCGACGGCCAGCCCCCGTCTCCCTGGAGCGCCCAGGACGCCGAGCTGGTGGCCCGCTACCTGACCCATGTGCGGGTGGAAAAGCGGCTGGCCGAACGCACCCAAGCCCTTTACACGCTGGACCTGGACAAGCTGGGCCAGTCGGCCCGCCAGGCCGGTGTGGGCCTGACCGAGGTGCAAACCCACCATGTGCGCCGCTGGGTGGCCCAGATGCACGCGGGCGGGCGCAGCCCGCGCGGCATTGCCCTCATCCTCTCGGGCTGGCGGGGCTTTTACCACTGGCTGGGTCGGCAGGGCCTGGTGGCCCTCAACCCCGTGGCCGATGTCCGCGCCCCCAAAGCCGCCAAGCCGCTGCCCAAGGCCCTGGGGGTGGACGACGCGGTGCGCCTGGCCGAGTCATTGGGCGACACCCCCGTGGACGACCCTGTGGAGCACGCCCGGGACCGCTGCATGGTGGAACTGCTGTACGGCTCGGGCCTGCGCCTGGGTGAACTGTTGGGCCTGGACGTGACCGGTGCCCCCCCCGCGGTGGGCTGGGTGGATGCCCAGGCGGCGGAGGTGCATGTGCTGGGCAAGGGCTCCAAACGGCGCACGGTGCCGGTGGGGCGGGCGGCGCTGCGCGCCTTGGCCGACTGGCTGGCCGTGCGTGACCAGTGGGCACCCGCTGCTGCGCTGGTGGCGGGGTCAGAACGGCATGCCGATGGGGACCGAGCCCTGTTCATCAACCGCCGGGGCACCCGGCTGTCACCGCAGCAAGCCCGGCAGGCGCTGCGCCAGCGGTCGGCCCAGGCCGGGCTGGTCACGCCGGTGCACCCGCACATGCTGCGCCACTCGTTCGCCAGCCACCTGTTGCAGTCCAGCGGTGACTTGCGGGCGGTGCAGGAGTTGCTGGGCCACGCACACATTGCCACCACGCAGGTGTACACGCGGCTGGACTTCCAGCACCTGGCCAAGGCGTATGACGCGGCGCACCCGCGGGCACGCCAGGTCAGTGCCGACGCCTCCCCGGACGCCGCACCCCCTGCCCAGGTGGCCCCCCGCACCGCAACCGACCCCGACACCCGGCGGTGACCTCGAACCCAGTGGGGTTTTGGGGGCGTCTGGTGGGCCTTGATTCATGGCAAGGCCATGATGCGACGGCCTCGTCTCTTTTACCCCCGTCCGTATCGTTGGAGTTGTTCATGTCGTCTCGCCGTGAATCGTTGAAGCTGGTGTTGGCCGGCGCGTTGTTGTCCTTGCCCTTGTGGTCTGTGGCCGCAGGCAGTGACCCCGTGAAGGTGGTCTACCACATGAGCGAGGGCATTCCGCAAGCGTCCCGCGCCATGGCCAACATCCGCAACCATCTGGCGGCGGACCCCACCGTCAAGATCGTGGTGGTGACGCATGGCCTGGGCATCGACTTCCTGCTGGAAGGGGCCACCAACCAGATGGAGCAACCCTTTGCCGGTGCCATTGGCGATCTGGCGTCCAAGGGGGTGGAGTTCCGGGTGTGCAACAACACCTTGCAGGCCCGCAAGATCGATCCCAACCGGCTGGTGATGGAGGCCAAGATCGTGCCTTCGGGTGTGGCCGAAACGGCCCGGCTGCAAGCCAAAGAGGGGTTTGTGTACCTGCGCCCCTGAGGGTGCCGTGGGTCAGTCCCGGGTGGCCTGGCGGCGCAGTTCGTCCAGGTAGGCCAGTCCATCGGGCGGGCGGCCACTGCGCTGGCTTTCCCACACCATGCGGCCCAGGCAGTCCATGGCCACGTGGTGGGCCTCATGCAGCGAGTCCAGCCGCGCCGCCAGCAGCTCCACCGCCTGGCGCACGCCGGGGGGCTGGTCGATGGAGCATTGCTCGCTGATGCTCAGGTGCATGCTCAGGTGCAGAAACGGGTTGGTGCGCCCGGTGTCGGTGGGGTCCTGCAGTCGCCGCAGTGCGGCGTCGAGGTCGGCAAAGTCGGCGTGGTATTCGGGGTGCTCGTCCATCCACTGGCCGCTGAGCACTTCAATGGCTTCCATGGGTTCGCCGCTGCGTTGCTTGCGGTACACGTCGCAAAAGAAGCGGCGCACATCTTCCTGGCTGGGATTGAACATGGTGGGTGGGCCGCGGTGCGGCCAGTCGGCAATCGGAAAAGGCGGTTCCGTGGGAACCCGGGCAGATGCAAAGCTTAACCGCGTGGTGTGCAACCGGGTCTGCGGCACCACCTGGGTGACAGCGCCCTGACCCGGGGTGCGGCACTATCATGGTTTCACCACAAACACAGTCCCTGGAGGTGAGCCATGCCCGTAGTTGTTGTCGCCAATCCCAAAGGCGGGGTGGGCAAGTCCACCCTGGCCACCCAGATGGCGGGTTACATGGCCAGCCAGGGGCATGCCGTCATGCTGGGTGACACCGACCGGCAGCAGTCGTCCCGCCTGTGGCTGGGCTTGCGGCCCGAGACGGCGCGGCCCATCAGCACCTGGGAGGTGTCGCCCGACCTCATCGTCAAGCCGCCCAAAGGCACCACCCATGTGGTGCTCGACACCCCCGCCGGGTTGCATGGCTGGCGGCTCAACGACGTGATGCGCATGGCCACCAAGCTGCTGGTGCCCCTGCAGGCCAGTGTGTTTGACATGGACGCCACCAAAGACTTTCTGGACACGCTGGCCGACAAGCGCAAGCTGGGGGAGTTGGATGTGGGCATTGTGGGCATGCGGGTGCAGCCCCGCACCATTGCCGCCGAGCGCTTGCGCGAGTTTGTGGAGAGCCTGGGCCTGCCGGTGCTGGGGTACCTGCGCGACACCCAGAACTACGTGCACCTGGCCGCGGCCGGGCTCACCCTGTTCGATGTGGCCCCGGGGCGGGTGGCGCGTGACCTGGAGCAATGGCAAGGCATTTGTGAGTGGTTGAACCGAGAGGACAAGGCATGAAGGTGTTCGAGCAGCTGACCGACCTGGAACCCCTGGTGGGCACCGAGGTGACGGTGACCGACTGGGTGACGGTGGACCAGAAGGCCATTGACCTGTTTGCGCAGGCCACGGGGGACCACCAGTGGATCCACGTGGACCCGGTGCGGGCGGCGCAAGGGCCGTTTGGCACGCCCATTGCCCACGGGTTTCTGACGCTGTCGCTGTTGCCGCGTTTTCTGGAGGCGGGGTTGGACATTCGCGGGGTGCGCATGGGGGTCAACTACGGCTTGAACAAGGTGCGCTTCATGGCCCCGGTGCCGGTGGACAGCCGCCTGCGGGCGCGGTTGAGTTTGGCGGCTTTCGATCGGCTGGCCGACGGGGCCTGCCAGCTGACGTGGACGGTCAGCATCGAGCGCGAAGGGGCCGAGCGCCCGGTGTGTGTGGCCGAATCGCTGGTGCGCCTTTACGCCTGAGGCATGGCATCCGGGGCGGTGGCCCCGCCAAACCCACATTGCCGCCACGCCTCGAAGGTGGTCACCGCCACCGCGTTGGACAGGTTGAGGCTGCGCTGCCCGGCGCACATGGGCAGCTTGAGCCACTGCCCCTGGGGGATGGCGGCGCGAATGTCGGTGGGCAGGCCGCTGGTTTCCGAGCCGAACACCAGCCAGTCGCCCGGCGCAAATGCGGTGTGGTGCACCCACTGTGTGGCCCGGGTGGTCATGGCGAACAGGCGTGCGGGGTCGGGGCGCTCGGTGGCCAGGAAGGTGGCCCAGTCGGCATGGCGGCGCACCTCGGCGTACTCGTGGTAGTCCAGCCCGGCGCGGCGCATCTGTTTGTCTTCCATCGAAAAACCCAGGGGCTCGATCAGGTGCAGGCGGCAGCCGGTGTTGGCGCACAGGCGGATGACGTTGCCGGTGTTGGGCGGGATTTCGGGGTGGACGAGGACGATGTGAAACATGGCGGGCAGCGGGTGTGCGGGACCGGAGCAGGGGCCCGATGATGCCGCAAGCGTCAATCGTTGGCCTCTGGTGGCGGGGTGCGTGCCAGCACCACCGCGGCAACGTGTGCCACACCCGCGGCCCGCAGGCACCGTGCCGTCTGGTGCAGCGTGGCCCCGGTGGTCATCACATCGTCCACCAGCACCACGCGCTGCCCGCGCAGGGTGGGCTCCGCTTCAGGCGGAATGCCGAAGGCGTGACGCAGGTTGTGCAGCCGCTCGTGTCGGCTCAAACGGTGTTGGGCCGGGGTGTCGGTCAGTTTGAGCAGCAGCTCGGGCCGCGCGCGGCCCTGCACCGGGTGACCCGCCCGCGCCAAGTGGCGTTGCAGGGCTTGGGTCAACACCCAGGCGTGGTGGTAGCCACGCTCGCCCAGGTGTTGGCACGTCATGGGGATGGGCAGCCACAGCGCGCCTTCCCGCAGCGTTTGGCGGATGACCGGCTGCGCCGCCATCACGCGGGCAAACACCGTGGCCCAGGCGGGTTCGTGGTGGTGCTTGAAGCGCTGGATCAGGTGCGCCCACGGGTGGGCATAGTCCACGGCTGCGGCGCAGGCATCCAGCGCCAGGGGCTGGCGGGTGCATGCGGGGCACGGTGCGTTTGCGGACAAGGGCAGGGCGCAACGGGGGCAACGTGTTTGTGGGGCGGCAAACAGGGCCTCGCAGGGGCCGCACAACGCATCGCCCGTGGGTCCCGCGGGCCAGGTGCCACAGACGGCGCAACGCGAGGCCCACAGCCGCCCCCAGCCCGTGGGGGCTGTGGTGTGGGGGGTGTCAACCGGGGTGTCCATGGCCGATGTGGGGCTTCAGCAGGCGCGGGAACCCCATCCTATACTGCCCGCCACCCTGCCTGCTGCCCCCTCCCATGCTCCCTGTTTCACCCCTGTCTCACGACGCTGCTGTGCCCTCCATGGACCCGGTGGCCGCCCAGCGCTGGATGGCGCAACACCCCGCGGTCAGCCCCTGGTTGCACGAGGAGGTGGGGCGGCGCATGGTCGAGCGCCTGGGGTGGATTCGCCAGGTGCCCGCCGCGTGGATGGATTGGCACCCGGCCCTGGGCGGGTGGGCGGCCTGCCATGCGGTGGCCAGGCACTATGAGAATTCCGATGTTTTTTTGCCTTCTGCACTTTCATTGAAAGCGTTTGATGCTACAAAAGTTGATGATTCTGGTGTGGCCGGTTGGTGGAAACGGCTGACCCGCCGGGGTCCCCAGGTGGCGGGGGTGGACACCCGGGTGGACCTGCTGTGGGCCAACATGCTGCTGCACGGCACCGCCCAGCCCCAGGCCATGATGGCCGCCTGGTGGGCGCGTTTGCAAACGCACGGCTGGCTGATGTTCTCCTGCCTGGGGCCGGACAGCCTGCGCGAGCTGTCCGACGTGTACCGCCAGCAGGGCTGGGGGGAGGCTTGCCATGCCTTCACCGACATGCACGACTGGGGCGACATGCTGGTGGCCACCGGGTTTGCCGAGCCGGTGATGGACGTGGAGCGCATGGTGCTCACCTACTCCAGCGCCGAGCGCCTGCTGGCCGATTTGCGGGGGTGGGGGCGCAACCTCAGTGCCCGGCGCCAGCGCATCACGCGGGGGCGGGCATGGCGCCAGCACCTGCTGGACACCCTGGAGCGGGACATGCCCCGCGATGCCGACGGTCGGCTGCAACTGACGTTTGAAGTGATTTACGGCCACGCCCACCGCCCCGAACCCCGCCCCAAGGTGGCGGCACAGACGGCGGTTTCCCTGCAAGACATGCGCCAGATGCTGGGCAGCACGCGCAAACCGTCGGATCCGCGCGACGCCTGAGCCGCGGTGTCGCATCCAATGGCTTGACCTATCGCAAGGTCAGCTCATTTTGGTGCTGAACGGGTCGTTACAATTGACATAAATCAATGACAGTGCCAACGCGTTTTGGCTGGCGGCACTCGGGCTGATGCCCTTCTGCGAAGGGCTTTGAATTCTCCAGGTTGTAGGCCTCTGGGTGGATCTTGTCATTGGGGATTGCGAGCGGTTTCTGGGCTTGGTGGGGGTGGTGCAACCTTGCCTGCTGAAGGGTTTTCCCCCACCAGAAGAGCTGCAAAAGTTTGGTGTAATTCGCATTGATATAAATCAATGCTTATGTTTTGAGGCGACAAAAAGTGAGCAAATCCCAACAGATGAGTTTGTCTGCGCCCCCCGTTCTGCGGGCAGTCGGCGGCCGGTTGGCCCATGCAGCCCTGGCTGCCGGGGTCTGGATGTCCATGGCCGCTCATGCCGCGGTGGTGAACGATTTGCCCGGTGGCCCCGCGGTCAATCAGCTCAACTTTGCGCCGCCAGCCACGCGCATTGCCGAAGAGCAGCACTGGTTGCACTGGTTCATGCTGATCATTTGTTCGGTGATCTTTGTGGCGGTGTTCGGGGTGATGTTCTATTCCATCATCAAGCACCGCAAGTCCGTGGGCCACAAGGCGCAGGAACTGGCCGAGCCCATTTGGGTGGAGCTGGGCTGGACCATCGTGCCCCTGCTCATCGTCATCGGCATGGCGCTGCCCGCCACCAAGGTGCTGGTGGCCCAGAAGGACACCACCAACGCCGACATCACCATCAAGACCACCGGCATGCAGTGGAAGTGGGGGTACGACTACCTCAAGGGTGAAGGGGAGGGCATTGGCTTCATCTCCACGCTGGACAACAGCCACCGCGTCATGTCCGACAGTGGCAAGCCCGCCCCCACCGACAACTACCTGCTGAAGGTGGACAACCCGCTGGTGGTGCCGGTGGGCAAGAAGATCCGCATGATCACCACGGCCAACGATGTGATTCACTCGTGGATGATTCCCGCCTTCGGCGTGAAACAGGATGCCATTCCCGGGTTCGTGCGCGACACCTGGTTCCGCGCCGAAAAGACCGGCGACTTCTACGGGCAGTGCGTTGAGCTGTGTGGCAAGGAACACGCCTACATGCCCATCCACGTCAAGGTGGTCACGGCTGAAGAGTATTCCGCCTGGGTGGCCGACAAGAAGAAGGCCATGGCCGCTGCCGCCGATGATCCGGCCAAGGTCTGGGCCCTGCCCGACCTCGTCAAGCGTGGTGAGGCCGTGTACGCCGCCAACTGCGCTGCTTGCCACCAACCCAACGGCAAGGGCGCTGGCCCCATCAAGCCGCTGGATGGCTCCCCTGTGGTGCTGAATGCCGACAAGGCCAAGCAGATTGCGGTGTTGCTCAATGGCCAGAACAACGGTGCCATGCCTGCCTGGAAGCAGCTGTCCGACACCGAAATTGCCGCCGTGATCACCTACACCAAGAACAGCTGGTCCAACAAGACCGACCAGATCGTGCAGCCCGCCGAAGTGGTGGCTGCCCGCAAGTGATCGTTCGCCTGATTCACCGTTTTTGAGAGTTACCAAGGATCCAACATGAGTGCTGTACTCGGTCATCACGGCGATCACGCCCACGGGCACGACGACCACCACGCGCCCACCGGATGGCGGCGCTGGGTGTTCGCCACCAACCACAAGGACATTGGCACGCTGTACATGCTGTTCAGCTTTGCCATGCTGATGGTGGGGGGCGTGCTGGCCCTGCTGATCCGCGCCGAGCTGTTCCAGCCCGGGTTGCAAGTGGTCAACCCTGAGCTGTTCAACCAGCTCACCACCATGCACGGTCTGATCATGGTGTTCGGGGCCATCATGCCGGCGTTTGTGGGCTTTGCGAACTGGATGATTCCGCTGCAAATCGGCGCGTCCGACATGGCCTTTGCCCGCATGAACAACTTCAGCTTCTGGCTGATGATTCCGGCGGCCATCATGCTGGTGTCGTCGTTCTTCATGCCCGGCGGTGCACCCGCTGCCGGTTGGACGCTGTATGCACCGCTCACCCTGCAAATGGGCCCCTCCATGGACGCTGGCATTTTTGCCATGCACATCCTGGGCGCATCGTCCATCATGGGGTCGATCAACATCATCGTCACCATCCTGAACATGCGCGCACCCGGCATGACGCTGATGAAGATGCCCATGTTCTGCTGGACCTGGCTGATCACCGCCTACCTGCTGATCGCTGTGATGCCCGTGCTGGCCGGTGCCATCACCATGACGCTGACCGACCGCCACCTGGGCACCAGCTTCTTCAACCCCGCCGGGGGTGGTGACCCGGTGATGTACCAGCACATCTTCTGGTTCTTCGGTCACCCCGAGGTGTACATCATGATCCTGCCGGCCTTCGGCATCGTGAGCCAGGTGGTGCCAGCGTTTGCCCGCAAGAAGCTGTTCGGCTACGCCTCCATGGTGTATGCCACCGGCTCCATCGCCATCCTGAGCTTTGTGGTGTGGGCCCACCACATGTTCACCACCGGCATGCCGGTGACCGGCCAGCTGTTCTTCATGTACAGCACCATGCTGATTGCCGTGCCCACGGGCGTGAAGATCTTCAACTGGATCGCCACCATGTGGAAGGGCTCCATGACCTTCGAGACCCCCATGATGTGGGCGGTGGGCTTCATCTTCGTGTTCACCATGGGCGGGTTCACCGGCCTCATGCTGTCCATGGCCCCCATCGACATCAACTTCCAGGACACCTACTACGTGGTGGCCCACTTCCACTACGTGCTGGTGGCCGGCTCGCTGTTTGCCATGTTCTCGGGTGCCTACTACTGGCTGCCCAAGTGGACCGGCGTGATGTACAGCGAAACCCGCGGCAAGATCCACTTCTGGTGGTCGATGATTTCCTTCAACATCACCTTCTTCCCCATGCACTTCCTGGGTCTGGCCGGCATGCCCCGTCGTTACGCCGACTACCCCATGCAGTTTGCCGACTTCAACGCCATTGCCTCCATCGGTGGCTTCGCGTTCGGTTTTGCCCAGGTGTACTTCTTCCTGGCCGTGGTGCTGCCCGCCATGCGTGGCAAGGGTGAAAAGGCCGTTCAAAAACCCTGGGAAGGTGCCGAGGGTCTGGAATGGGAAGTGCCGTCCCCGGCCCCCTTCCACACCTTTGAAACCCCGCCCAAGCTGGATGAGTCCGCCACCCGCATCGTGGCTTGAGTGACCGGACCTTTGCGAGCCTGACCGCCATGACGCCTGAAGAACAAAAGCGCAACAACCTCAAGCTGGGCCTCATCCTGGCTTCGGTGGCCCTGGTGTTTTTCCTGGGCTTCATGGCCAAGTTCGTGTTCCTGGGCAAGTGAACGGACGGCACAGTGGCATTGAAGCTCGACAACTGGCGCATGCTGGGCAAGCTGACGGTGATCACCGTGGGCATGTTCGGGTTTGGCTATGCGCTGGTGCCCATCTACAAGGCCATTTGCGAGGCCACCGGTATCAACGTATTGGCCTTGGCCGAGCGTGAGATTCCGGGTCAGAAAGCCAGCCAGCCGACCAACAGCCAGGTGGACGCCTCGCGCACCATCACGGTTGAATTCGATGCCAATGCCCGCGGGCCCTGGCAGTTCAAGCCCGCGGTGCGTTCGTTGCAAGTCCACCCTGGTGAACTCACCACGGTGATGTACGAGTTCCAGAACGTGCAAAACCGCACCATGGCCGCCCAGGCCATCCCCAGCTATGCGCCGCAGCAGGCGCAGGCGCACTTCAACAAGCTGGAGTGTTTCTGCTTCAACCAGTACACGCTGGCCCCCGGCGAAAAGAAGGAATGGCCTGTGGCGTTTGTCATCGACCCCAAACTGCCCAAGGACGTCAAGACCATCACCTTGTCGTACACCTTCTTTGAAGTGGGCGGCAAGGTTCCGCAGGCACCGTCCACCAACGCTTTGGTGAGCCCCTCCAGCGGCGCCGCCGTTGACAAGGGGGCGGTGTGAGCACCCCTCCCCTGGAGCGCAAGCCCGCGCTGTTCGACACCTTCAAGGCCGTGTTGTGGGCCTTTCTGGGGGTGAGGCGGCGCAGCGATTACGAGAAGGACGTCCAGCGCCTCAACCCCCTGCACCTCATGGCCATGGGCGTGGTGCTGGCGGTGATGTTCGTGGGCGGACTCATCCTGCTGGTCAATTGGGTGGTCAAGACCTGAGCAGCCCCTCAACACATTGAAATTCTGAAAAACAACAGGAGTCAGCATGTCAGCAGCAACACATGGCGCCACGCCGTACTACTTTGTGCCCGGCCCGTCCCGCCACCCGGTGATGGCCGCCTTCGGACTGTTCTTCTTCATCCTGGGGGCCGGTCAGTGGATCAATGGCCACCAGTGGGGTGCCTACTCGCTGGCTTTTGGTTTGACCTGGTGGGCGGTGGTGCTCTTCCAGTGGTTCCGTGACGCCGTGTCCGAGAGCGAAGGTGGCCAGTACGGGCACAAGATCGACCTGTCCTACCGCTGGAGCATGAGCTGGTTCATCTTCTCGGAAGTGATGTTTTTTGGCGCGTTTTTCACCGCCCTGTGGTGGGCGCGTGTGCATGCCGTGCCGCAGTTGGGCAGCATCGACAATGCGTTGATCTGGCCCAACTTCCAGGCCGTGTGGCCCACCGTTGGTGGCGGCACCGCCTCGCCCGCGGGCATTGTGGAGCCCTTCCAGACCATGACGCCGTTCTGGCTGCCCACCATCAACACCGCGCTGCTGCTCACCTCGGGCGTGACGCTGACCATTGCCCACCATGCGCTGCAAGCGGGCAACCGCAGCAAGACCATCGCCTTCATGTGGTTGACCGTGCTGCTGGGCGTGACCTTCCTGTGTGTGCAAGGCTACGAATACGCCCATGCCTGGAGCGAGATGAACCTCAAGCTGTCCTCGGGCATCTACGGTTCCACCTTCTACATGCTGACCGGTTTTCACGGTTTCCACGTGTTTGTCGGCATGCTGATGCTGCTGTTCGTGACCCTGCGCCTGCAAAAAGGCCACTTCACGCCCCAGCGCCACTTCGGTTTTGAAGGGGCTGCCTGGTACTGGCACTTTGTGGACGTGGTGTGGCTGGGCCTGTACGTGCTGGTCTATTGGATGTGACCCATCCCCTGGCCCCGCGCACCTGGGTGTGCGCCGCGGGCCGGGCCACAAAAAAAGCGCCGTGTGGCGCTTTTTTTGTGGCGGTTTGCTCACTGCCCGGCGGGGATGCCGGTGGGGTGGATCCACCCCATCCAGTGGCTGAACAGGATCAAGGCGAACAGCAGAATGGAAAACCCCACTCGAAAGGCCAGTGCCCGCGCCATGCGTCGGCTGCGCTCGGCACTCGCCTCCGCCACCCCTTCAGGGTCCGCGGCATCCTGGGTGGCGTTGGGCCGCCTCAGCATGAACAGCAGCGCCGCAGCCAGGCTGCCCAGGATGGCGACAAAGGCCACAATCACCAGATACGTCATGTGCGGGATTATCGGGTCATGAACATGCAGCGTGAACGCTTGCGACGCCTTCTGGTCGTGGCCGCCGCCGTGGTCGGCGTGGCCGTGACCGCATCGCTGGGCCGCTGGCAGTTGTCACGCGCCGCGCAGAAGGAGCAGATCCAGGCCGACATCGTGGCCCGTCAGGCCCTGCCGCCGCTGTCGCCCCCGCAATGGCAGGCCGAGTTGGCCTCGCATGCCGCCGGGGCGGACGCCGCCGCCTGGGCCAGCATTCACCATCGCCAGGTGTCGGTGCAAGGCCAGTGGGTGCCCGAGGCCACCGTGTACCTCGACAACCGCCCGCTGGACGGGCGTGCGGGTTTCATCGTGGTCACGCCGTTCCGCTTGGAGCCCGATGGGCGTGTATTGCCCATTCAGCGGGGCTGGCTGCCGCGCGATGCCACCGACCGCACGCGGGTGCCCGAGCTGCCCACGCCCACGGGGCGGGTGACGGTGCTGGGGCGGCTGGCCCCACCCCCGTCCCGGATGTACGAGCTGGGGGCCGAGCAGGCCGGGCGCATCCGGCAGAATCTGGACCTGCCCCGGCTGAGCGCCGAGCTCAAGGCCCAGGTGCTGCCCCTGTCACTCATGCAGTCACCCGAATCCGGCGGGGCCGACGGCGCAGACCCCGACGGCCTCACCCGGTCTTGGCCCATCACCTTCCCGGACGTGCACAAGCACCACGGCTATGCCTTGCAATGGTTTGGCCTGTCCACCCTGATTGTTGTGTTGTATGTCTGGTTCCAAATCATCCTCCCCCGCCGCCGCGCCCGCTGATTCCCAGGCCGCTTCCCGCGACCAGCCACTGGGCCTCACGGTGCACAGCCTGCCCAGCCTGGACGCCCAGACGCTGGACGAGGTGGCGCGCACCCGCTCGTCGCGCATCAAGCTGCTGTTGCTGTTTCTGGTGGCGGCCTCTCCGGTCATTGCCTCGTACTTCACCTACTACGTCATTCGCCCTGAAGGTCGGCGCAATTACGGCGAGTTGATCCAACCCCAGCGCCCCCTGCCCGAACTCCAAGGGGTGGGCCTGGGCGGTCAGCCCGTGGTCCTGCAAAGCCTGCGCCACCAGTGGCTGCTGGTGACGGTGGCCGACAGCGCCTGCGACACCCGTTGTGAAAAGAACCTCTACCTCAGCCGCCAGTTGCGTGAAAGCCTGGGCAAGGACAAGGACCGGCTCGACTGGGTGTGGCTGCGCACCGGCAGCACCGAGCCGACCCCGGCGCTGAAGGCCGCATTGGCCACCGCCCAGGTGGTGCAGCTGGATGAAGCGGCCCTGGCCCAGTGGCTGGAGCCTGCCCCCGGCCACGCGCTGGCCGACCACCTCTACCTGGTCGACCCCTTGGGCAATTGGATGATGCGTTTCCCCGCCGAGGTGGACCCGGCCAAAGCGCGGCGCGACCTGGAGCGGCTGTTGCGGGCCTCCAGCTCGTGGGACCAGCCTGGGCGTCCTTCATGACCCCCACGGACCTCTACAACCTCAGCCCGCTGGGCCAGTTGCTGGTGCTGGGCGCACTGGTGGCCGTGCCGCCGCTGGCCTGGGTGCTGTGGAAAAGCCGTGGCCAGCACACGGCCGGGCGTTTGCACACGCTGACGGTGGTCACCCTGTTCCTCACCTTCGACCTGGTGCTGTTCGGAGCCTTCACCCGGCTGACGGATTCCGGCCTGGGCTGCCCCGACTGGCCGGGCTGCTACGGCCACGCCAGCCCGGTGGGCGCGTCGGCCCACATCGAGCAGGCGCAGGCCGCCATGCCCACCGGCCCGGTGACGGCGGGCAAGGCCTGGGTGGAAATGGTGCACCGCTACCTGGCCAGCGGCGTGGGGGCCTTGATCCTCATCCTGGCGGGCTGGACCTGGTGGGCCCGTCGCCAAGTCCAGCTGTCGCCCTGGTGGCCCACAGCCACCCTGGTCTGGGTGTGCCTGCAAGGCGCGTTCGGTGCCCTGACCGTGACCATGAAGCTGTTTCCCGCCATCGTCACCCTGCACCTGCTGGGTGGTTTGGTGCTGCTGTGGCTGCTGCGTCGGCAGGCGCTGGGGTATGCCGCCCACGCACCGACATCGGGGGGGCAAGGGCTGCCCGCCAGGGTGGCGTGGCTGTGGCGTGGCGTGTTTGCGCTGGTGTGGCTGCAAGTGGCGCTGGGCGGCTGGGTCAGCACCAACTACGCGGTGATGGCGTGCTCCGACTTTCCCACTTGCCAAGGCCAGTGGTGGCCTGACATGTCCTTTCTCCACGGCTTTGAGTTGTGGCGTGCCCTGGGCCAGACCGGCGCTGGCGAGGCCTTGCCATTCAACGCCCTGACCGCCATCCACTACACCCACCGCCTGGCCGCCTATGCGGTGCTGACCGGGGTGTTGGGCTTGGCGTGGTCGTTGTGGGGTGTGCCGGGGCAGCAGCGCACGGCCCGTTGGCTGGCGGTGCTGGCCGCGTGGCAGTTGCTCACCGGTTTGTCCAACGTGCTGTTGGGCTGGCCTTTGCTGGGTGCGGTGGCGCACACCGGCGGGGCGGCGGCGCTCATCCTGGTGTTGACCGGGGTGGGCCGCACGGCCTGTGATTCTGTGGATGGTTCTGTTTCTCAAGGTGCGCGCGCATGAGTTCTGCGTCTCCCCCGTCTTCCGCTCCGGTGTCTGCGCCCATGGGCTCCACCTGGCGACAGTTTTATGCGCTGACCAAACCGCGGGTGGTGCAGCTCATCGTGTTCTGCGCCCTCATCGGCATGGTGCTGGCCGTGCCGGGCCTGCCCAGCTGGGGGCAGGTGGCGCAAGGGGCGCTGGCCTGCCTGGGCATCTGGCTGGTGGCCGGGGCCGCCGCGGCCTTCAACTGCGTGGTGGAACAAGGCATCGACGCCAAGATGAAACGCACCGCCTGGCGGCCCACCGCCAAGGGCGAGCTGACCAACACCCAGACCCTGGGCTTCTCCGCCGCGCTGTGCGCTGCGGGCTCGGCGTTGCTGTACCTGGCAGTCAACCCGCTCACCATGTGGTTGACCTTTGCCACCTTCGTGGGGTATGCCGTCATCTACACCGTGGTGCTCAAGCCGCTGACGCCGCAGAACATCGTCATCGGCGGGGCCTCGGGGGCCATGCCCCCGGTGCTGGGCTGGGCCGCCATGACGGGTGATGTGGGGCCGGAGGCGGCCATCCTGTTCCTCATCATTTTCCTGTGGACGCCGCCGCACTTCTGGGCGCTGGCGCTGTACCGGGTGGAAGACTATCGCAAGTCCGGCCTGCCCATGCTGCCGGTCACGCACGGGTCGGAATTCACCCGGCTGCAAATCCTGCTGTACACCTTCATTTTGCTGGCGGCTTGCCTCATGCCCTTCGTCTACGGCATGAGCGGCTGGCTGTACCTGGTGGTGGCGCTGGGGCTGTCGGTGGGGTTTTGTGTCTATGCCTGGCGGCTGTGGCGCGACTATTCCGATGCCCTGGCCCGCAAGACCTTCCGCTTTTCGCTCATCCACCTGTCGGTGCTGTTTGCCGCCTTGTTGCTGGACCACTACCTGCTGGGTTGAACGCCCCTTTGAAAGCCTGCCATGGAACGCCGCCGATTCATCGAATTGATAGCTAAAACTTCAGTATTGACAAGCGGTGGAGCCCTATTTTCTGCTTGCTCTGACGCCAAGCCCACCTTTGCGGGCATCGACCTCACCGGGGCCGACTACGCCAAGGGCTTTCAGCTGCCCGACCAAAACGGCCAGGTGCGCACGCTGGCGGACTTTGCGGGCATGGCCGTGGTGGTGTTCTTCGGTTACACCCAGTGCCCGGACGTGTGCCCCACCTCGCTGACCGAACTGGCCGAGGCCAAGCGCCTGCTGGGCCCCGACGGCGAGCGCCTGCAAGGCCTGTTTGTGAGCGTGGACCCCGAGCGCGACACGCCCGAGCTGATGAAGGCCTACATGGCCAGCTTCGACCCCAGCTTCCTGGCCCTGCTGGCCGACCCGGCCACCCTCAAAGCACTGGCGGCGGACTTCAAGGTCTATTACAAGAAGGTGGACGGCAAGACACCCACCAGCTACACCATGGACCACTCGGCCGGCAGCTACGTCTACGACCCCAAAGGCCGCTTGCGCGTGTACCACCGCTACGGCAGCGGCGCTGCGGCGCTGGCGGCAGACCTCAAGATCCTGCTGGCGGAAAAAGGCTGAGGCCTTCCGTTCAATCCACCCGCGCCCCGCTGCTTTTCACCACCGGCTCGTACTTGGCGCGTTCCTTGACCATGAAGTCGCCGAACTGCTCGGGCGTGCTGGGCACGGGTTCGGCCATGAGGGTGGCAAACCGGGCCTTCACGTCGGGCTGGTTGAGGGCGTCGGTGTAGGCCTTGTGGAGCTTGGCCACCACGTCCTTGGGGGTGCCCGCGGGGGCCACCAGGCCCCACCAGGTGTCCACGGCAAAGCCGGGGTAGGTTTCGGCCACGCTGGGCACGTCGGGCAGGGCGGGGCTGCGTTGCAGGGTGGTCACGGCCAGCGCCTTGAGCTTGCCCGACTTGATGTTGGCCGCGGCGGTGGCCAGGTTGTCGAAGTTGAAATCCACCTGTCCGCTCAGCAGCGCCAGTTGGGCCGGGTTGCCGCCGTTGTAGGGGATGTGCAGGGCAAAGATGTCGGCTTGCTTCTTGAACAACTCCCCGGCCAGGTGCCCCGCGCTGCCGTTGCCGCCCGAGCCGTAGTTCAGCTTGGCGGGGTTGGCCTTGGCGTAGGCCACCAGGTCGGCCAGCGTGCGGATGTGCAGGCGTTGCGCGGTGTCGGTGTTCATCACCAGCACGTTGGGCACTCGCACCAGCTGGGTGATGGGGGTGAAGTCCTTGCCCGCGTCGTAGGGCATCTTGCCGAACAGCCAGGGGTTGATGGCGTGGGTGGCCACGGCGGCCAGGCCCACGGTGTGGCCGTCCGGGGCGGCCTTGGCCACCAGGTCGGCCCCGATGTTGCCGCCCGCACCGGGCTTGTTCTCGATGATGACCGTGCCCAGGCTGTCCTTGACCTTGTCGGCCAGGATGCGCGAGGTGATGTCCAGCGGACCACCCGCCCCGTAAGGCACGATGAAGCGGATCACCTTGCCTTGGGTTTGGGCTGTGGCGGGGGAGAAAGCGGTGGACAGCGCCAGGCTGGACAGGGCCAACAGGCTCAAGAGCCCGTGCTGGGCAGTGCGGCGTTTCATCGGGGGGCTCCTGTGTCGGCGGCCGAGGTGAACGAGTCGGCAAAGAAGGACTCTTCCGGCAGGCGGCATTGCGCCACGAAGTCGGCACGGGCCGAATTCACCACCACCGGGGCTCCGCAAGCGTACACCTGATGGCCGCTGAGGTCAGGCCAGTCATGCATGACCGCGTGGTGGACGAAGCCGGTGCGGCCGGTCCAGCCGTCTTCGGGCAGGGCGTCGGACACCACGGGCACGTAGCTCAGGTGTGGCATGGCGGAGGCCTGTTCGCGCATCCACGCGTCCATGTAGAGGTCGGCGGGGCGGCGTCCGCCCCAGTACACGGTGACGGGGCGGGTGCTGCCCAGGTGCTGCAGCCGTTCGATCAGCGCCTTGATGGGGGCAAAGCCCGTGCCCGAGGCGAGGAACACCAGGGGCAGGGCGCTGTCTTCGCGCAGGTAGAAGCTGCCGTAGGGGCCTTCAATGCGCTGGATGTCCTTTTCCTTCAGGGTGCTGAACACCACGTCGGTGAACTTGCCACCGGGCATGTGGCGCAGGTGCAGCTCGAGGTGCGCGGGCGAGCCCTGGTTGTGCGGGGCATTGGCCATGGAGTAGCTGCGGCGGTCGCCGTCGCGCAGCAGGAAGTCGATGTACTGGCCCGCGTGGTACTGGAAGGGCTCGGCGGCGGGCAGTTGCAGGCGCAGCTTCATCACGTCGGGCGACAGGCGCTCCAGGGTGCTGACGCGCACGGGCATTTTCTTGACGGGGAAGGCCCCTTCCTCGGTCACCTGGCGCGACTCCAGCACCACGTCGGTCTGGGCGGTGGCGCGGCAGGTCAGCACCAGGCCGGCGGCTTCTTCCTCGGGGGTGAGTGCCTTGGCCTGGAAGGTGGCGTGGGTCACCGTGCCGCTGATCTTTTTGCATTTGCACGAACCGCAGGCACCGTCCTTGCAGCCGTAGGGCAGGCCCACGCCCTGTCGGATGGCGGCGGTCAGCAGGGTTTCGTCGGGGGTGGCCTGGAACTGTCGGCCGCTGGGTTGGACACTGATGGTGAATGTCATACTGGCACGCAAGCTGAAAAACGGAAATTGTCTCGCAAGTCAGGACATCAACAACATGGCAGGCATGGGTGCGCTGCCCGCACGCTTTCGGCGTGAGCGGGTGCTGGTGGTGGGGTGTGGTGACGTGGGGCTGCGCGTGGCGCGTGCCCTGCGCGGCAAGGTGCGGCTGATGGCGCTCACCTCGTCGCCCGAGCGGGCCCCCGCGTTGCGGCAGGCCGGGTGCCAACCGCTGGTGGGCAACCTGGACCGGCCTGACACGCTGGCCCGCCTGGCGGGCGTGGCCACCCGGGTGCTGCACCTGGCCCCGCCGCCCACCGAGGTTCGCCGGGTCTGGCAGACCGACCCGCGCACCCAGGCTCTGACCCGGGCCTTGGTTCGCCGTCAGCGTCCTGCAGTGTTGGTGTACGGCTCCACCAGCGGTGTGTACGGCGACTGTGGCGGCGAGTGGGTGCACGAGCATCGCCCGCTCCAGCCCCACACGCCGCGGGGGCAGCGGCGGGTGCACGCCGAGCGCACCGTGCGTGCCTGGTCCCGGCAAACGGGCGTGCCCGCGGTGGTGCTGCGCATTCCGGGCATCTACGCCCCCGACCGCGAAGGCGGCACCCCCCGCGAGCGCCTGCTGCGCGGCACACCGGTGCTGCAGGCCCCCGACGACGTGTACACCAACCACATCCATGCCGACGACCTGGCCCGTGCCTGCCAACTGGCGCTGTGGCGAGGAGGGCGCTGGCGCGCCATCAACGTCTGTGACGACAGCGAACTGAAGATGGGCGACTACTTCGACCTGGCCGCCGACCTCTACGGCCTGCCCCGCCCGCCCCGGGTGTCCCGGTCCGAGGCCCAGGCCGTCCTGCCGGTGTCGCTGCTGAGTTTCATGAGCGAGTCGCGGCGGCTGGACAACACCCGCATGAAGACCGAATTGGGCCTGGTGTTGCGGTATGCCACCCCGGCGGAGGGTTTGCAGAGTCGGCGCTGAGCCGAAGGCGACTCAGTGGGTGTGCGCCCCGGTGGTGCACTGGTGAATTTCAATGGTCGTGTGGACGATTTCCTCGTGCACCGACAGCCAGTCGCGCACCTGCCTCGGGGTCAGCGCCGCATCGTGGGTGACCAGGCTCAGGGCGCAGGCGTAGGTGGCCTTGCCCACCCGCCACACGTGCAGGTCGGCGATCACGGTGTCACCGGCTGAACCTTGTTCGGCAATGACCTCGCGGATTTCGTCCACCACCGGGTGGTCCATTTCGCGGTCCAGCAGCACCTTGCCGGTATCGGTCAGCAGGCCCTTCGCCCACACGGCCACCAGCACCGCGCCCACCAGGCCCATCAGCGGGTCAAGCCACGACCAGCCCAGCCACCAGCCGCCCAGAAGCGCCGCCAAAGCGGCAACGGAGGTGGCCGCATCGGCGATGACGTGCAGGTAAGCGGATTTCAGGTTGAGGTCGTGGTGGTGGTCGTGCGGGTGCCCGTGTTCAGGGTGATGCCCATGCCCGTGTCCATGGTCATGCCCGTGGCCGTGGTGGTGGGCCTGCCCCAGGATGGCGGCGCAGACCAGGTTGACCACCAGTCCCAGCACCCCCACGGCCAGGGCCTCGGGGTAATGGATGGCCTGGGGTTGGAGCAGGCGTTCGACCGAGCCGAACACCATCAGCGCGGCCACCCCCAACAGCACGATGGCGCTGGCAAAGCCGCCCAGCACTTCGATTTTCCAGGTGCCGAATGCAAACCGCGTGTCCTGGGCGTGTTGGCGGGCGGCAGCGTAGGCGTAGGTGCTCAGGCCAATGGCCACGGCGTGGCTGCTCATGTGCCAGCCGTCGGCCAGCAAGGCCATGGAGTTGTAGTACCACCCCGCAGCGATTTCCACCCCCATGGTGAGCAGGGTGATCCACATCACCAGCCGCGTGCCTTTTTCGGCGGCGGCGTTGCCGGTGTCAAAGGTGTGGGCGTGCTGCCATTCGGTCAGGTTGTGGGTGTGCATGGACGGTCACCTGGACAAACAACAAAAAAGCCCGGATGGCGAAAACCATGCGGGCCTTGTCAGTGGTGCCGGGGGTCGGACTCGAACCGACACGGTGTTTAGCACCGGCAGATTTTGAATCTGCTGCGTCTACCAATTTCGCCACTCCGGCAGCGGGGAAGCCCTGGATTATGGCACAGTGTTTGGCACCGTTTGAAAACCAAGCCACGTTCACATGACCTCTCCTGCCCATCCCGTGTACCCCACCATCGAAGATGTGATTGGCCACACCCCCCTGGTGGCCCTGCGCCGCATCGGTGCCGAGGTGTGTGCGGCCAACCGCAACGTCATCCTGGGCAAGCTGGAGGGCAACAACCCGGCGGGCTCGGTCAAGGACCGGCCTGCGCTGTCCATGATCCGTCGGGCCGAGGAGCGGGGCGAGATTCGCCCGGGTGACACCCTCATCGAAGCCACCTCGGGCAACACCGGCATTGCGCTGGCCATGGCCGCGGCCATCAAGGGCTACCGCATGATCCTCATCATGCCGGAGGACCTGAGCATCGAGCGCGCCCAGACCATGAAGGCGTTTGGGGCTGAACTCATCCTCACCCCCAAGAGCGGTGGCATGGAATACGCCCGTGACCTGGCCGACCAGATGGTGGCCCAGGGCAAGGGCCGGGTGCTGGACCAGTTTGCCAACGCCGACAACCCGCGGGTGCATTTCGAGACCACCGGCCCCGAAATCTGGCAGCAGACCCATGGGCGGGTGACCCACTTCGTGAGCGCCATGGGCACCACGGGCACCATCACCGGCGTGTCCCGTTTCTTGAAGCAGCAAAACGCAGCGGTGCGTGTCATTGGCGCACAGCCCAGCGAAGGCTCGCGCATCCCGGGCATTCGCAAGTGGCCGCAGGAATACCTGCCCAAGATTTACGACCCCAGCGGGGTGGACGAGCTGGCCCTGGTGAGTCAATCCGATGCCGAGGACATGTGCCGCCGTCTGGCGCGGGAAGAGGGCATTTTTGCGGGCATTTCCGCCGCCGGGGCCTGTCAGGTGGCCTTGAACCTGGCCCGCACGGTGCAGGACGCCACCATCGTCTTCATCGTGTGCGACCGGGGTGACCGCTACCTGTCCACCGGCGTGTTCCCCGCATGACCTCGCCCGCCTACCGTTACTGTCCACAGTGCGCCACGGGCCTGGCCACGGTGGAGGCGCTGGAAGACGGTGGCCTGAAGTCCCGTTTGCGCTGCCCGGCCTGCGGGTGGACCCACTGGAACAACCCCACGCCAGTGCTGGCGGCCATTGTCCAGTTGCCCGATGGCCGGGTGCTGCTGGCGCGCAATGCCGCGTGGACGCACCGCATGTTCGCACTCATCACCGGCTTCATGGAGGCGGGTGAAACCCCCGAAGAAGGCATTGCCCGTGAGGTGAACGAGGAAACCGGGCTGACCGTGGATGCCCTGCAACTCATCGGTGTGCACGAATTCCTGCGCATGAACCAGGTCATCATCACCTACCACGCCCGCTGCCATGGCGAGGTGCGGCTGTCGCCCGAGCTGGCCGAGTACAAGCTGTTTGCCCCCCAGGACATCCGCTGCTGGCGTGCCGGGACGGGCTTGGCGCTGGCCCAATGGCTGCGCAGCCAGGGGTTGGAGCCGTCGTTCATGGACATCCCGACCTGAGCCGCCCCTCCTACAATCGCTGCCCACAACGAGGACACACATGAACGCCGACAAAGAACTCGACGCCCGGGGACTGAACTGCCCGCTGCCCATCCTGCGGGCCAAAAAAGCGTTGGCCGAGCTGGAGAGTGGCCAGACCTTGAAGATCGTGGCCACCGATGCAGGCTCGGTGCGGGACTTTCAAGCCTTTGCCCGCCAGACGGGCAATGAAATGCTGCACCAGGAAACCGTCAACGGCGAACACATCACGGTGTTGCGCCGCCGCTGACCTCCGCTGACGACTGCCGCTGACCACTCCCTCAGCGGCCAGCGGGGCGCGAGCGTCAGGCGCCCAGGCGGGTCAGCTGGTCTTTCACCTTGGCCAGCATGGCCGTGAAGTCGGCCACCCGTTTCTTCTCTTGCTCGATCACGGCGGGCGGGGCCTTGGCCACAAAGGCCTCGTTGCCCAGCTTGCCATTGGCCTTGCCGATCTCGGTTTCCAGGCGCGTGGCTTCCTTGGCCAGGCGGGCCTTTTCGGCGGCCACGTCCACTTCCATGAACAGGCACAGGCGTGCCTCGCCGACCACGGCCACGGGCGCGGACTGCGCGGCGGCGGCCCAGGCGGCCTCGTCGGCAAACACCTTCACCTCGCTCAGCTTGGCCAGGGCCTGCAGCACCGGGGCGGTGGCGGTCATGAAGGCGGTGTCACCCACCACGAACAGCGGCAGGCGGGTGGCGGGGGACACGTTCATTTCGCCGCGCAGGTTGCGGCAGGCGTCCACCACCGACTTCAGCTTGGCCACATGGGCCTCGGCGGCGGTGTCGATGCGCTCGGGCTGGCTGACGGGGTAGGCGGCCACGCTGACCGAGTCGCCTGCGCGTCCGGCCACGGGGGCCACCTTCTGCCACAGCTCTTCGGTGATGAAGGGGATGATGGGGTGGGCCAGGCGCAGGATGGTTTCCAGCGTGCGGATCAGCGTGCGGCGGGTGCCGCGCTGGGTTTCGGCGTTGCCGGTCTGGATCTGCACCTTGGCAATTTCCAGGTACCAGTCGCAGAACTCGTTCCACACAAAGTCGTAGATGGCGTTGGCCACGTTGTCCAGCCGGTATTCGGCAAAGCCCTTGGCCACTTCGGCCTCCACGCGCTGCAGGGCGGAGACGATCCAGCGGTCGGGCTGGCTGAACGCCAGGTAGCCGCCGCCGGGCACGCAGGCGTCGGTAGCGTGGTCGCTCAATCCGCAGTCCTGGCCTTCGCAGTTCATCAGCACGAAGCGGGTGGCGTTCCACAGCTTGTTGCAGAAGTTGCGGTAGCCCTCGCAGCGCTTGCTGTCGAAGTTGATGCTGCGGCCCAGGCTGGCCAGGGCGGCAAACGTGAAGCGCAGGGCATCGGCGCCATAGGCGGGGATGCCGTCGGGGAATTCCTTTTCGGTCTGCTTGCGCACCTTGGGCGCGGTTTCGGGCTTGCGCAGGCCGGTGGTGCGCTTGTCCAGCAGCGGGCCCAAGGCAATGCCGTCGATCAGGTCCACGGGGTCGAGCACGTTGCCTTCGGACTTGCTCATCTTCTGGCCCTGGGCGTCGCGCACCAGGCCGTGGATGTAGACGTGTTTGAACGGCACCTTGCCGGTGAAGTGGGTGGTCATCATGATCATCCGGGCCACCCAGAAGAAGATGATGTCGTAGCCCGTCACCAGCACGCTGCTGGGCAGGTACAGGTCGAGATCAGACAGTGCTGAACCGGCGTCCAACCCGCCGCCGGGCCGCCCCAAGGCGGGTTGCGCCCCCTCGGGGGGCAGCGCAGGCGCATCAGCGCCAAGCGTGGGGGCCTCGGTTCTCAGGCTGGAGAAGGGCACCAGGGCGCTGGAGTACCAGGTGTCCAGCACGTCTTCGTCGCGGGTCAGCGGGCCGGTGTATCCGGCTTTTTGGGCCTTGTCGCTTGCTGCTTCTGCGCTGGTTGCTACAAAAACTTCACCATTGCTGCCGTACCAGGCGGGGATCTGGTGGCCCCACCACAGCTGGCGGCTGATGCACCAGTCCTGGATGTTGTTCATCCACTGGTTGTAGGTGTTGACCCAGTTCTCGGGCACAAAACTCACCTGGCCGCTCTGCACGGCGTCGATGGCTTTTTGCGCAATGCTCTTGCCGGTGGCGTCGCCTGCGCCCACCTTGTTCATGGCCACAAACCACTGGTCGGTCAGCATGGGCTCCACCACCTGGCCGGTGCGGGCGCAGATGGGCAGCATGAGCTTGTGGGGCTTGATCTCCACCAGCAGGCCCTGGGCTTCCAGGTCGGCCAGCACGGCCTTGCGGGCGTCGAAGCGGTCCTGCCCCTGGTAGGCCGCGGGCGCCTGGTCGTTGACCTTGGCGTCCAGCGTGAAGATGGTGATCATGGGCAGGTTGTGCCGCAGGCCCACCTGGTAGTCGTTGAAGTCGTGCGCCGGGGTGACCTTCACCACGCCGGTGCCGAATTCCTTGTCCACATGGGCGTCGGCAATCACCGGGATCAGGCGGCCGGTGAGCGGCAGGCGCACCTGCTGGCCCACCATGTGGCGGTAGCGCTCGTCCTCGGGGTGCACCATCACGGCGGTGTCGCCCAGCATGGTTTCGGGGCGGGTGGTGGCCACCACCACGGTGTCGGACCCATCGGCCAGCGGGTAGCGGATGTGCCACAGCTTGCCCTCGGCCTCGGTGCTTTCCACTTCCAGGTCGGACACCGCGCTTTTCAGCACCGGGTCCCAGTTGACCAGGCGCTTGCCGCGGTAGATCAGGCCCTGCTCGTACAGCTTCACGAAGGTGTCGGTCACCACGGCGCTGAGCTTGTCGTCCATGGTGAAGTACTCGCGGCTCCAGTCCACGCTGTCGCCCATGCGGCGCATCTGGGTGGTGATGGTGTTGCCGCTCTGCTCTTTCCACTCCCACACCTTGGAGACGAAGTTCTTGCGGGCTTCGGCGGGGGTGGGGCCCATGTCGTGGCGGCTCTTGCCCTGGCCTTGCAGCTGGCGTTCCACCACGATCTGGGTGGCAATGCCCGCGTGGTCGGTGCCGGGAATCCAGGCGGTGTTGAACCCGGCCATGCGGTGGTAGCGGGTCAGGCTGTCCATGATGGTCTGGTTGAACGCATGGCCCATGTGCAGCGTGCCGGTCACGTTGGGCGGGGGCAGCTGGATGCAGAAGTTGCGGCCCGCCGCAGCGGCGTCGGCATTGGCCTGGCCCGTGCCGCGAAAGCCCGCGACGCCGTAGCCGCGGCGTTCCCATTCGGGGCCCCAATGGGCTTCGAGGGCGGCAGGTTCAAACGATTTGGACAGGCTGTTCAAGCCCGGCTGGGCAACGGTGTCGGACATGGTGATGGGGTCAAGCTGGGGCCACCGCACCTTGCGCCCCGCCAGCAGCGGGTGGTCGGCGGGAGAAGGGGGGCAGCCTCGGAGGCACACAAAAGAGCCGTTGATTTTACGGGGCGGCACAATCGTCCGCTGGCGTGCCCCCGTTGGGCAGCCGCATCGACAGAAAGGGAGAAACACCATGTGGCTTCGTGCAAGTTTGGCCGTGTTGACGGCTGTGGGGGTGACGGCGGCCTACCTGCTGACCTGGCCCGTGCGCATCCAGGCCGTGGCCTGGACCGCACCCGTGGCCCCGGGCTACCAGGGGGCGCACGCCGCCAACACCCGGTTGCAGGGGCTGCAGCACCTGTCGCTGGGCGACGAGGTGGGGCCTGAGCACGTGGTGGCCGCCCCCGAAGGCGGGGTGTACACCACGGTGGCCAGCGGCAAGCTGCTGTGGCTGTCGGCCGACGGACAGCAGCGCCGGGTGGTGGCTGACACCCAGGGCCGGGTGCTGGGCTTCGACCTGGACCGCCAGGGCCAGCTGATTGCCGCCGACGCCCTGCGCGGTCTGCTGCGTGTTTCCCCCCAAGGTGGCGTGACGCTGCTGGTGGACGCGGTGGACGGCGACCCCATCCGGTACGCCAACTCGGTGGTGGTCACCCGGCAGGCGCAACAGCCGGAGCGTTTCTACTTTTCAGACGCCTCGGCCCGGTTTGCGCCCCGCGAATGGGGTGGCACCTTCGAGGCCAGCGTGCTCGACATCCTGGAGCAATCGGCCACCGGACGGGTGCTGGTGCACGACCCCGCCACCGGGCGCACCGAGGTGGTGGCCCGCGGCCTGTCGTTTGCCAATGGCGTGGCGCTGTCGGCGGACGAGTCCACGCTGTACGTGGCCGAGACCGGGCGCTACCGGGTGTGGGCCATCCCGGCATCGGCCCGCGGGCTGGACCTCAGCCAGGGCCCCAGCGGCGGTGCCCAGGTGCTGCTGGACAACCTGCCAGGCTACCCCGACAACCTGATGCGCGGCCTGGACGGGCGCATCTGGATGGGCTTTGCCAAGCCCCGCAACCCGGTGATCGACGGCATGGCCACCAAGCCCTGGCTGCGCGAGCTGACGCTGCGCCTGCCCCGGGCGTGGTGGCCCATTCCCAAGGCTTACGGGCATGTGGTGGCGTTCAACGAGCAAGGGCAGGTGGTGGCCGACCTGCAAGACCCGGCGGGCAATTACCCCGAAACCACGGCCATCACCGAAACCCCCGACCGGCTTTACGTGCAAAGCCTGCACGCCCACACCCTGGGTTGGTTGCCCCGGACGGTGCTGGCTGCGCCCTGAGGGGCGCGCCCCCAGCGGTGCGGGTGGGGATGGGGATGGGGATGGGGATGGGGATGGGGATGGGGATGGGGATGGGGTGCTATTTATTTTGTAGCTGTTTGCGCTTTCATATAAAGCGCTTGATGCCATTTTGTTTTGTTTTTTCAGGGCGCATGGTCCGGCCCTGAGGTGTCCGAGAAGTGCCTGAACGGCACCTGGGCTTGACGGATGGGGGCCTTTTGGTAATCATTCGCTTACGGTAATTGATTGCTAACCCATGGTCGATGTTTCCCCCTCCCTGCAGGCCCGCCGCTTTGCCGCGTTGGGCGACCCCACCCGGCTGGAGGTCTTCCATCGGCTCTCGCGCACCCCGTTGTCGGTGGCCGAGCTGGCGTTGCAGCTGCCCGTCAGCCGCCCGGCGGTGTCGCAGCACCTCAAGGTGCTGTCCGACGTGGGGCTGGTGACGTTCGACGCCGTGGGAACCCGCAACGTCTACCGCCCCAACAGCGACACCGTCGCGTCGATGCGAGACTTCCTGGGCAGCCTCTGGGATGTGGGCCTGGCCCGCTTCCAGTCAGCAGCCGAGGCGGCCGCCAAACCCCAGCCCTGAAAGACCCCCATGAACCGATCCTTCGCAGAGCCTGTTGTGGTTCGCAAAACCCTCACCGTCAAAGCCCCGCAGGCCAAGGCGTTTGACGTGTTCACCGCCCGCATGGAGACCTGGTGGCCCATGGCCACCCACAAAATAGGGCAGGCACCCTGTGCCCATGTGGTGGTGGAGCCGCGGGCGGGTGGCCGCTGGTTCGAGCGTGGCACCGACGGCGTGGAATGCGACTGGGGGCGGGTGTTGACCTGGGCGCCGCCCGAGCGGGTGGTGCTGGCGTGGCAACTCACCAGCCGCTGGGCTTTTGCCCCCACGCTGATGACCGAAGTCGAGGTCCAATTCAAGGCGTTGGACGCTCAGACCACCCAGGTGACCTTGGAGCACCGCGGTCTGGAGGCCTACGGTGCCGATGCCCAGCTCATGCGCGACACATTGGGGTCGCCCAACGGCTGGCCCGGCATGCTGGATCACTATGCCGACGTGGTGGTCAACGCCTGATCGACCCCGGATGTCGATGGGCGGCCGGCTGAGACGTCATGGGGGTGGACGGTGCCGCGCGGTGTGGTGCTGCCCTTCTTTTCAGCCCTGACAGGAGTTGCACATGCAATACACGTTGCTCATTCACGAAACCGAAGACGGCTTTTCCGCCCGCACCGACCCACAGCGGCAGGCGGACTACTGGTCGGGCACCTTGCACTACCTCCAGGCCCTCAAAGACGCAGGGGTGTGGGTGGGTGGCGCGGGTCTTCAACCCCCCGAAACCG
The DNA here is from genome assembly GCF_054777695.1 of Hydrogenophaga soli. Classification (NCBI taxonomy): domain Bacteria; kingdom Pseudomonadati; phylum Pseudomonadota; class Betaproteobacteria; order Burkholderiales; family Comamonadaceae; genus Hydrogenophaga; species Hydrogenophaga soli. Next base: position 361,667 of record NZ_BAAHAK010000003.1, on the reverse strand, counting down.
CCACCATCCTCAAACGCCAGGGCCACACCCTGACGGTGGAGGATGGGCCGTTCGTGGCCACCAAAGAGCAGTTGGGGGGCTACTTCATCATCAACGTGCCAGACCTGGATGCGGCCTTGCAATGGGCCTCCCGCTTTCCGGCGCGCCCCGACGTGGTGGTGGAAGTGCGCCCGAACCTGCCCACCGAATGAGCGTCCCGCGCTCGGATGCCCGCATCCTCGGCCCTGTGGCCCGGGTGGTCGAGGCCACCGTCAGGCGGTCGTCACGCCGCCTGGTGGCGTTGCTGGCTGTGCGCACGCGCGACGTGGCCGCCGCGGAAGATGCGTTGAGCGGTGCCGTGCTCAAGGCGTTGCAAACCTGGACCGATGCGTCGCTGCCGGACAACCCCGAGGCGTGGCTGTTGACGGTGGCGCGGCGGCAGGTTCTGGATGCGCAACGCCACGACCAGGTGTGCACCGAGGCCGAAGCCACGCTGCTGACCTTGGCCCCCACCCCATCGGACCCGGGGATGGGACAGGCGTCGTTTGTGGACGAGCGGATCAAGCTGCTGTTTGTGTGCGCCCATCCCGCCATCGACGCTTCCATGCGCACGCCCTTGATGCTTCAGGTGGTGCTGGGGGTGGATGTGGCGCAGATGGCTGCGGTGTTCCTGACCAGCCCGGCGGCGCTGGCCCAGCGGCTCGTGCGCGCCAAGGCCAGGATTCGGGACAGCGGCATGGTGTTTGAAGTGCCGCCCGCGGCGGCATTGCCCGAGCGCCTGCCGCCGGTGCTGGATGCCATTTACGCAGCCTTTGCGTGCGGGTGGGATGCGCTGCCCACCGACGAGCCCGGACCATCGCTGGAAACCCAGGCCCTGGAGCTGGCGGCCATGGTGAGTGCCACCTTGCCTCACCAGGCCGAGGCGGCTGGGCTGTGGGCCTTGCTGCTGTGCATCCACGCCCGGGCACCTGCCCGGTGGGGGGCGTCGGGCGACCGCTTTGTGCCGCTGAATGAGCAGGATGTGCAACGGTGGGACACGGCGCTGCTGACGCAGGCGGATCGGGTGCTGCGGCATGCCGCGTCGCTGGGCACTTTGGGCCGCTACCAACTGGAAGCGGCCATCCAGCAAACCCATGTGCACCTTCGTTTGCAGGGGCGGTCAAGCAGTCCCGAGTTGTTGGCCTTGTACGAGGGGCTGGCGGTGGTCGCCCCCTCGGTGGGGGCCACGCTGGCGCATTGGGCGGCTGTGGCCGACCAGGAGGGGGCCGCCAAGGCCCTGGCCCGCATGGAGGCCTCGGGTCTGTCCTCCCGGTTGGTCAGCCACCAGCCGTATTGGGCACTCCAGGCGGAGCTGCTTCGGCGGCTTCATCGTCCTGCCCAAGCCCGTCAGGCTTACGAGCGGGCCATGGCCCTCAGCGCAGATGCTCGCGTCCGTGCCTACCTGGAGGCTCGCAGCCAGGGGTGACAGCCGGGCGGGTCAGGCCGCCCCACGCCCCTTCTGGCTCTGGAAATACACCACCTTGCGGGCCCGCATCACCTCGCCCAGGGGGCGGTGGGCGGCCAGGGCGGCCCAGGGGTCGAACACGGCGGCTTCGACGGTTTTGGCCAGTTCGGTGTCGGGGCTGGCCACCTGCCGCGGCAGGGTCAGGGTGGCCACCTCGGTGTAGGGCGACAGCCATTCGATGCTGGCGTCCTCAATCGGCGTGAGCTTGTCGTTCAGGTAAGGCTGCAAGTCCAGCGCGTAGTACAAGGGGCGGGTGGCCAGGCGTTTGGCCATGTCCAGGCCCCAGCTTTGGGCGTCGGTGTCGGGGGCGCCGTGGTCGCCGGTGGGGCGCAGCCGCACCCGCACGGCGTAGGGGCCGCAGGCGATGGGGGCGGCGCTGTAAAACGCCTGGTGCGCAAAACCCGCAAACGGCTGGCCCATGCTCTTGATGAGGCCCAGCATGCGGGCGGTGCCCGCCAGAAAGCCGTGGTGGCGGATCAGGTGCTTGAGCAGGGCCGCAGGCCCCTGGGTGGCGGCCATGACCACGTCCACAAACTCCACGCTGGTGGCAAAGCCGAAGTTGGAGCGGTTGATGAGCGCAAAACACTGCACGTTGGTGGGGCCGTGGCCCAGGGCGCTGTCGCCGTGCACGCCGTGCACCGCCAGCGAAAAGCCCCGGATGTCGGGCTTGCGGTCGGGGGCGCGGTCCATGCCGCCGTTGGACAGGCGCACCACCGTGCGGTAGGTGTTGGGTTGGGCAAACAGGCCGTGGCGGGCAAAGTCGGGCAGGTTGTCGGCCACGCTGAGCAGGCCTTCGATGGCCAGCACCTGTTTGCGGTGCAAGGCCCGCCCCTCACCCTGTTTGGCCGATTTGCGCTGCTGCAACTCGGCAAAGCGCTGGGCGTAACCTGCGAAGCGTTGGGCTTCGTCAGGGCTGACCACTTCGGTCCATTGGGTGCTGGGGGTTGGGGCTTGCATGGGGGGCCTCGATCAGGCGAGTTCGATCACCACGTCAATGTTGCCACGGGTGGCGTTGGAATAGGGACACACCTGGTGGGCGGTGTCCACCAGCTTCTGGGCCACAGCACGGTCCATGCCGGGCACGCTGACCACCAGCTTGGCATTGATGCCAAAGCCCTGGGGGATGGGGCCGATGCCCACCGAGGCGGTGATGGCGGTGTCGGCGGGCAACGGCAGCTTTTGCATGGCGGCCACGTGTTTCATGGCGCCGATGAAGCAGGCGGAGTAACCGGCGGCAAACAGCTGCTCGGGGTTGGTGGCACCGCCGGGGCCGCCCAGTTCCTTGGGGGGGGACAGCTTGACGTCCAGCAGGCCGTCGCTGGACACCGAGCGGCCGTCGCGGCCTCCGGTGCTGGTGGCCACGGCGGTGTAGAGCACTTTGTCGAGAGAGGTGGGCATGGTGAGTCCTTGGAAGGTCAGGGGGTGGAAAACGCTCAGGCCAGCAGCACGGCGGCCAGGGTGATGAGGCCGGGAATGCCTTGGATGAACAGGATTTTTTTGCTGGAGGTGGCGGCACCGTACACACCGGCCACCACGATGCAGCCCAGGAAGAACAGCTTGATGGCCGTGCCCGCCGGGCCCAGGGCCAAGCCCCAGATCAGGCCCGCCGCCAGAAACCCGTTGTACAGGCCCTGGTTGGCGGCCAGCACCTTGGTGGCCTTGGCGAATTCGGGCGCGAGGCCGAAGGCCTTGTGGCCTTTGGGCGTGTCCCACCAGAACATTTCCAGCACCAGGATGTACAGGTGCAGGGCCGCCATCAAGGCGGTGAGGATGTTGGCCACAAGGGTCATGAAGCGTCTCCTGGGTGGGTGGGTTGAAATGGTTGGCTGGCCTGTGCTGCCAGCAGGCGGTCGCGCAGGGCGTGCAGGTCCTGGGTCAGGCGAACCAGTTCGCTGGCGCTGCACGCAATGGTTTTCAGCATGCGGCCCGGGATGCAGGCGGCTTTTTGTTTCAGGGCATGCCCTTCGGGCGTGAGGACGATGTGCACCCGCCGCTCGTCTTCGGTGCTGCGCTGGCGCTGCACCCAACCCGCGGCTTCCATGCGCTTGAGCAGGGGGGTGAGGGTGCCGCTGTCCAGGAACAGGCGTTCGCCCAGCTCGGACACGGGCAGGTCGTCACGCTCCCACAACACCAGCAGCACCAGGTACTGGGGGTAGGTCAAGCCCAGTTCACCCAGCACCGGCTTGTAGGCCTTGGTCATGGCCAGGGATGCCGAGTACGCGGCAAAACACAGCTGGTGTTCCAGGCGAAGGGCGGGGGTGGCATCGGTGGGCATGGTCTGAATTATACGCAATTCAATTGCGTGCAATATAAATTTCAAGCAGCCCCGTGGATGGCGGAAAGGCGGTGTGCAGGTGCGTGACAAAATCCGCGCATGCTGTTCCTGATCTCCCCCGCCAAGGCCCTGGACTACGACACCCCGCCCGTCACGGCCACGCACACGCAGCCGCTGTTCGTGCCGCAGGCGGCCGAGCTGATCGAGGTGCTGCGGCAAAAGAGCCCGCAGGACATTGCCAGCCTCATGGGCCTGAGCGATGCGCTGGCCGGTCTCAACGTGGGGCGCTACCAGGCGTGGCAACCCCGCTTCACCCCGGCCAACGCCAAGCAGGCGGTGCTCGCCTTCAATGGCGACGTGTACGAAGGGCTGGACGCCAAGACCCTGCCCGAGGCCGATCTGGCCTGGGCGCAGGCGCACCTGTGCATCCTCAGTGGCCTGTACGGCGTGCTGCGCCCGCTGGACCTGATGCAGCCCTACCGCCTGGAAATGGGCACCCGGCTGGCGACGGCGCGGGGCAAGAACCTGTACCAGTTCTGGGGCGAGCGCATTGCGCAGTACCTGAACGAGCGCGCCCGCGCCGATGCCACACCAGTGGTCATCAACCTGGCCAGCGAGGAGTACTTCAAGTCGGTGGACCGCAAGGTGCTGCAACCCCGGGTGGTGAACTGTGTGTTCGAAGAACACCGCGGCGGCGGGCAGTACAAGGTGATCAGCTTCATGGCCAAGCGGGCCCGGGGGCTGATGGTGCGTTACGCCGTGCAGCACCGGGCGCAGCGCCCTGAGGACCTGCTGGGTTTTGACCTGGAAGGCTACGCCCACCAGCCCGCACTCTCCACGCCCGACACCCTGGTGTTCCGTCGCGACCGCGTCGGCACCTGACCGTTTCCGTTTCTATTCCTCACCCTGCCCAGGAGCCCAGCCATGGCCCAGACCATCACCCCCGAGTTGCGCCAGTGGATCGTTGACCAAGTGCAGGCGGGGTGCAGTCCCGAATCGGTGCTGCAATCCATGCGCGACGCGGGCTGGCAGGAGAGCGTGGCCCTGCTGGCGCTGGAAACCACCCTCACCAACCACCTGAAGCAGCAGGGCGTGAACGTCGATGCCGTGCTGGCGGCCCAGACGCTGGACGAGGTTCAGGCCGCGGTGGCCCAGGTGCCCGCCCAGCCACAGGTGGCCGCCGCAGACCCACACCCCAGCGACGCCGGGCGGCACATGGCACGCGCCCACAAGCGGGTTCCGGAGCCCAACCTCAGCGGCTCACCCCGCCAGATCGACCTGGGTGACCGCGTGGTGGACGTGCTGCTGTCGGTGGCCCGCCCCCGGGTGGTGGTGTTCGGCAACTTCCTCAGCGCTGAAGAGTGCGATGGCCTGATTGCCCTGGCGCGGCCCCGCATGGCCCGTTCCCTCACGGTGGAAAACAACACGGGGGGCGAAGCCGTCAACGCCGACCGCACCAGCAACGGCATGTTCTTTCGCCGGGGCGAGTCCGAGCTGATCACCCGCATCGAAGCCCGCATCGCCCGCCTGACCCACTGGCCGGTGGAAAACGGCGAGGGCGTGCAGGTGCTCAACTACAAGGTGGGGGCGGAGTACAAGCCGCACTACGACTACTTCGACCCCGCCGCCCCCGGCACCCCCACCATCCTCAAGCGGGGTGGGCAGCGCGTGGGCACGCTGGTCATGTACCTCAACAACCCCGAGCAGGGCGGCGGAACCACCTTCCCCGACGCGGGCCTGGAGGTCTGTCCTCAGAAGGGCCATGCGGTGTTCTTCAGCTACGAACGCGCCCACCCCTCCAGCCAGACCTTGCATGGCGGCGCGCCGGTCATTGCCGGCGAAAAGTGGGTGGCCACCAAGTGGATGCGCGAGCGCGAGTTCGCCTGATGGCTTTAAGGAAAAATGGCATCCAGCGCTTTTTCTGGTTGAACTGTCTGCTATGAAAATAAGAGCAAATGGCTTGCAGTTCGACGTGCAGGTGGACGAGCCACTGCCCACGCCGTCCGCGCCCGGGCAAGCGTCCACCGTGCTGCTCACCATGGGCCTGGGGATGCAATGGGTGGCCTGGCCCGAGCCGTTTGTGGACGCCTTGCGCCGCGCAGGCCACCGGGTGGTGCGATACGACAACCGGGACATCGGCCTGTCGTCCCACCTGGACGACCTGGGCCAGCCCAACATGCCCTGGCAGTTCGTCAAGCACAAGCTGGGTTTCACCCCCACCCACCCCTACACCCTGCAGGACATGGCGCAGGATGCGCTGGGCATCCTCGACGCACTGGGCGTGGACCGCGCCCACCTGATCGGCGTGAGCATGGGCGGCATGATTTCCCAGCGCATGGCCGCCACCGCGCCGCAGCGCGTGCGCAGCCTGACCAGCGTGATGAGCAGCAGCGGTGCACCGGGTCTGCCTGGCCCCACCGCCGCCGTGTCCAAGGCCATGCTGCAACGCCCCGCCAGCCTGGACCCGCAAGACATCGTCGCCCAAACCCTGGCCCTGTTCCGCGTGATTGGCAGCCCCGCTTACCCGCAAGACGCCGCCCACCTGCGCGAGCGCCTGCTGGCCGGGGTGCTGCGCAGCTACCACCCCCAAGGTGTGGTGCGCCAGACGCTGGCGGTGGTGGCCGACACCGATCGCCACACGCTGCTGCCCCGCATCACCTGCCCCACGCTGGTCATCCACGGCACGGCCGATCCGCTGGTGCCCATGGCCTGTGGTGAAGACACGGCCCCGCGCATTCCCGGGGCGCGTTTCCATGCCATTGCCGGCATGGGGCACGACTGGCCGCCTGCCCTCATCCCCCAATGGCTGGACCTGATCCTGCCGCACCTGGCCAATGCCTGAGCCTCGCATGAACCACCCCACCCCCGAACAGTCGCAGCTGGGCAAGACCAGTGCCTACGCCGACCGCTACAACCCCAGCCTGCTGTTTCCGCTGCCCCGCGCACCCAAGCGCGAAGAGGTGGGCATCCACGGCAGCCTGCCGTTTCTGGGCGCTGATTTGTGGATGGGTTACGAGCTGAGTTGGCTCAACCCCAAGGGCAAGCCGCAGGTGGCCATTGCGCTGTTCACGGTGCCGGCGGAAACGCCCCACATCATCGAGAGCAAGAGCTTCAAGCTCTACCTCAACAGCTTCAACAACACCGTGTTTGCCGACGCCGACGCGGTGCGCCACACCCTGCGCACCGACCTCACCGAAGCCGCCTGGCGCGGCGCCCCTGCCGTGATGGCCAGCGTGGGGGTGCAACTGCTGCTGCCCGAGCAGTTCGACCAGCAACCCATCCATGAGCTGGACGGCCTGAGCCTGGACCGGCTGGACGTGGAATGCAGCCGCTACACCCCCGCGCCCGAGCTGCTGACCGCGGCGTTTGACGAGCAGCCGGTGACCGAAACCCTCACCAGCCACCTGCTCAAAAGCAACTGCCTGGTGACCGGCCAGCCCGACTGGGGCAGCGTGCAGATCAGCTACAGCGGCCCGCAGATCGACCAGGCCGGGCTGTTGCAGTACATCGTGAGTTTTCGCAACCACAACGAGTTCCACGAGCAGTGTGTGGAACGCATGTTTGTGGACATCTGGAACCGCTGCAAACCCACCAAACTGACGGTGTACGCCCGCTACACCCGCCGGGGTGGGCTGGACATCAGCCCCTGGCGCACCAGCCACCCGCAGCCCGTGCCCCCGCACATCCGCACCGCCCGCCAGTGAGGTGCCGCGGGGTGAGGTGCAGCGGGCACCCGTGCCCGTGCCTGTGCGACGGGTGGGCTGCCTGGGAGGGCGGTCAGAGCTTGAACAACGACACCGACTGACGCAGCGATTCGCTGCCTTCGCTCAAGCTCTGAGCCGAGGCCGTGGCCTGCTCCACCATGGCGGCGTTTTGCTGCGTCACCTGGTCGAGCTGGTCAATGGCCATGTTGATCTGGGCCAGGCCTTCCGACTGTTCGGCGGCGGCGGTGCGGATTTCATCAACCAGCGTGGCCACGGTGCGCACCTCCTTCACCACGTCATCGATGGTGCGGCTGGCGCCCTGCATTTGTTTCACCCCGCCGTCCACCTGCTGCACCGAGGTCTGGATGAGGTCGCGGATTTCCCCGGCTGCAGACGCGCTGCGCTGCGCCAGGGCTCGCACCTCTCCCGCCACCACCGCAAACCCGCGCCCATGTTCTCCCGCCCGCGCCGCTTCCACGGCGGCGTTGAGGGCCAGGATGTTGGTCTGGAAGGCAATGCCTTCGATGACCTCGATGATTTCGCTCATGCGGTTGGACGACTGGGCAATGGCCTTCATGGCGCCCTCCACCTCATGGATGGCGTGCTGCCCACTGGCGGCCACCTCGGTGCTGTGGTGCGTCTGGTTGGCCATGGTGGTGGCGTTGGCCGAGGTGTGGTGCACGGTGGCCGTCATCTGTTCCATGGACGCGGCGGTTTCCTGCAGGCTGCTGGCCTGGGATTCGGTGCGCTCGCTCAGGTCCAGGCTGGCGGCGGCAATCTCGTGTGCTCCGAACGAAAAACCATCCACCTCGGTGCGCACGTCGCTGATGACGGCGCGCAGGTTCACCTGGATCTGGCTCAGGTTGCGCATCAGGCTGGCCACCGGCTCGGCACCACTGACGGTCACCCCTTGCGTGAGGTTGCAGGCCGCCAGGTTGCGGGCCACCTGGGTGGCCTCCTGCAGCGGCAGGGTCACGGAGGCGCGGAACCAGGCCATCACCCCCATCAGCCCCAGCGCCAGACCGCCCAGCTCCACCGCGGTGGCCAGCGGACCCGCGGCCATCAGGCGATGGGACTGGCTCACCAGCGCGGTCAGCACCAGCAGCAGTGCCATCCGGGTGTCGGCACGGAGCAGGTTCCAGCGGTCCAGCAGCCCTGGCAGGCCGTGCCGCTGCACCTGCCCACGGCGCAGCACAATGCCTGACTGGCCTTGGTTCATGCGGGCGTACAAGGCCTCGGCCGCCTGGACCTGCTGGCGTGTGGGCTTGGTGCGCACCGACAGGTAACCCGTGGGCTTGCCGTTTTCGATGATGGGCGTGACGTTGGCCTGCACCCAGTAGTGGTCGCCGTTCTTGCGGCGGTTCTTGACCAGGCCAGTCCAGGGGTGGCCGTTGCCGATGGTGCGCCACAGGTCGCGGAAGGCCTCGGCGGGCATGTCCGGGTGGCGAACCAGGTTGTGCGGCTGGCCGATGAGTTCGGCCTGGGTGTAGCCGCTGGTTTCAATGAAGGCCCGGTTGCAGTGGGTGATGTGGCCTTTGGTGTCCGTGCTGGACACCAGCATTTCATGGGCAGGGTAGTCATACTCCTGCTGAGTCACGGGTTGGTTGTTGCGCAACGATGCATCCCTCAGTTGTTTGAAACCTCCGATGCGCCGTGCTCTGGCTCTGAAGAAGGGGCGGCTACATCGAAGTGCCGCATTCTTCTTGATCTAAATTAAAGGTCATTCATTTTTTTTGAATCTCTCGGCAGAATTGAGGTTTTGTTGCGAAATGGGTACAGGTGGAGGGTATGAGGCCGCACATTCGGGCTCACAGCTTGAACACTGCCACCGAACGGCGCAGGCTTTCGCTGCCCGTGCTCAAGGCATGGGCAGCATCGTTGGTTTGCTCCACCATGGCGGCGTTTTGTTGGGTCACATGGTCCAGCTGATCCACTGCGCTGTTGATCTGGGACAGCCCTTCCGACTGTTCCTGGGCCGCGTGCTGGATTTCCTCCACCAGGGTCGAGACGGCCTGCACCTCGTGCACCACGTCGTCGATGGTGTGGCTGGCCCCTTGCATTTGGCGCACCCCATCGCTGACTTGGTGGACCGAGGTCTGGATGAGCTCCCTGATTTCCTTGGCCGCGCTGGCGCTGCGTTGCGCCAGCCCCCGGACTTCGCTGGCCACCACCGCAAACCCACGGCCTTGGTCCCCGGCGCGGGCGGCTTCCACGGCGGCGTTGAGGGCCAGGATGTTGGTCTGGAACGCAATGCCTTCAATGGTGGCAATGATTTCGCTCATGCGGGACGAAGAGCGTTCGATGCCGGTCATGGCGTTCTCCACGTCGCGGATGGCGCGCTGGCCGCTGGCCGCCACCTGGGTGCTGCGCTGGGTCTGGTGGGCCATGGCCTGGGCGTTGGCCGATGTCTGCTGAACCGTGGCCGTGATCTCTTCCATGGACGCCGCCGTTTCCTCCAGGCTGCTGGCCTGGGTTTCGGTGCGCTCGCTCAGGTCCTGGCTGGCATTGGCGATGTCGTGGGCGGAGCGTGAAAAGCCGTCCACCTCGGTGCGCACGTCGCTGATGACGGCGCGCAGGTTGACCTGGATTTGCGACAGGCTGCGCATCAGGCTGGCCAGCGGTTCGGGGCCGGCCACCTGAATGCCTTGGGTGAGGTTGCAGGCGGCCACGTCGCGGGCGCGTTGGTCTGCGTGGCGCAAAGGCCCGGACACGCTGGCGCGAAACCAGAACATGACGGCCACTGCCCCCAGCAGCTGAAGTGCCCACTCCAAGGCCCCCGCCCAGGGACCGTGTCCGATCAGGCTGGGCACATGGCCCACCAGCAACACCACCGTCAGCAGCAGACCCAACCTGAGGTCGGCGGAGCTGTGCTGCCACCGATCCCACGCGCCCGCCCATCCGCTGCGCTGGATGTGGCCCCGGTGAAGGCCCAGCCCGGATTCCCCCTGGTTGATGCGGGCGTACAAGGCTTCGGCCGCCTGGACCTGCTGGCGCGTGGGTTTGGTGCGCACCGACAGGTAGCCCGTGGGTTTGCCGTTGTCCATGATGGGGGTGACGTTGGCCTGCACCCAGTAGTGGTCGCCGTTCTTGCGGCGGTTCTTGACCAGGCCGGTCCAGGGGTGGCCGTTGCCGATGGTGCGCCACAGGTCACGGAAGGCTTCGGCGGGCATGTCCGGGTGGCGGATCAGGTTGTGCGGCTGGCCGATGAGTTCGTCGTAGGTGTAGCCACTGACCTCGACAAACGCGTGGTTGCAGTGGGTGATGTGGCCTTTGGTGTCTGTGCTGGAGACCAGCATTTCATGGGCAGGGTAGTCGTGCTCCTGCTGCGTGACGGGCTGGTTGTTGCGCATGGTGCCTCCGGTGTTGTGCGGCCTCAGAGTCCGATCAGACACCCGATGGGCGCAAGCGCGCACTGATGCGGGTCAACAAATGGGTGCAGTCACCGGCGGGGTGTGGGGTCAGCCGCGCTTTTGTGCGTCGTGCGCTCGCCGTTGGGCCAGGGCCCGGGGGGAGGTGCTGGACATCCACGCCTGGACCGAATCGGGCGAGATCCGCCGGTGCCCCCCAGGGGTCTTCCACGCTTGCAGGTCGCCGCGGTCCACCATCAGTTGCACCGTCCGCACCGTGACCCCCAGCATGTGCGCCACCTGACGCGTGGACAGGGGTTCCGCCGGGGCGATTGAGGTTGAAAGTGATTTCTGCATTTAGCAAATATATCAGTTTTATCGTATTTTGGTGTTTCTGGGTGGGCTTGCGCTGAGTCAAGGTTTGGTGACATGGCGCTGAGGTCCGCACGGAAGTGCCGTGGCTGATGCCCGGTTTGAATGACGTGTTGCAAAACCGACTCCTACAATACGCAATCGTTGGTCGTTGTGGGATGCTGCTTTTCGGTTCAGACACGAGGGCAGCTGCTGGCGGGGGACGTTGCATGTCGAGGTTCTGTGTCGAGAGAGGGGTTTTTCAGCCCACAGGTGTGCACAGGGGTCATGCTCTGATTTGCTGCCCAAGTGAATGAAGCGCGCAGCCATGATCTTTGGACGAAACACCAACGCCGAAGCGTTGGACACTTTTCCCGCCTCGGAAGGCATCCCCGATTTCGGTGAGTCCTCTCAGCAGCTCTCCTCCATGCAGGTGGGTCGCCGGGTGGGCGACGTGGCCGGCGGCAAAGCCATGTCCAAGGACGCCAAACGTCTCAAAGCGCTGGCCCGCATGGCGGCGCTCTACGTGGGGGCGTTGGGGGTGTTCTGGGGCCTGGGGCTCATGAGCCTGGTCACCTGGGGCGCCATCGCACTGGCGGTGCTGGGGGTGTGTGGGGGATTGATGCTGGTGGCCAGCTACAGCGCTGCGTCGGTGCAAGACCGGTTGCTGGGTGCCCCCATGGTGGGCTGCATGCTCGCCGTCATGCTGCTGGGTTGCCACCTGGCGCCGATCACCCAGATCCTGATGGGTCCCTTCGCCTTTCTGGCGTTGACCCAAGGCATTTTCACGGCCAGCCGTCGGCCCTTGCTGCAAGTCACGGCGGTGTTTCTGCTGGCGTATGCGGTGTTGGCCGGGGTGGAGTACCTGAAATCGGGCAACCAGGCCCTGGTCATGCTGCAAGGCATGCATGTGCTGGCGCTGCTGGTCACGCTGCCGCTGTTCATCTTGCAGATGGGGCGGGTGCAGGACGTGTACCGCAGCCTCTACCGCACGCGGCGCAAGATGAAGAACATCCAGGAAGAAGCCCAGCGCGATCCGCTGACCGGCTGCTTCAACCGCCAGCACGTGCTGGCCGCGCTGGAAGAGCAGAAGCTGTTGGCCGACGAATTGGGTTACCCCCTGTGCCTGGCGGTGCTGGACATCGACCACTTCAAACACATCAACGACACCCTGGGCCACCTGGGGGGCGACCAGGTGCTGCGGGACTTCGGTCGCATTGCCGCTCGGAATGTCCGCACCGAAGAAGTGCTGGGGCGTTATGGCGGCGAAGAATTCCTGCTGATTTTCCCCATGTCACCGCTGCTGCCGGCCTTGAACGTGTGTGAACGCATCCGCGAGCAGGTGGAGGCCCATGGGTGGGACCGCCAGCTGAACCGGGCGGTCACCGTGTCCATCGGGGTCACGCAGTATGTGGAAGGTGAGTCGGTGCTGGAATTTTTTGCCCGCGCCGACGGGGCCATGTACCTGGCCAAGGAAGGGGGGCGCAACCAGGTGGTGGTGCAGGAGCCGGTGCGCCCGCCACCGCAGCAGGCCATCCCGGCCAGCGCGAACGCGTTCAGCGCGTCCTGACGGCGCTGCCGAAACCTTCCAGCACGTTGAGGGCGTTCACGCCCACCTCGGCCACCGCGTAGCCGCCCTCGAAGGTGAACACCGTGGGCAGCCCCAGGCTGGCCAGGGCCTGCCCCACGGCCACGAAGTTGGCGCTGGTCAGGCGGAAGCCGGAAATCGGGTCGCCCACAAAGGTGTCCAGGCCCATGGGCACCACCAGCGCCTGGGCGTCGAACGCCCGCACCCGCTCCAGCGCTTGCGCCAGCGCGGCACGCCAGGTGGCGAAATCGGTGCCGCGGGGCAAGGGCAGGTTGAGGTTGAAGCCCGTGCCTTCACCCGCCCCGGTTTCGTCGGCATGGCCCAGGAAGAAGGGGTATTCGGTGGCCGGGTCGCCGTGCACGGACACGGTGAACACGTCGGCCCGCTCGTAGAAGATGGTTTGTGTGCCGTTGCCGTGGTGGTAGTCGATGTCCAGCACCGCCACCCGCTGGGCACCGCCGTCGCGCAGCGCCTGTGCCGCCACCGCGGCGTTGTTGAGGAAGCAATAGCCCCCCATGAAATCCGGCCCCGCGTGGTGGCCGGGTGGGCGGGTCAGAGCCAGGGCGCTGGGCTGGGCCTCTTGCCCGGTGCGGGACAACACCGATTCGGTGGCGGCCAGCGCACAGGCGGCACCGGCACGGGCGGCGGCCCAGCTGCCCGCCATCAGTGGGGTGCCCGAGTCGAAGGCGTAGCGCCCCAGGCGGGCGGCAAAGTTCTGCGGCAGGCGGTCGGTTCGAAAGCCGTGGCGGGCGGGCAGGGGCCAGACCGAGGGCAGGGCGTCGCGCTGGGCGTTGGTGGGGTCCATGGCCACCCATTCGTCCCAGGCCCCGGCCAGGAAGGCCAGGTAGTCCGGCGCGTGGATGCGGCCCAGCACCTGCTGCAAGCGGGCGTCAAAGGCCGCGTCGTCCAGCGGCGGGGTGGCCAGCGGGCCTTGGGGGCGGCGCTGCCACTCGTCCAGCACAAAGTTCAGGCGGTCAGGGACCTCGTGGCACGGCACCATGCGGCCGCGGAACATTTCTTCATGCCCGACATGCTGGGCGTGCAGGGGGTTGTGAAAGGCGTGCATGGGCGGGAGTGTCGCATCAGCCCAGCTCGGTGAAGCGCTGCAGCGGGTCCAGCGGCGGGAACTGCCCGGCCCGCTTGGCCTGCAGGGCGGTGATGGACTCGCGCACGTTGGCGTTGCTCCACACCGCGCCCTGCAGCCAGCCCATCTGGCGCAGGCTGTCTTCCACCGAGTGGTCGCGGGCGTAGTGCAGGGCCTGCTTGGTGCCCCAGATGGCCACGGGCGGCTTGCTGGCAATCTCTCGGGCGCATTGCAAGGCCGCTTCCAGCGTGGCCTGGGGGGTGTCGAACACTTGGTTCACCAGCCCGTGCGCCTGGGCCTGGGCCGCGGGCAGGCGGCGGCCGGTGTAGGCCAGCTCCTTCACCACCGCCAACGGCATGAGCTTGGGCAGGCGTTGCAGCGTGCCCACGTCGGCCACCATGCCGATGTTGATTTCCTGGATGCAGAAGAACGCCTCGGCCGACGCGTAGCGGATGCAGGCGGCGGTGACCATGTCCACCGCGCCACCGATGCAGCCGCCCTGGATGGCGCAGATCACCGGGATGCGCAGGGCCTCCAGCTGGGAGAAGGTGGCCTGCATGTCGGTCAGCAGGTCGAAGATGGCGGCGCGGCCTTCGGCACGGTCGTCGCCCATCTGAACGGCACCGGAAAACGTCTCCAGCGCCATGCCCGCACTGAAGTGTTTGCCCGTGCTGCTGATGACCAGCGCCCGCGCCTGGCCCGCGCGGTGCAGGTGGGTGAGCACCTCGTCCAGCTCGCGCCAGAAGGTGGGGTGCATGGTGTTGAGGGCATCGGGACGGTTCAGCACCAGGTGGGCCACGTGGTGGTTGTCGGCGCGGGCGTCGTCCAGGGTGAAGCAGGTGCGGGTGGGTGGGGTCATGGCGGCATCATGCCGCGGCGGAGCGGGCTGGCAAGGGGTGGGTGTCGCGCAGTGGGCAGGTAGGGGGTCGGGCGGCCCCAGGGGGCGGGAGCGCGGGGCTCGGCGGTGGGGCTTGGGGGCTTGAATGCTTGCCCCGCCCGGTGGGCGGGGTTCCCTGTGATGCTCGGGTGGCGGGAGCGTCGCGGAACTCACGCCGCTTTGCTGCGCAAAGCTCTGTTCAAACAACCGCGACGAGTCAGATGACGAAGCACGCTGCGCGTGCCTCCCGCCCCCCTGCGCTTCTCGGCTGCGCATGTGAGCCCCCACGCCCCACCGCCGGGCCCCGCGCTCCCGCCCCCTGGGGCCACCCGTGGGTTGCGTGGGACATCTCAAGCAAAAAGTGCCTCTGGCGCTTTATATGAAAGCGCAAGAAGCTATCAAAAGCGTAGTGGCGTGCACCACGCGGCCAAGCCCTGGGTTTGCCCCTGGTGGTGAACCAACAGCACTTCAGCGGGGTGGGGTGGGTGGGCTGTGGGGTGGGGGCCTTCGCCGGGGGCGAGGCGCACAGACCGTGGGGCGGGGTGCGCGCCAGCGCACCTTCCACCTCTGACTGGTCGCGGCTGTTTGAACGGAGTTTTGCCCAGGGCAAAACGCAGTGAGTTCCGCGACACCGCCCCACGGTCGAGCACCGCAGCGAAGTCCGCAAAGCGGACCCCGGCGAGGCACCCACCCCACAGCCCACCCGCCCCACCCCGCCGCGAGGACGAGCGCGCCCGTCAGCCCGCCCCGCTGAACGGACACCCCCCATGCGAACCCGGTGCCGCACACCCCCCGCAAGGCGACGCGGGCAGGGCCATGGGGCCGGTGCTGTCACTGGGTTTGGCGGGCACCGACAACAGCTTGTTCAAGGTGGTGGCGTGGCATTGCGGGCACTCGGGCACGGTGTCCGAGCGGACCAGGGCTTCAAACTCGTGGCCGCAAGCGGCACAGGCGTATTCGTAAATGGGCATGTTGGATGGAAAGCGATCACAGCGCGTTCAGCCACTGTGCCATGGCGGGGCGTTGTTCGTCATCGATGGCCGATGCCGACAGGGGGTCTTCACCCTGCAGCCAGCGTGGGGCGGCCTCGGCTTGGTCCAGGGCCAGCACCGTGGCGTGGTTGAGCTCGTGCGAGCCCCAGGCCAGTCCCTCGGCCCGCAGCGCCGCCAACAAGGCCGACTGCACCACCAGCCTCACCGCCCGGTGCGGCCCCGAGAAGGGGATGCTGACGCGCTGGCCCGCCGCGGCGGATTCGCAGGCGCTGCGGTCGTGGGAGGCATGGCCCCGGCAGGCCAGCGGGCGCACGCGGTGGATGGCGCACACCCCGTCGAGGATGAACGGGCAGCGCGTGCGCTGGGCCACGCGCTGGGCTTCGTCCAGGCCGCGGGTGGTGGTGTCGGCCTGGCGCAGGGCGGCAATCAGGTCGATGCCGTGCGCTTGCCAGGCGGCGTGGGTGGTTCGCAGGTAGTGGGCGATCACCAGCACCTCGGGCGTGCTGGCGCTGACCCGCAGGGTGCAGCAGCTGGGGCAGCCCTTGCGGCAGGCAATGGGGGCCTGGCCTTCGGCCTGGATGGCCACGTTGCCCTCAAAACTGTCCCAGGCCTGCACCAGCACGGGTGTGGGGTCGCCCGCGGTGCGCAGGGTGTGGCGGAAGGCGGACTTGAGGTCGCGGCACAGCGCTTCGGGGCCGAGGGGCGGTTCAGCGGTCATGGTGCGAGGTGGCGGTCCACGGCGTGGTTTGGGCGGTTTCCGGCCCGAAGCACAGGGGGTGGTCGGAACAGGTCTGGCAGCTGGGCGACTTGCAGATGAACAGGTTTTCCCGCTCGCACAGCTGTTTGTAGAGGAATTTCTTCCACTTCATGTGGGCCACGTTGCGCGCCGCCAGCGTGGGGAACCAGTCGTGCATCAACTGGCTGAGTTCGGCGCGGGAGGGCAGGTGCAGGTCCTGCCACAGGTGGTTGGGCTCCAGGCAGGCGAAGGCCAGCGCCCAGGCCAGGTCTTCGGCGTGGGCGTGGGTCGCATGGGGCGTGTGAATGGGGCTGCTGGTGGCCGGGCGGGTGTGGGCGGTCAGCAGGGCCACCAGGTCGTCAATCTCGTCGGCGCGGGCTTCGGTGCTGGGGGCTGCGGCCAGGGCCTCCCAGTCCAGTCCCAGCACGGCGCCTGCCCCGGGGAACCAGCGGGCCAGCAGGGCTTGGGTGTGGGCGACATCGCGCCCGGGCAGGGGCAACTGGTGCAGGCCGTGGCGCTCGAAGCGGGTGCTGAGCACCCCGGCCAGGGCCTGGGTGGCGGGGTCGGTGGGGTGGCGGGCGCAGGCCAGCAGCGCACGGGACAGGTCGGCCCCGGTGCGCGGCAGGTTCAGGCCGGGGCTGCGGCGTGGGTGTAGCACTTTTTGGGGCAGATGCGGGAACAGGCGGTGCAGCCGATGCACAACTCCTGGTGGGCCAGGGTCATGACCTTGCGCTCGTATTCGTCGTCGTCATCGTCGTCTTCGTCCACGTGAATGAATTCGCCGTCTTCGTTCACGCCCATCAGTTCCAGCACGCCGCGGGGGCAGACCTTGTAGCAGCGGCCACAGCCAATGCATTTTTCCTGGTCGAGCGACGAGACGAAGGTGGGTGTCCAGGTGGCCCCGCTGGGCAGGGTGACTTCGAAATGGGTGCTCATGGTGGGGGTCCTTGGGGCTCAGGAGGCGGCTGTGGCGGCTGCCGCGGCGGCCTTGCGGGCCTCCATCAGCGCGGCGTGGGCGTCGTGGCAGCGTTGGGCCACGGCCAGGATGTTTTCCCAGTTCGTGGGCAGCTCTTCGGACAGGTCGTGCAGGTCCATCTTGGCCTGGGTGGCCTGGGCGTTGAGCTTGCGCAGCTTGGTTTTGAGTTCGTCGGCGTCGGTGCTCATGGGTCAGTTTCCGTAGTTTGCGACGTCGGGGTAGGTGCGGATCATGGTGATGGCCTCGTCCAGGAACTTGCCGCCCGCTTCGGCCAGCTTGGCCAGCGAGGTGAAGCCGAAGCGGTGCACGTCGCGCAGCTGTTTGTTCACCACCACCAGCCGTCCGGCAATGAGCACCATGCGGCCAAAGCCTTCGTGGCTCATCTTCATCATGGGCGAGACCATCTGGCTGGTTTCGCGCTCGATGGCCACGGCAATGGCGTTGTAGAAGATCTCCAGGTGCCACAGGGTTTCGGGGTCGGGGTCTCCCATGATGGGGATGGCCCGCCGCTCTTCCGGCGTGTGCAGGTAGGGCTTGAGGATTTGCAGGTCGCTCTTGCTGTCCCAGGTGCCGTGGGTGTCCTGGGCACGCAGTTGCTTGACGAGCTGCTGCACAAAGGGCGTGGCCAGCAGGGCGTCGTCGGTCGGGGTGTCGGTGGCGGGGGCCACGGCGGTGTCAGTCTCAGCCATGCTGGGCTTCTCCTTCGTCTTCAAAGTCGAACGTGCGTTCCTGGTCTTTGGCCAGGGCCTTGCGCAGCCACGGGGGCGGGGTGCCTTGCAGCACCGCTTGCAGCTTGTCCAGGATGTCGGCAATGGCCTCGGGCTGTGGCACCTTGATGGGGTGGATCTTCAGCGCCACCACCCGGGCCGCGCCCGAGCCGCCAATGGCCGCCACGTAGACGATGGCGCAGTCTTTGATGGCCTCCAGCTTGGGGGCCAGCTTGTCCTCGTCGCCGTCTTCTTCCAGCTTGTCGCCAAACTCGAAGCTGTCCACCAGTTGGTGGCCCTGGGGCGTGACCTCGTAGACCACGATGCTTTTGGCCCAGCCAAAGTGGGCGTTGACGCTGACCTTGTCCTGGGTGGTGAAGGCGACTTTCATGGGGCGCTCCTGGGGTTGAAGGGGCTCAGGCGCTGGCCTGGGCCAGCGGGGACAGGGGAGGGGGCTCTGGGGCTGCTGCCGGGGCAGCCGCACGCACGGCCTGCGGGGGCAGGGGCCAGTCGTCGGCGTGGTGGTGGTGGATGCGCTCGATCAGGGTGTTGGCCACCTCGAAAATCAGGGCCATGCTGCCGCGGTAGCCCACCTGGCAGCGGTGGGCGTTGCCAATGCGGTCGAACACCGGAAAGCCCACGCGCAGCAGCGGTTTGTTCAGCCGTTCGGCGGCCTGACGGCCATGGGCGTGGGTGACGATCAGGTCGCACTCGGCGGCGCCGGTTTCCAGGTCTTCCAGGTCGCCCAGCAGCACCTCGTCGGCGGGCAGCAGGGCGTGCGCGGCAGATTGGGTGGTGCTGATGCAGCAGCGCAATTCAGCGCCCATTTCGTGCAGCAGGCCGCCCACGGCCAGCAGCAGGTCGGGCTCGGCGGCCAGCGCCACCTTGATGCCGCCGATGTAGAAGTGCCCGTCCAGCATGGCGTCCAGCAGCTGGCTGCGCTGGCGGCGGTAGCGGGCGGGCACGGGCTGGCCCGACAGGCGCGACAAGGTGTGCAGAAACTGGTCGTTGGCGGCCACGCCGGTCAGGCGTTCGAACACCTCGAACGGGGTGCCGGTCAGGTCTTGCAGGGCCTGGGCGGCCTCGCGGGTTTGTTCCCCCACGGCCAGGGTGAGGGCCGACGCCCCGGCAGCGCGGATGTCGTCCAGCGTGGTGCCGCCCAGCGTGGTGCCGCGCCAGTCGGGCGGGATGTGGCCGTCCAGCGAGCCCGAGATGTCGGGCAACACCTTGGCCGTGAGGCCAAAGGCGTGGACGATGTCGCGCAGCTCGTCAATGTCCGCCGGGCTCAGGTGGCTGCCGGGCAGCAGCGTCACCTGGTGGGCCACCCGGGGCAGGGGTTTGACCAGGGTGCGCACGATGGCGGTCAGGGCGTGTTTGTACCCGTCTTCAAACGCGCCGCTGTAGTCGGGGGTGGACACCCAGACGATCTCGGTGCCGGCCAGTTCGGGCTTGCGCTGGCGGGCGGTGGCGATGAAGCCGTCCATGTCGTCGCCCTTGGTCTCGGTCAGGCCGGTGGTGCAGATGGCAATGACCTGGGGCGCAGCCCGCTTGTGGATGTTGACCAGCGCGGCCTCCACGTTTTCGTAACCGCCCAGGATGGTGGTCACCTCGTTCATGGCCGTGGTTTGCAGCGGAATGGCCTCTTTGAAGTGGCGCACCAGCAGCACCAGCCCGAAGGAGGTGCAGCCCTGCGAGCCGTGCATGACGGGCATGCAACGGTCCAGCCCCAGAAAGGCCAGGCTGGCCCCCAGGGGTTGGCTCATCTTGAGCGGGTTGACCGCACAGGCTTTCTTGGATTCGACAACGCGGGCCATGGTGCAAGCTTTCCGGTGGAGGGTGGGGGCAGCGGGTTCAGGCGGGAACTTCTTCCTGCTCCAGCCCCATGGCGCGGGCGGCCACGTCGGCCAGGAAGGCGGTGGGGGAGGGCGTGCCCTGTTCGTCCCACGGCGCGGCAATGCGCACCTGCTGCCACACGGGGTTGGACAGGCTGCGGTCGATCTCGTGCACCAGCCGCACCATGCCCTCGTAACCGGCGTAGGGGTGGTAGCGTTCCTGGTTGATGTCCAGCCAGGGCATGCGGGCCTTGAGGGCCACGAACTGGCTGCGCCCGCCCGACAGCATGATGTCGGCCCGCGCGTCGCGCAGCATGGCGTACATCTCGCGCGGGGTCATGTCGTCGATCATGTGGGCGTCGGCATTGCCGTCCAGCCCCAGCAGCTCGCGGATCTTGTCCTTGTCTTCCTTGGTGCTCTTCTTCACGCTGGTGCCCACCACCTCCATGCCGCCTTCTTGCAAGGCGGCCACCACCGACCAGGACTTCACGCCCCCGGTGATCAGCAACACCCGCTTGCCCGCCAGGCGCTGGCGGTAGCTGGCAATGCGCTTCCAGGCGCGGGCTTCTTCCACCTCGATCAGCCGCTCGGTGCGTTCCAGCAGGTCGGCGGGAGCACCCTGCTGCACCAGCAGCCGGGCCATTTGGCGCAGCGTGTCGCTCATGTCGCCAATGCCGTAGAACGAGCCTTCGAAGTACGGAATGCCGTAGCGCTGCTCCATCTTGGTGGCGATGTTGATCATCGACTTGGAGCACACCATCATGTTCACCTTGGCGCGGTGGGCGCTGGCAATCTCGTTGTAGCGGCCATCGCCCGCAATGCACGACAACACGCGGATGCCCAGCGCCTCCAGCAGCGGCTTGACCTGCCACAGCTCGCCCACCAGGTTGTATTCGCCAATGATGTTGACGTCGTAGGGCGTGGTGAACTCGGGTTCGCGGGTGCCGATCACGTAATCCAGCAACGCCTCGGCCCCCAGCTTGTTGCCCAGGTTCTTGGGCCCGGCAAAACCCGGCGCGTTGACGGGGATGACCGGGGTGCCGAACTTCTCTGCGGCGCGTTTGCACACGGCCTCGATGTCGTCGCCCACCAGCGCGGTCACGCAGGTCTGGTACACGAACACGGCGGGCGGGTGGTGTTTGTCGATGATTTCGCGGATGGCCTTGAACAGCCGCTTTTCGCCGCCGTAGATCACGTCCAGCTCGTTGATGTCGGTGGTGAAACCGGTGCGGTAGATCTGCGGGCCCGACGACGCGCTGTGCCGGTTGTCCCAGCTGTTGCCCTCGCAGGCAATGGGGCCGTGCACCAGGTGGGCCACGTCGGCCACGGGTTGCAGGGCGATCTTGGCCCCGTCAAACGCGCAGCCGCCCGCGGCAGCCCCGGGCGAGAGCTGTTTGGTGCAGCCCTTCTTGCGTTCCTTGGTGCTTTTGGCCTGGTTCTTGTCGCAACCCGGCTCGTCGAACACTTCGGCAATCTTGATCTTGAGCGGTGTGGACATGGCGGGCTCCGGTCGGTGGACAAGGCCCCCTTTGCAGGTTTGATGCCAACGCTGTGCAGGTGTTTGGGTGGGGTGTTTTTGCGGGTTTTGGCGCGGTGGGTGGCGTGTGTGTCGCGGCTTGGCGGGTGCGGTTTGGCGGGTTTGAAGGGATTGCGACAAAGGGCTTGGGGTGGGAGGGGCGGGCGGCCCCAGGGGGCGGGAGCGCGCCGTGCCTGGCGTTGGGGGTGGGGGCTGGGATGCTTGCCCCTTCGGGGTGCCCTGCGATGCTCGCCATGGGGCCGGTGCGGCGGAACTCGCTGCGTTTTGCCTGAAGGCAAAACTCCGCTCAAACAGCCGCCGCAAGTCAGAGGTGGAAGCGGGCTGCGCCCGCTGCGGCCCCATGGCTGCGCTTCTCGGCTGCGCATGTGCGCCCCCACCCCCAACGCCAGGCACGGCGCGCTTCCGCCCCCTGGGGCCACCCGTGGGTTGCGTGGGACATCTCAAGCAAAAAGTGCCTCTGGCGCTTTCAAATAAAGCGTAAGCAGCTATCGAAAATGAAGTGACGTGCGACGCACGCTCAGGCCCGGGGCCTTCAATCTGGGCACGCCAGCAGCACCTCAGCGGGGTGGGGCGGGTGGGCTGTGCGGTGGATGCCTTCGCCGGTGGCGAGGCGCACAGACCGCGGGGCGGGGTGCGCGGCAGCGCACCCTCAACTTCTGACTCGTCGCGGCTGTTTGAACGGAGTTTTGCCAAAGGCAAAACGCAGTGAGTTCCGCGACGACGCCCCCCGGTCGAGCACCGCAGCGGAATCGGCTGAAAGCCGATCACCGGCGAGGCACCCACCGCACAGCCCACCCGCCCCACCCCGCCGCGAGGACTTGCCCTTAAAGCCCCAACGACTCACCACGCAACGAACGCAAAAGCCAAGCTGGTACGCCCCTTGCACACACCCGCCACCAAGGAGCCCCGTGTCATGAACCCCACGCCCCACCCCGACCTGCCCATCGCCCCGCCCGTGCCAACCGCCAACCCGCACTGGCAACGCCTGGGCGGACACGACGCGGTGGTGCGCCTGGTGAATGCCTTCTACCGCGCCATGGACACCCGGCCCGATGCCACCACCCTGCGCGCCATGCACGCCGACGACCTGACCGACACACAACGCGTGCTGGTCTTGTACCTGAGCGAATGGTTGGGGGGCCCCAAGGCCTACAGCGCCGAGCGGGGCTCGCCCATGCTGCGCCGACGCCACCACCCGTTCAAGATCGACGCCGCCGCGCGGGATGCCTGGATGGCCTGCATGCGCCAGGCCCTGGCCGAAACCTGTGCCGATGCCGAGCTGCGCACCCAGCTGGAGGCGGCGTTTGCCAAGGTGGCCGACTTCATCCGCAACACCGATGCCGGGGGCCACTGGCGGCCCCACCCCGGTCGGCCCATGGAGGTCAACCCTCAGGCCGTGCCGCCCACACACGCGTCGGGTGGAACCTCGGGTTGAGCCTCGGGTTGAAACAGCGCCACGTCCCCCTCGGGCACCGCCACGCAAGGCAGCACCCAGCCCGCTGCCTTTTCTTCGGCGGACAGGCCGGGCCAGGGCACCAAGTGGCGCACCTGCCCGGCGGTCAACTGCGCCAGGCAGGCCCGGCAGGTGCCGTTGCGGCATGAACTGGGCAGCACCACCCCAGCCGCTTCTGCGGCTTGCAGCAGGGTCTGGCCGGGATGCACCGGCACGCAGGAGCCCAGGGGTTGGATCAGCAGTTTCATGGAGGGTCGGTGCGTCAGCCCAACCCCCACTCGAACAGGCTGGGTTGGCGTCGCCGCAATTCTTGCAGCAGCGCCAGGGTTTGCGGCACCAGGCCGTTGATGGCGTACCAGGTTTCCTCGCGCCGGGGCTGCACGCCGCGGCGCAGCTTGTCGTGCAGGGCCTGCCAGCCCACCCAATCGACATGGGGCAGGTTCTGGTGCAGCAGGGGGGTGACGTTGCCCAACGTGTGGGCCATGATGAGCAGTTGGGCCTCCACCGCCCGCAGCGTGAGTGGGCTGGCAAACAGCTCGTCCTCGTGCTGCATTTCCTGGGTCAGCGTGGTGATGGCGCGGCCCGTGTCCATCACGATGTCGTACAGCGAACGGTGGTACATGGCATGGGGCGGGCAGGCCCCCGTGGACCCGCCCGCCCCCACCTTTTCATCAGCGGATGATGTCGTAGCTGTAGTCGGTCTTGGCGGTCTCGATGGTGTTGGCGTCGAGCGCTTCGAAGAACTCGTCCAGCAGCGTCACCAGGATGCGGTGGGCACCCTCGTAGCCCCAGGTGGGGTAGCGGTGGTGGTGGTGTCGGTCGAAGATGGGGAACACCAGGCGCACCAGCGGCGTTTGGGTGTCACGCTCCAGGTACTTGCCGTAGGTGTTGCCGATGACAAAGTCCACCGGCTCGGTGAACAGCAGCGAGCGCAGGTGCCACAGGTCGCGTTTGGGGTAGACCTTGCAGCCGGCGCCGTAGGGCGACGAGTCGAACAGCTTTTGCACCTTGGCGGCCCAGGTGTCGTTGCCGTTGGTGGACAGCACATGGGCGGGCTCGGCCCCCAGCTCCAGCAGGAACTGGGTGTAGCCCAGCAGTTGGTCGGGGTCGCCGTACAGCGCAAAACGCTTGGCGTGCAGGTGGGCCTGGCTGTCGGCCATGGCGTCCACCAGCTGGCCGCGTTCCAGTTCCAGTTCGGCGGGGATGGGCTTGCCGGTGAGGCGGGCAATTTCCATCAGGAACTGATCGGTCCCGGCCACGCCCACGGGGGCGTTGAGCACCACCACCTCCTGGCCGTGCTCGGCGATGAGCTTGGCGGTTTTCTCGGCGCAGAACTCCTGGAACACGATGGTGGCCTTGGCGTGCAGGGCGGCCTCCACCTCTTCCTTGGTGGTGCCGCCTTCGTACATGCGGAACTCGCCGTCGGTGGGGGTGCTCCAGTTGCCGGAGGGGTCGCACAGCACGTTCACCTTCACGCCAAACAGGCTGAAGATGCGGCGGATTTCCTTCATGTTGCCCACGACGAAACCGTCGAAGCCGCCGATGAAGTTGATGCTGTCGTCCGGCACGCGCTTGAGCGGCTCGGCCGTGCCCGACTTGCCGTCCCAGAAGTGGGACAGCACACCGGCCAGGGCGTTGTCGTAACCGGTGATGTGGCTGCCCACAAAGGCCGGGGTGTGGGCAAAGGGCACGTCGTATTCGGCGGGCACGCTGCCTTTTTCCTTGGCGGTCTTGATGAAGGCGTTCAGGTCGTCACCGATCACCTCGGCCATGCAGGTGGTGGACACCGCGATCATGTCGGGCTTGTACAGGCTGTAGGCGTTGGCCAGGCCGTCCACCATGTTGTTCAGGCCGCCGAACACGGCGGCGTCTTCTGTCATGGACGACGACACGCAGGAGGTGGGCTCCTTGAAGTGGCGGCTGAAGTGGCTGCGGTAGTAGGCCACGCAGCCCTGGCTGCCGTGCACAAAGCTCAGGGTCTTGGCAAAGCCGTTGGCCACGTACACCGCGCCCAGGGGCTGGCAGGCCTTGGCAGGGTTGACGGTGAGCGAGTCGCGGGCAAAGTTCTTTTGCTTGTAGTCCTCGGTCTTGGTCCACTCGATGACCTGCTTGACGGCCTCGGGCGAGTGGCCGAACTCGAACTGCTTCTTGTTGGCCAGCATGGCCTGGTATTCGGGCTCGCGGAACAGCAGTTCGTGGTCCAGGGTTTTATCGGCTGATTGGGGCATGATGAACTCCAAAAAATGGGGTGGGGCGCGGGGCTTCGTCAGCCTCAGGCGGCTTTTTTCCAGGGGGCCTGTGTCAGGCCCCAGATCGGGCTGGAGATGGCCATGTCCATGTCACGGGCGAAGATGGCAAAGCCGTCGTAGCCGTGGTAGGGACCGCTGTAGTCCCAGCTGTGCATCTGGCGGAAGGGCACGCCCATCTTCTGGAACACGTACTTTTCCTTGATGCCCGAGCCCACCAGGTCGGGCTTGATGCCTTCCACGAACTTCTCGAACTCGTAGCCGGTCACGTCGTCGTAGATCAGCGTGCTGTCGTTGATGTAGTGGGTGGTGCGCTGGTAGTCGTCGTTGTGGGCAAACTCGTAGCCCGTGCCCACCACCTCCATGCCCAGGTCGTGGTAGGCGTCCATGACGTGGCGGGGGCGCAGGCCACCCACGTACAGCATGACCTTCTTGCCTTCCAGGCGGGGCTTGTACTTGGCGATGACGGCATCCACCAGCGGGCGGTACTTGGCAATCACCTTCTCGGCATTGGCCTTGATGGTGTCGTCGAAGTGGCTGGCGATTTCGCGCAGGCTCTTTTCAATCTGGCTGGGGCCGAAGAAGTTGTATTCCACCCATGGAATGCCGTACTTCTCTTCCATGTGCCGGCTGATGTAGTTCATCGAGCGGTAGCAGTGCAGCACGTTCAGCTTGGCCTTGGGGGTGTTTTCCAGCTCGGCAATGGAGCCGTCGCCCGACCACTGGGCAATGACGCGCAGGCCCAGCTCTTCCAGCAGGATGCGGCTGCTCCAGGCGTCGCCGCCGATGTTGTAGTCACCGATGATGGCCACGTCGTAGGGCGTGGACACAAACTCGTGTTTGTTGGGGTCGTTCTTGTCGAACACCCAATCGCGGATGGCGTCGTTGGCCAGGTGGTGGCCCAGTGACTGGCTCACGCCGCGGAAACCCTCGCAGCGCACGGGCACGATGGTCTTGCCTTCGTACTCCTTGCTCTTTTTCTTGGACACGGCCTCGATGTCGTCACCGATCAGGCCGATGGGGCATTCAGACTGGATGCTGATGCCCTTGTTCAGGGGGAACAGCTCCTGGATTTCGTCAATGATCTTGTCCAGCTTCTTGTCACCGCCGAAGACGATGTCTTTTTCCTGGAAGTCGCTGGTGAACTGCATGGTCACGAAGCTGTCCACACCCGTGGTGCCGATGTAGTAGTTGCGACGGGCGGCCCAGCTGTACTGGCCGCAGCCCACGGGGCCGTGGCTGATGTGCACCATGTCCTTGATGGGACCCCACACCACCCCCTTGGAGCCTGCGTAGGCGCAGCCGCGGATGGTCATGACGCCGGGCAGCGACTTGATGTTGGACTTCACGCCGCAGTCGGGCTTGCCTTCTTCAAACGTGTTCAGGTGCTTGGCGCGCCGCTTGGCCATCTTCTCGGGATAAGCCTTCAGCACTTCATCGATCAGGGCCTTGTTGGCGGCCTTGCGCTCTTCAACGGTGGCGGTCATGGGAAAACTCCGTGAGGTAAGGGGATGCGTGGGCCGGGCCGCAGGGCCGCGCAGGCGGGTGCTGCGCGGCCCTGGCCCTGAGGCTGGGTGTCAGGCGGCCAGCTCGGCGGCGGTCTTGCCGACTTCGGACTCGTCGATCTGCTTCATGATCCCGTGCTCCATCAGCAGGTCTTCCAGCTGGTCCATGGTGATGGGGGTGGGGATGGTGCCGTTGCCCGCATTGCCGTGCACTTTCTGCGCCAGCGTGCGGTATTCCTGGGCCTGCTTGGAGTCGGGGGCGTACTCCAGCACGGTCATGCGGCGCAGCTCGGCGTGTTGCACGATGTTGTCGCGCGGCACAAAGTGGATGAGCTTGGAGCCCAGCATCTTGGCCAGGGAGTCGGCCAGCTCCAGTTCCTTGTCGGTCTGGCGCTCGTTGCACACCAGGCCGCCCAGGCGCACGCCACCGCTGTTGGCGTACTTCAAGATGCCCTTGCTGATGTTGTTGGCGGCGTACATGGCCATCATTTCGCCGGACATGACGATGTAGATTTCCTGCGCCTTGTTCTCGCGGATGGGCATGGCAAAGCCGCCGCACACCACGTCACCCAGCACGTCGTAGCTGACGTAGTCCACGCCGTCGTAAGCGCCGTTTTCTTCCAGGAAGTTGATGGAGGTGATCACCCCGCGACCCGCGCAGCCCACGCCGGGTTCCGGGCCACCGGACTCCACGCAACGGATGTCGCGGTAGCCGATCTTCATCACGTCTTCCAGCTCCAGGTCCTCCACGCTGCCGGCTTCAGCGGCCAGAGACAGGATGGTGTCCTGTGCCTTGGCGTGCAGGATCAGGCGGGTGGAGTCGGCCTTGGGGTCGCAGCCGACGATGAGGATCTTCTGACCCATTTCCGCCAGCGCGGCCAGGGTGTTTTGCGAGGTGGTGGACTTGCCGATGCCACCTTTGCCGTAGAAGGCGATTTGCCGAAGTTTGGCCATTTCAGTGCTCCATTCAGGAAGGTTGAGAAACAAGGTTGCGAAGCCGCGACCGTGTCAGCCTGACGTGCCCGTTGGTCTTCTTATTCGGTTCACGCATCGGCAGGACTTGAGTCCGCGCAGGCCCCCTTTCGCAGCTTCCGTGCCATGTCGTGCCAACCGCCTTTGTGTGCGTGTTAACTGGTTGTTTTCAAAAGGAAAAATGGCTTTGTGCGGGGTTGAAAAGGGCGTTTTGGCGCTTTGTTTGCTTCCCGACAAAGCGGGCCAGGCGCGCCGCCAAAACCCACACGCCGTGGGGCCGCGGGGCGGGTTTGTGTCGCATTTGCTGCGCCGTGTGGGCCTTGTCGGGGTTGGTACGTTCATTGCAGAAGGAGGGCGTCTTTCCACCACCCCTTCAAAGGACCGAACATGACCGCCACTCTGGAACGCACCGCCCTGTCGGACACCGCGTTTGCCCGCCTGGAACAGGAAGGCCGCCTGCTCAACCCCGTGCTCAAGGCCGCCACCCACAAGCCGGGTCGCGTGGGTTTCCGCGGTGAACTGGCGCTGCGTTTTGCCGCCAAGCTGGCCGACGAAGCCCGCCCCCCCGAACTCACCTGCGACCAGGTCATGGCCATCGGGCAGGAAGGCGAGAAACACCTGCCCTTCTTCTGCGGCTGGCTGCTGTCCTTCGAGTACCTGAAAGACGTGGCCGAAGCCCTGGGCGACACCCTCAGCCCCCAGGGCAAGTACTTTCTTTACTGCGACAACATCGACCTGAGCAAGAAATACCAGGTCACCTACGGCGGGGCCACCTTCTACGTGCTGCCCATCCTGGAAAACACCGTCTACAACGAGATGCTGGAACTGCTCTACCTGGAAAAGGGCGACCTGAAGAAGAAGGACACCGCGGGCAAGCTCGACGCCGTGGCCGATGCCGCCCTCAAGTTCAGCGGCCAATTCGAGCCCCTCAGCTACGAAGAGGGCCTGAAGCTCATGGGCCCCGTGCGCAACCCCAACGAAAACCGCCCCGTCTGAGCCTTCCCCCGGCCTGTGGACGACGACACCGAACAGCCCCGGCACTGGTACACCACCAACCTGGTGGGCGTGCCCGCGCCGGTGCTGGCCAGCGAGGCGTTCAACGCCAACCCGGTGCCGCTGTCCATTGCCGGCACCCGTGAGGCCCACCCGGGCCTGTTTGCCCTGCTGGCGCGCAGCCCCAGCCTGGCCGAAGCCGCCGAGGTGTTTGTGCACTACCTGGACATAGCGTTTGGCCTTTGCCGCCCCCCACCCGCCGAAAGCGCCCGCTGGAGCGCCGCCGAGCAGCGCCGCTGGCGCAGCAGCTGGCGCAAGCTGCTGCAAGGCTGGGGCATGGACGCCAACGGCCCCGCCGGGGCCGTGCTCAAAGGCTGGGCCGAAAGCCGCTTTGGCCTGGTACCCGGCTTCCACAAGGCCGCGCTGCGCCGCTTCCCCTCTGCCGCGTGGGTGGCCTATCTGGAAGAAAAAGCCTCCAGCCGTTTCCACAACAACAGCATCCACCAGCAGCTGGACCTGTTGTACGAGTTCTGCCAATGGGCCTTGCAACGCCACCCACCCCCGGGGGCCGAACCCGCAGGCCAACCCGCCCGCCACCTGCGCCTGTGGCGCGGCAGCACCCGCTGCGAAGAACAGCTGGTGAGCGGCAACCTGCTCAGCCGCCACTGCACCGTGCGGCTGAACAACGTGGTGTCGTTCAGCCTGTCGCGCGAAGAAGCCAGCTGTTTTGGCGACTGGGTGTTTGAAGCCCTGGTGCCCGCCAGCAAGGTGCTGGTGTTCCCCGGCCTGCTGCCCGGCCACCTGCTGCAAGGCGAGCAGGAAGTGCTGGCCCTGGGCGGCGACTACGCCGTGGTGGCCCGTTATGCGTAGCCTGCTCGACCGCGCCCTGGGCGCCTACCTGGGCCTGGCCATCGGCGACGCGCTGGGGGCCACGGTGGAATTCATGCGCCCGCAGGAAATCCGCGTTCGTTACGGCGTGCACCGCGACATGGTGGGCGGCGGCTGGCTCAAGCTGGCCCGCGGCCAGGTCACCGACGACACCACCCTGTGCCTGGCCCTGGGCGACGCCCTGCTGCAAGGCGGCCTGCCCGAGCTGAATGCCTTTTTGCAAGGCGACACCGCGCTGCCCCAGCGCATTGGCCACGCCTACGTGCGCTGGTGGCGCGGCAAGCCGGTGGACTGCGGCAACACCTGCCGCCGCGGCATCATGCGCTTCATGCACGACGGCAGCCTGCAAGGCCCGCCCAACGAGGGCGACGCGGGCAACGGTGCCCTCATGCGCAACCTGCCCGCCGTGCTGGCCACGCTGGGCCATGTCCCGGCGTTGGAGGCCCTGTCCATCGCCCAGGGCCGCCTCACCCACCACCACCCCTTGTCCGACCAGGCCGTGCTGGGTGTGGGCCGCCTGCTGGCCAGCCTGCTGCAAGGGGCCGATGCCGCGCAATGCCACGCCCAGGTGCACGCCTGGGTGGCCGAACACCCGGCCTTTGCCTTCACCCCCTACAAAGGCCACGCCAGCGGCTACGTGCGCGACACCGTGCAGACCGTGCTGCACTTCCTGCTGGCCCACGACGACTTTGAAGACGCCCTGGTGGCCACCGTCAACCAGGGTGACGACGCCGACACCACCGGTGCCCTGGTGGGCATGCTGGCCGGGGCCCGCTGCGGCGCATCGGCCTTGCCCCGCCGGTGGCTGGACCGTTTGCAGCCCGACGTGGTGCACGCCATCACCGACCAGACCAGCGGCCTGTTGGCCCTGGCACAAGGTCTGCTTGCCCCGCCCGCACCATGACCCACATCGTTTTCTTCGAAAAACCCGGTTGCGGCGGCAACGCCCGCCAGCGGGCCGCGCTGCACGCCGCCGGGCACACGCTGGAGCGGCGCGACCTGCTCACCCAACGCTGGACGGCACAAAGCCTCAGCCCCTTCCTCGACGGTTTGCCCGTGGCCGATTGGTTCAACCGCGCTGCGCCCCGCGTCAAATCGGGCGAGGTGAACCCCGACGCCCTGGACCGCGACACCGCCCTGGCCCTGCTGCTGGCCGAGCCGCTGCTGATCCGCCGCCCGCTCATGCAGCGGGCCGACACCGGCAGCCGCCTGGTGGGTTTTGACCCCGCCACCGTGCACGCCTGGGTGGGGCTGAACGACGCCGCGCTGCCCCAGGCGCTGGAGGGCTGTGTGTCTGCCAGCTCCCATGCCTGTGCCACCCCATCGGATTGACCTGCTGGAGAACCGCCATGCCCTTGTACGAGTACCACTGCCGCCAGTGCGGCCACGGCTTCGAGAAGCTGGTGCGCAGCGGCGACGTGCCCACCTGCCCCCAGTGCGCCAGCGCCGAGCTGGACAAGGTGGTGTCCGCCATCGCCCCGGCGGGCAAGATCGAAGCCATCCGCATGTCCAACCGCCGGGCGGCGCATGCGGCGGGGGAGTTGAGCCACTACAGCAAGTCGGATCAGGCGAAGTTGTTGGCGGGGAAGAAAGGCATTTGAGGGCCGGGTGGCCGCAGGCGGTGGGGGCGCGGGGCGCTGGGCCCTTGGGTGGGAGGTGGATGCTGGCCCCTGCGGGGTTCCCTGCGATGCTCGCCAGGGGGCCGGTGCGGCGGAACTCGCTGCGTTTTGCCTGAAGGCAAAACTCCGCTCAAACAGCCGCCGCAAGTCAGTGGTGGAAGCGGGCTGCGCCCGCTGCGGCCCCCTGGCTGCGCTTCTCGGCTGCGCATGCACCCCCCACCCAAGGGCCCAGCGCCCCGCGCCCCCACCGCCTGCGGCCACCCGTGGGTTGCGTGGGACATCTCAAGCAAAAAGTGCCTCTTGCGCTTTCAAATAAAGCGCAAGTAGCTATCAAAAGCATAGTGGTGTGCAGCGCAAGCTCAGGCCCTGGTTTCGCCTCCGGTGGTGAACCAACAGCACCTCAGCGGGGTGGGGCGGGTGGGCTGTGGGGTGGGTGCCTTCGCCGGTGGCGAGGCGCACAGACCGCGGGGCGGGGTGCGCACCAGCGCACCCTCCACTTCTGACTTGTCGCGGCTGTTTGAACGGAGTTTTGCCCGAGGGCAAAACGCAGTGAGTTCCGCGACACCGCCCCACGGTCGAGCACCGCAGCGCAGTCCGCAAAGCGGACCCCCGGCGAGGCACCCACCCTACAGCCCACCCGTCCCACCCCGCCGCGAGGACGTGTCCCATTCCCGACACACAACGTCCCACACCCGACACAAGCGCACAGCAAAAGGCACCCTCTACCCCTGAACCCGCCCCCAAAAAGGCACAACAGTCCCTGGCACGCCCTTTGCGTTATGTAGTTCACTACCATAAGCCTTCCCAAGGAGCTTCCCATGAGAGCCTTTTTCCGTTTCTGGCTGGCCTGTGCGCTGCTGTTGTCCAGCCTGGCCGCCCACGCCGACAAAATCACCGTGGCGGCGGCAGCCGACCTCAAGTTCGCCATGGACGACATCGTGGCCGCGTTCAAAAAAGCCAACCCCGCAGACCAGGTGGACGTGGTGTACGGCTCGTCGGGCAAGTTCCACACCCAGATTCAGCAGGGTGCGCCGTATGACCTGTTCTTTTCAGCCGACATCGGTTTTGTGCGCGAGCTGGCCAAGGCCGGTCTGGCCGCGTCCGAGGTCAAGCCCTATGCCGTGGGCCGCCTCGTGTTGTGGAGTGCCAGCCTGGATGCCAGCAAGATGACGCTGGCCAGCCTGGCCGATCCCAAAATCACCCGCATCGCCATCGCCAACCCCAAACACGCGCCCTACGGCAAACGCGCCGAAGAGGCGCTGCGCGCCGCCGGGCTGTGGGCCCAGGTGGAGCCCAAGCTGGTGTACGGCGAGAACATCGCCCACACCGCCCAGTTTGTGCAGACCGGCAACGCCCAGGTGGGCCTGATCGCCCTGGCCCTGGCGGTCAACCCGGAGCTGGCGCAAAAGGGCGGTTACGCGCTGGTGCCCGACCACCTGCACCAGCCGTTGGAGCAAGGCTTCATCGTCATCCAGCGTGCCAACCCAGCGGGTGGCAGCGCCCTGGCCCAGCGCTTTGCCACCCACATGGGCAGCCCCGCCGCCCGTGCGGTCATGACCCAATACGGCTTTGTGCTGCCCGGCGAACAGGCGGCCAAGTGAACCCGGAGCCCCCCCATGTTGTCCCCCAGTGACCTCCAAGCCCTGTGGCTGACCGTGCGCCTGGCCGCGGTGGTGACGCTCATCCTGCTGCTGGTGGGCACCCCCATCGCCTGGTGGCTGGCCCGCTCCCGCGCCTGGTGGAAAGGCCCCGTGGGCGCGGTGGTGGCGCTGCCGCTGGTGTTGCCGCCGTCGGTGCTGGGCTTTTACCTGCTGCTGGCCATGGGCCCTCAAGGGCCGGTGGGGCAGCTCACGCAGGCGCTGGGCCTGGGGGCGCTGCCCTTCACGTTCTGGGGGCTGGTGGTGGCTTCGGTGTTCTATTCGCTGCCCTTCATGGTCCAGCCCCTGCAAACCGCCTTTGAAGCCGTGGGCGACCGCCCGCTGGAGGTGGCCGCCACGCTGCGCGCCTCGCCCCTGGATGCGTTTTTCAGCGTGGCCGTGCCGCTGGCGGCCCCGGGCTTCCTCACCGCGTCCATCCTCACCTTTGCCCACACCGTGGGCGAGTTCGGCGTGGTGCTGATGATCGGCGGCAACCTGCCCGGCGTGACCCGGGTCGTTTCGGTGCAGATCTACGACCATGTGGAGGCCCTGGAGTACGCCCAGGCCCACCGCCTGGCCGCGGTGATGCTGGTGTTCTCCTTCCTGGTGCTGCTGGCGCTGTACGCCTGGCGGCCCCAGTCGCGCCGAGGGGGGGCGGCATGAGCGACATCGAAGCCCGCTTCCGCGTGGACTGGCCCGGCTTCTCGCTGGACGTGGACCTGCGCCTGCCCGGGCGCGGCATCACCGCGCTGTTTGGCCACTCGGGCTCGGGCAAAACCACGCTGCTGCGTTGCCTGGCCGGGCTGGAACGCGCACCCCAGGGCCGCCTGGTGGTGGCGGGCGAGGTGTGGCAAGACGCCACCCACTGGCTGCCCACCCACCGCCGCCCCCTGGGCTACGTGTTCCAGGAAGCCAGCCTCTTCAACCATCTCACGGTGCTGGGCAACCTGCGCTACGGCCTGCGGCGCTGCCCCGGTGTGCCCAGCGACGGGCTGGACCAGGCCATTGAACTGCTGGGCATCGCCCACCTGCTGGACCGCAAGCCCCAGGGTCTGTCGGGCGGGGAACGCCAGCGCGTGGGCATGGCCCGCGCCCTGGCCATGCGCCCGCGCCTGCTGCTGATGGACGAACCCCTGGCCGCCCTGGACCTGCCGCGCAAGCAGGAAATCCTGCCCTACCTGGAGCGCCTGCACGAGGAGCTGGACATCCCCGTGTTCTACGTCAGCCACGCCCCCGACGAAGTGGCCCGCCTGGCCGACCACCTGGTGGTGATGGACGCGGGCCGCGCCCGCGCCAACGGCCCGCTGGCCGACACCCTGGCCCGGCTGGACCTGCCCATCCAGCTGGGCGAAGACCTGGGTGCCGTCATCGACGGCACCGTGGGCGCGGTGGACGCCCCCTGGCACCTGCTGCGCGTGGACTTTGACGGCGGCAGCCTCTGGACCCGCGACCCCGGCCTGCCCGTGGGGCGGCGTGTGCGCGTGCGGGTGCTGGCCCGCGACGTCAGCCTGGCCCGCGAGCAACCGCTGCAAAGCAGCATCCAGAACGTGCTGCAAGGCCGGGTGGAAGCCCTGGCCGACGACGCCCACCCGGGCCTGATGCTGGTGCGCTTGCGCCTGGGGGCATCGGCCCTGGTGGCCCGCCTCACCCGCCGTTCGGCCACCTTGCTGGGTGTGACCGAAGGGCAAACGCTGTGGGTGCAGGTCAAGTCGGTGGCCCTGCTGGAACAGACCCCGCCCACCCCCACCGGAGCCCCCCATGCCTGACGCTACCCTGCTCACCAGCGACCTCAAGCTGGCCGGACGGCTGGACGCCCGCTTCTTTGCGCTGCTGTCGGCCATTGACGCCACCGGATCCATCAACCGCGCCGCCCGCACCGCGGGCTACAGCTACAAGGGCGCGTGGCTGCTGCTGGACACCGCCGCCACCCTGGCCAGCACCCCGCTGATTGAAAGCGCCACCGGCGGCAAAGGCGGTGGCGGCACCCAACTCACCCCCGCGGCGCACGAACTGCTGGCCGCCTGGGCCACGTTGAAGCAAGCCAACCAAGCCTTCCTGCGCGAGCAGGAGGACTGGATCATTCAACAACCGGCCTTGGCCGGACTTTTGAGGCGCATGTCCATGAAAACCACCGCACGCAACCAATTTGCAGGCCGCATCACCGCCGTGGAAACCGGCCCCGTCACCTGCCAGGTGACCGTGGGGCTGCCCAACGGGCAGGAAATCGTTGCCTCCATGACGGCCACCGCCGCCCAGCGCCTGAAGCTGGCGGTGGGCAAGGAGGCCATTGCGCTCATCAAATCGTCCGCCGTGGTGCTGGTGACCGACTTTGCCGGCTACCAGCTCTCGGCCCGCAACCAGCTGGCGGGCACGTTGTCGCGCATCGACAAGGGCGCGGTGTCGTCGCTGGTGGTGCTGACGCTGCCCGGCGGCTCCACCGTGACCGCCAGCGTGACCAACGACGCCGTGGCCGCGCTGGACCTGAGCGTGGGGCAGGCGGCCACTGCGGTGTTCAAGGCGTATTCGGTGATGTTGGCGGTGGCGGGCTGAGTCTTCTTTGCCGCATGGGTGGCAACCCGGACCGGGCAGCGGCGGGCTGGGCGCTCTGCGGTGGGGTGGGGCTTAAATGCTGGCCCCGCCCGCTGGCGGGCGGGGTTCCCTGCGATGCTCGGGCGGCGGGAGCGTCGCGGAACTCACGCCGCTTTGCTGCGCAAAGCTCTGTTCAAACAACCGCGACGAGTCAGATGACGAAGCACGCTGCGCGTGCCTCCCGCCACCCTGCGCTTCTCGGCTGCGCATGTGCGCCCCCTCCCCACCGCAGAGCGCCCAGCCCGCCGCTGCCCGGGCCGGATTGCGGGGTTTGTGGGTTGTGAGGAAAAAATGCCTCTACCGCTTTGTTTGAAAGCGTGAGCAGCTATTGAATTGGTAGTGTCTTTGCATGCCGGTGTGCGGAGCGCGTCGCCCTGATGCGAGAGCCAACCAGCCCTGGGGGTGTGGTGCGCGGCACACAGCGGGGCAGGGGCGGTGCATCACTTTTTGTAGCTGCTTGCGCTTTTAAACAAAGCGCTAGAGGCATTTTTTGCTTGTGGTTTTGGCTGCTGCATGCGCCCTTCAACCCCTGCACCAGGGCTGCGGCAGCCTTTACATTGGTGGGGCCAAAAGAACTGCACCGGAGAATGTGCGGGGCAACCAAAGCACTCCACGAGCGGTTTTAACCGCCGGGGTGTGAAAACAGGTTGCCGGGTTTCTTGTCACAGCAAACCCGGCGGCACGTCACTTTCAGGAGGAAACTGTGACCAGAATATCCCGCACTGTCCGTTCTATCCTGCAGGTTTTGCGGGATACATTGAGTTAGGGAATATTGCATAATCTCAAGTCAGAAAGTTAATCCTGTGGAAATCAATGAATTACACGGCAACTTTCGTGATTTCAGGGGTTGTGAAGGCTATCGTTAATCTAGAAATTCGAAGCGGCATTTTGTTGGTAAAATACTTAAAGTTTGGAAAATGAAAATATTTATCTCTTGGTCTGGTGAAAAAAGTAGGCTGATTGGTGAGGCGTTCAGAAATTGGTTGCCTGAAGTAATTCAATCGGTACGACCTTACTTTACTCCCGATGATGTGACAAAAGGTCAACGTTGGGCAGCAGAGATTGCGGAAAATCTACACAACAGCCAGTTTGGCTTATTCTGCCTTACCGATGACAATCTCACCGCGCCATGGTTGCTGTTTGAAGCAGGCGCAGTATCAAAGGATAGTCGCAATGGAAAGGTTTGCCCTCTACTTTTTGGTGTTGATTCAGCGCAACTGGCTGGTCCATTATTGCAATTTCAGGCTACACCATACTCAAGAGATGAGGTATTCAAGTTCATGAAGGCAGTGAATGCAGAAACTGTCAGTCCATTGGATGAGGTGAAATTAAAGAGAGCCTTTGATCGATGCTGGGATGAGCTTGATGAGAAAATTCAGAGCGTCCTTAGCTCGCAATCCCCAGATCTAACCCCTGTTCCTCGGAGCCTCGAGGATATGGTCGAGGAAACATTAAGCATTGTGCGTTCCATCTCCTTTCATTCCTCTTCATCAATAGATGAAGAGTCAGTTAATCACTGGCTTGTGTTTCTGCAGAATGCAATAGATTATGGAAATAATACGCTAAAGATAACGGATAAATCTGAGCAAGTTGTCGTTCTGGATCAGCTTAATTTATTGCAGGCATACTTGCGGTTAACGGCAAACTTCATAATTCCAAAAATTAAATCTGTAAAAAATTTTCCAAAGTATTGGGCGCAAGTTACCAAATTAATGGAAATTCTAGATGCGCGCATAAAGGGTCTGACGCTTGCGCCAGATGATGCGTTGCCCTTCTAAATGACATTCTGGTTAATGCGCAATATCCGGTTGCTGAGGTGTCTTGCAAGTTTGGATAAGTTGGAGGATTTATGGTGTAATGAATTTACATTAAACAAAGAAGGAGATGGCAAGAGTGGATATGAGTTACCTTGGTATTTTTATAGGTGTGGCGATAGTATATTTTGTTGCGAAATTTTTCGCCCATGCTAAGTTAATTGCTGATCCATTGGCTGAGGCGGAAGTGTATTTGGCTTACGGGAGAAGCGAGCAGGCCGTTAAAGTCCTTGAAGATGGATTTCGGAAATTCCCGGAGCGATCTGATATTCGAGAGAAGTTGGATGAACTGCGTTCTGGTTTCTAGTGGTGGATTTTTTAATGAGAGGTTTAGATGGAATTGCATCGCAGAAAGGGATGGTGCAAAGATTCGGTTTTTTGAATGCCGTGTTCAGGAGCTTTCGCCGCGTCTGTTTAATTTTACTGCATTTCCACGGAGATCATGGATCCATTCGAATCCAAACGAGCCGAAGCCCTTCGCCTTTTGATGGCCACAGGCATTCGTGAATCCAATTACCGCCCGCCCATCTTGCGCCTGATGTGGCGTTTGGGGTTTCGGGTTCCGCCGCCGAACTTTATGAGTTTTGCCCGCGTGGCCGGGGCTGCGGGTGTGTTCGTGGGCGTCGGCTGGGGCGCTGCGATGTGGCTGCTCCAGTGGCGTGCCATGAACGTTCCGCTGTCTGTGGCGTTCTGGGGCAGCACCCTCGTCGGTGTGTTCTTTGGCCTGTGCATGGCAACGTACTACGCCCATGGGCGTATGAAGCACCACCTTCCCCCATGGAACAGTCTCGGCACCCATGACTGAGGCACGGTTGAGCCTCACCAGCATCCCCGAGGGGTTTGAGACGCCGCGTTTGTGCGTCCGATCGCCCCGCCCGGGAGATGGCGCGGCGGTGTTTGCGGCGGTGGCCGAATCGTTGGCCGATTTGAGGGCGTGGCCTGCGTCCCTGCCTTGGGCGGTACAAGAGCCATCGCCCAGCGCATCGGAGGCGTTTTGCCTGAACGGGCACCGCACCTTCCAGGAAGGCTCCGACATGCCCATGCTCATCTTCCTCAAAGGCGCTCACGTTCTGGTGGGGGCCACGGGCTTGCACCGTCTGGACTGGGCGGTGCCGCAGGGGGAGGTGGGTTACTGGGTGCGCAGCGCTTGTCGGCATCGCGGTTTCATCACCGAGGCGGTGACCGGCCTCATCCAATACGCACACACCCACCTGCAAATGCGCCGCCTGGAATGCCGCACAGACGCCCAGAACACGGCCAGCCGCGCCGTGGCCGAACGTGCGGGTTTTGTGCTGGAGCAGATCCGGCCTGTCCCCAGCGCAGCACCGGATGGTTCCAGCTTGAACACCTGCTTCTACGCACGGGCCACCTGAAGCCCACTCAGCCGGCGCGGTGCTTCACCTTGCGGGCTGTGTGGGCGAAATTTCAATAAAAATCAGCCTCTACTGCTTTCATATCAAGCGTAAGCAGCTATTGAAACTTAAGTGACTGTGGCGCATGGAAACGCACAGCAACCGTGAGAGGCAGGTGTACGTCAATCCCAGAAGTGTGGTGCGCAGCACACAGCGAGGTAAGGACGGTGTATCACTTTTTGTAGCTGCTTGCGCTTTCAAATCAAGCGCTAGAGCCACTTTTCGCTTGTGGTTTTGAGCGCCATATGCGGCATCCAACCCCTGCGCCACGGCAGCGGCTCCCTTTACATTGAAGGGGCCAAAAGAACTGCACCGGAGAATGTGCGGGGCAACCAGTGCACTCCACGAGCGGTTTCAACGTCCGGGGTGTGAAAACGGGTTACCGGGTTTCTTGTCACAGCAAACCCGGCGGCCAGTCACTTTCAGGAGGAGTCATGGCCAGAATATCCCGCAATGTCTGTTTTATCCTGCAGGTTTTGTGTGACGCATTGGGTTGGGCGTCTTGATCTCGTCCCAGTTCGCAAGCAGGGTTACGCTCAATCGAGATGGGGTTGAGTCATTCGACCGCTACCCATTCAATTTGCCCGCCATACGTTCGCTGGCCTTGATCGAATTACACCCAAAGGTAACGTTCTTCGTCGGCGAGAATGGATCGGGAAAATCCACCCTACTTGAAGCAATTGCCGTCTCCTTGGGCTTCAACCCCGAGGGAGGATCGAAGAACTTTTCCTTCGGAACAAGAACATCACACTCAGAGCTCCACCAATTCCTCAGAATCGCCAAGGGGGTAAAACACCCCAAAGATGGCTACTTTCTTCGGGCAGAGAGTTTCTTCAATGTGGCAACGGAAATTGAGCGCCTTGATGAAGAGCCAGGTGGCCCACCTATCATTGACGCCTATGGTGGTCGGTCCTTGCATGAGCAGTCTCATGGTGAGTCGTTCATGGCACTATTGATGAATCGCTTTCGTGGGAATGGCATTTACGTACTCGATGAACCGGAGGCCGCGCTATCCCCTCAACGACAGCTTGCAGTCCTCTCGCGGATTCACGACCTTGTAAGACTGAACTCGCAGTTCATCATTGCGACTCATTCGCCTATTCTCATGGCGTATCCTGATGCTTGGATATATTCGTGCTCAGGTTCAGGCTTGGACCGCATCGACTACTATTCCACTGAGCACTATCAAGTAACCCATGACTTTCTATCCAACCCAGAGCGAATGCTCCGTGTTTTGCTTGATCGCTAAGACGCCCAATCCATCGGTCAACCGGACCGCCCGCAAGCTACGCTTGCAGGTTCCCTCCGCGCATCGCACTCCAGCGGCCGGTTACCTCAAATGGTAGAGCGCCTGAATTCACCCCTGCTCTGCTGACAATCAAGAGGAAACTCCTTTTTGCCAATGAACACCATGAACACAAGAAACGATCGTTCTATTGATCTAGTGGCACTGCTGGCGTCAGTCATCTTTGCTGCTGCTATTGCTGTCTCAGCGGCGTGGTGGTACCGCATCACATGGCACGACATCAAGACATCTGGCGTCTTCGGGTTCCCAGTCTTCGTTGGCATGTTCGTTGGCTTCGTGGGTATGCCTGCCTACCATGTGCTACGCCACATCAGGGCGAGTCGTCGTAAGGCCGCGTTGGAAGGAAAGTAGTCCAGTGCCTGTTCGGCAGCGCTATCTCAAACCTTGCTGGCCTTGCGAACGGCCCAAACGGCTTCGCCAAGGTCTGAAACGGTGTTGATGCGGTGAATGGGCATGACGAATCTAAGCGCAGGTTTCGATTCGGAGGGCGGAGGGGGTTTGCAGATCAAAAACGAAACGCTGAATTCGTTTTTGCTGAAGATTTCAATAAAAATCAGCCTCTAGCGCTTTCATATCAAGCGCAAGCAGCTATCAAAACCATTGCATTCCCCGCATTCGCCCGGCCCGCGCACCAACCCGCTCTCTGCCGTGGCGTGGCGGGTGGGCTGTGGGTGGGGTGACTTTGCCGGTGGCAAGGCGCACAGGCGCCGGGGCCGAGCATCGCAGCGCAGTCCGCGCCAGCGGACCACCGGCAAGGAACCCCGCCCACAGCCCACCCGCCACGCCACGGCAGGGAGCGAGC
Source organism: Hydrogenophaga soli (assembly GCF_054777695.1). NCBI lineage: Bacteria > Pseudomonadati > Pseudomonadota > Betaproteobacteria > Burkholderiales > Comamonadaceae > Hydrogenophaga > Hydrogenophaga soli. The sequence goes on along the minus strand of NZ_BAAHAK010000003.1, from coordinate 320,942 downwards.
CCCTCTCCTACCCCTGCGCCTTGAACCGATTCAAGTGCTTTTGCACCCCGGCACCCATTCGCTCTGCCAATGCTGTGGGAAAGTCTGCGGGCAGGGTGGACAGCACCGCATCCATGGCCCCCGGCAGTCGGTCGGCAAGGGCCTGCATTTCGCGCCATGCGTGGGGAATGCCGCTGTCCTGGGCCAGTTGTTCCCAATGCCTGCGTTGCAGGGTGGCCAGGTGGTAGTGCGCTGACTTGGCCCGCAGGGCCATGGCCAGCTTGGCGTTGGGGTAAGGGATTTCGTGGCCTTTGCGTCCAATCACTGGCCAGGCCGACAGCACGTCGTACAACGGCGTCAGCCGGTAGCCGCCACCGGGCAGCAGGAACACAGAGAAGTTCTTGGCATGGCCGTCAATGGCCGCCAGAAACCAGAACAGCAACTGGGCCAGCAGAAAGCGCAAGCCGTCGCGCTCGTAGTTTTCCGAGGCGCGGAGGATGCCCAGGCAGCGGGTCAGGCCCGGGCCGCCATCGCTTTCGTATTTGGTGTGGCTGGCCACGCCGGTGGCCTGGCACAGGTCTTCCTGGGGCAGACGGGCAATCCAGCCACCGGGTTGCCACGCCCGGTCAAACCGCTCCACCACCAGCACCCGCTGGCTCCCAAAGGTTTCCATGGTGCAGGGCGCGGCGGGCAGGCCCACGGCATCGACGATTTGCCGACACAGCCACTCGTTCTCCACCGACTGGCGCATGTCCAGGCCCGTGCCCGGCACGATGCCAATGGCGGGCTTCAAGATGTGGGTGGTGGGCGTGGCCCCCAGTGGGCGAGCCCATTGGCCGTTGACGCGCAGCAATGCGGTTTTTTCCTGCGCCCCGGCAATTGACAGGCGAATGTCCCTGTCGTCTGCGGTGCCCGGCGCTGTCGGGGTGGTGGTTGGCCTCAGCTGGGTCAGCATGCCCTCAATGTCGGCGTGGCTGAGGGGCTCAAAGGTCAGGGTGTCGAAGCCCTGGGGTGGCGCATCGGGCGGGAGCAGTTGGACGGCGCCCACGCAATCGCGCCCAATGGCTTGCAGCAGCGAGAACACGTCGGCCCCGGGCAGCCGCCTTCGGGTGCGGATGCGCTGCCGAATGGCCTCGCTGTCGGGCAGCAGGTTGTCAAAGAAGTGGGCCACCACCGGGCCTTGCAGGGCCCCGGCGCTGAGCGGGAGCGACAGCGACAAAGGCCGTGCCCGAGGGCTGTGCAACCAGCTTGGGGCGTACTCAAAGCGGTGAAGCCCCGTGGGACCCACCCGCCAGGTGCCCACGCGCACCCCGTTCATCCACACCCACAGCGCGCGCACTCACCACTCTCCCTGGGGCGGCTCGGCGTTGAACGCGGCCTGGGCCGGAGGGGGCGTGTCTGCATCCGGGCGGACACCGGGCGTCAGCGGGGTGCGCAACAGCAGCTGAACGCCCAGCACCTGAAGGATGTCGAACAGCTGCTGCACGCTGATGGCAGCGGGGTTGCGTTCGATGTACGCCACGCGCGACTGGCTCAGGTTCAACCTGGCCCCCAGCGCCGCTTGGCTGAGGCCACAAGCCTTGCGAAAGGCCGGCAACTGCTGGGCGAGTTGAGCGGCAAGCTGAATGGGGTAGTCCATGGTCCGGTCACGGGATGAAGCAATGGCGCTACTTTATGACAACTGAGTCATTTTTTTAAAACATGACTCAGGAATCATGATGAACGGTCATGGTTTTAAGGAAAATCAGCCTCTACCGCTTTCATATCAAGCGCAAGCAGCTATCAAAACCATTGCTGTTCCCGCTCCCTGCCGTGGCGTGGCGGGTGGGCTGTGGGTGGGGTGACTTTGCCGGTGGCGAGGCGCGCAGGCGCCGGGGCGGGTGCGCGGCAGCGCACTTCAACCTCTGACTGCGTCGCGGTTGTTTGAACAGAGCTTTGCGCAGCAAAGCGGCGTGAGTTCCGCGACGCCGCCCCGGGGCCGAGCACCGCAGCGCAGTCCGCGCCAGCGGACCACCGGCAAGGAACCCCACCCACAGCCCACCCGCCACGCCACGGCAGGGAGCGGCAGGGAGCGGGCCAGGTCGAGGGCGGTCAGGCCCTCGGTGAGGGTTAGCACCGCCTGCCCGCTGGCGTCGATCAGTGCCAACAGGGCCGAGGTGGCCCAGCGCGAGGGTTCCGGTTCCGGCATCAGACGAAGCTGAGCAGTTCCACCGTGGCGGGTTCGGTGCCCATCAGCGTCTGGCAGGCCAGGCGCGACTTGCTGCTCACGCCCACCAGGGTGTCCAGCAGTTCGTTTTCCAGCTTTTGCAGTTTGGACAGGGTTTTGCGCCCTTCCTGCACAAACAGGTGGCAGCCGCCGCATTTGGCCTGGCCGTTGCACTTGTGGGCAATGGGCTCGCCCGCGGCCTGCAGGGCGGCCAGCAGGGGGGTGCCTGCCTCCACGTCAAGGGTGCGGCCAGAGGGGAGAACGGTCAAAGCGGGCATGGCTCAAAACTCCAAAAAAGGGGTGAACAAAAACAAGGGCTCAGGCCGCCAGCGCGGGTTGCAGCGCGGCGGTGAAGGCGTGGGCAAACTCGGGCAGCGGCAGGGCGATGCGGGTGATGCCCTGTTCTTCCAGGAAGCGGGCTTCCATGCGGGTGGGCTCGGCGGGCAGCACGGCCCAGTGCTGGTCGCTGGAGCGCTTCATGATCTGGCGGGCAAAGCTGCGGGTCAGCTGGTCGTCAAACCGGCAGCCCACAAACAGAAAGCTGCGGCCCGTGCGCAGCGCCTGCACGGCGGCGGGGATGGGGGTCTGGATGTCGATTTCGGTCAACACCTCCACATGGTCGCTGTCGCTCACCAGGTAGTTGCTGGCGGGCTGGCGGCCCCCCAGGGGTTTGTAGAGCAGGGGCTGGCCCGGTGGGGGCGGGGCATCGGCAGGCAGGGGCTGACCGTTGCTGCCGTAGGTCTGGGTCCATTGGCCGAAATGTTCCGATTGCGACAAGCCCTGCACCTGTTGCCAGTTGCCGGGGGCGCGGGTGTTGGCCAAGGCCTGGGCCAGGGTGTCGTCGTACCAGGTGTCCACCCACAGCGGGGCGTTACTGGCGGCCAAAGCCAGGTGCAGGGGCGAGGGCGTGGGCACGGTGGCAAAGGCCTCGTCCATCAGCGCCACCAGCGATTTGCGGTGTTTGAAGTTCTCGATGAACTGGGCCGCCTGCGTCAGGCGCTTGCGGATCTTGTGCGGCACCGACACCTTGCCGGTCATGAACTCGGCCAGCACCAGCGGCGTGGCGGGCACTTGCACGTCGGTACACAGGGCCAGCAGGTCGGGCCCCAGGTAGGGGATGAGCTGCCCGGCGTCCAGTTGCCGGGCCAGGGTGGACAGGGTGTGGTGGGTCATGTTCAGAGGTAGATGGCGGCCCCGGCCCCCACGTTGGTGGCGGTGTCCTTGAGCGTTTTGACGATGTACTTGACCTGTTCCGCCGTGAGGTGGGTGTGCAGCGGCAGGGCCAGGGCGCGGTCGCCAATGCGGTCGGTGTCGGGCAGCAGGCCGCGCTGGCGGCCAATGGCGTCGGCGGCGCTTTGGTAGTGGAACTGCTGGTGCAGTGGGTGGCTGTAGGCGGCGGTTTCGATGCCGCAGGCGGCCAGGTCTTCCACCATCTGGGCGCGGGCGCTGGCGGTGAAGCGTTTGCCCAGGTGCACCACGTACAGCATCCAGTGCACCTCGTCCACATGTTCGCCCAGGTAGGGCGGTTTGACGCCCTCGAAGCTTTGCATCTGCTGCTGGTACCACACCTCCACCTGCTTGCGCGCCATCAGGCGTTCGTCCAGGTGGGACAGCTGGGCCAGGCCCAGGGCGGCGGTCATTTCGCTGATGCCAGCCTGCAAGGGCACACGCGAGCCCAGCGACACCGAGAGTCGGTCGGCCAGGCGGCGCTGGCGCAGGTAGCGCAGCTCGTGGGCCAGGGCCTCGTCGTCGGTGAGCAGCATGCCGCCCTCGCCGGTGCACAGCACCGAGGGTTGCGAGAAGTCGAACACCGCCACGTCGCCAAAGGTGCCCACGGTCTGGCCCTGGTAGCGCGAGCCCAGGGCCTCGGTGCTGTCTTCGATGAGGCGGATGCCGTGTTGCGTGGCCAGCTCGCGCAGCGGGCCCCAGGCCGCGGGGTGGCCGTTGGTGTTGCCCGCCAGGATGGCCTTGGTGCGCGGCGTGACCTTGAGGGCAGCTTTTTCCGGGCTGAGGCTGCCAGTCCAGTAGTTGATGTCGGCAAACACCGGCGTGGCCCCGGCCAGGGTGATGGCGTGGGCCACCTGGTGCCAGGCGTGGGCGGCGCAAATCACCTCGTCGCCAGCGCCTATGCCCATGGCCCGCAGCGTGATGAGGGTGCCCAGGGTGCCGCTGGCCACGGCCACCGCATGGCGGCGGCCCACCCAGCGGGCAAAGCCTTGTTCAAAGGACTCCAGCAGCGGCCCGTCGCTCCAGCGGCCCGATTGCAGCACCGCGTCGATCAGGGCCAGGTCGTCAGGGCTGTACGCGGGCTCGGACAGGGCAATGGTGTCGTAAGACATGGGGCTTACTCCTGCGTGAGGATGAGGGCGGTGGCTTCTTCGGGCTGCTGGGTGATGCGCCAGCAGTGCCCCTGCGAGGCGGCCAGGTAGATGCGCCGTGCGCCCAGGCGCAGGGTGGGGGTTTCGTCGCGCATGTCCAAAGCGTCCATGGGCAGGGCACGGATGGCGGGGTAGCGGGCGCGCCACAGCGCGGCGGCGTCGCGCAGCGAGGGGGCCCAGCCCACCACCTCGCGGGCGGTTTGCAGGTGTTCGGCGGTGAGGGACATGGCGGGGCCTTTCCTTCAGTCGCCGGCCAGGCGGCGGGCTTCCACGGTGATGGGCAGCGGGGTGTCGGCGGGCATGGCGGGCAGGTCCAGCTGCCAGCCGTTGGCCAGGGTGACGATGCCGCCCCACAGGTCGGGCTGGGCCATGGAGACGATGGGTTCTTCCAGGTCTTTCTTGGGCACGTAGGCGGTCAGGGTGCCTTTGCTGTCTTTGCGGATCATCACTTTCATCGTCGGCTCCAGAGGGTGTGGGTTTCAGGGGGCGAGCAGGGGGCCGAGCATCTCGGTCAGGCCGCGGACCACGTGGTTCACGTCGTCCAGGGTGTGGGTGTGGCCCAGCGACAGGCGCACGGCGCACAGGGCTTGTTCCGGTGGCACGCCCATGGCGGCCAGCACGTGGGAGGGGGCACTGCCGCCCGACGAGCAGGCCGCACCCGACGAGGCGGCCACGCCCAGCCGGTCCAGCCGTTGCAGCACCACGTCGGCATGCAACTCGTCAAAACGCAGGAAGCTGGTGCCGGGCAGGCGGGGCAGGGTCTGGCCCCACACGTGCACGCCGGGCAGGGCCTGGGCCAGCCCATGTTCCAGCGCGTCGCGCAGGGCGGTGGTGTGCCGGATGCGGTCGGGCAGCGGGGGCGTGGTGCCCAGCAGCGCCAGCGCTTGGGCCATGCCCACGATGGCGGGCAGGTTCTCGGTGCCCCCGCGGCGGCCCCGCTCCTGGCTGCCGGGCACCTGGGGGCTGAGGGTGGTGCCGCTGCGCAGCAGCAAGGCCCCCACGCCCTTGGGGCCGTGGAATTTGTGGGCCGACAGCGACACCGCATGCACCCCGGCAAAGGGCGGCGCGGAAAAGTCGAACGGCAGCTTGCCCACCCATTGCGTGGCGTCCACATGCAGCAGGGCACCGGCCTCGTGGGCCAGCGCGGCCAGTTCGGCCACGGGCATGAGCACACCGGTTTCGTTGTTGGCGGCCTGGACCGACACCACGGCCACCCGGCCTTGCGCCGCGGCACCCGGGGCCAGCAGGGCGCGGGCGCTGGCCAGGTCCAACGCGCCATCGGGCCGCACGGGAATGAAGTCCACCACCGTGCCTTCGTGCGCCATGGCCTTGGCCAGGCGCAGCAGCCCGGCGTGTTCCACCGCGCTCACCAGCAGGCGGGGGGGCTGGGCGTGGGCATCGGGGGGGGCGGCGGCCATCAGCCCGCGCAGGGCCAGGTGGTTGGCCTCGGTGGCCCCGCTGGTGAACACCACCTCGTTGGGTTTGCAGCCCAGGGCCCGGGCCACGTCGGCACGGGCCGCGCCCAGCACGCGTTTGGCCTGCTGCCCCGGCCCGTGTTGGGACGAGGCGTTGGCCCAGTGCTGCTCCAGCGTGGCGAGCATGGCGGTCACCACCTCGGGGGCAGGGGGGGTGGTGGCGTTGTGGTCCAGGTAGGTCATGGCCAGAACACCCGTTGCGCGTCCACGCACAGTTGGTCCAGCAGGTCGGCCAGGCGCGGGTTGGCGGCCTGCCATTGCCACTGGTGTGCGGCGTGGTTGCGGGAGAACAGGTTCCAGCCCTGGGCGGTGGCGGGCGGCTGGGCGTCGGGGGCCTGGCCGCCGGGGGGGAGCAGCAGCGCGATGTCGATCACGCCGCCGCTGGGGTCCACGTTGCGCGAGCAGCAGGGGCTTTCCACCCGGTAGCCCTCGCCATGCGGCAGCACGCGGGGTTTGACGTACTTGTAGCGGGCCCGCTGTTCCAACGCGAGCACCAGCCGGTGCTGCATGAAGCTCAGCACCGGGGTTGCGCACGCCAGATCAGCGGTGGTGGTCATGGGATCAGTCCGGCGGGGGCGGGAGCAATTTCCTCTTCCAGGCAGCCCACCACGCAGCGCCCGTGCTCGGGGCCGAATTCCACCAGGTACACCGGCTCGTTGGTTTCGGTGGAATGCCCGATGTTGACAATTTCGCCCACCGCGCCCTGGGGGGCCAGCAGGGCCCCTTCAGGCTGCCCGGGGTGGCTGCCGTCGTTGAACAGGTCGTCCAGCGCAATGACGCGCAGGCCCCAGGGGTATTCGGCAGTGCGGGGTTCGGCAAAGGGGGTCATGCGGTGGGCTCCTGTGGGGGTGGGGGGCGGTGGCTGCCCAGGTGTTGCAGGGCCTGGGCCTTGTCGCCCAGTTGGGCCAGCACCTCGTCGGGCAGGTGGTCCAGGGTGCAGAGTTCCTTGGCGCGCATGCCCACGCGGTGGCCGCTGTCCACAAAGTCCACGGCGTAGATGTAGAACTGCTGCAAAAAGGTGTTGATGTGCACCACGTAGCCGATGTCGCCGCGGTGCACCAGCACGTCGCCAATGTCCTTGCCGCCATAGGTGCCGTCGTTGCGCACCACCGAGCGGGCGGCCACGCGTTCGCCATGGCGAAAGCGCGGGGGGTAGGCCACTTCCAGTTCGTCGTCGTCGCGGTTGATGTCGGACATGGTTCAGGCTCCGGGGTGGGGGGTGCCCAGCCGTTCTTCCACCTCCCAGCGCACGCGGCAGTCGTCGTCGTGGGCCAGGCGGTCCAGCAGGGCCGGGGGCAGGCGGCGGGCGACGATGCGGCGCACGTCGGCCTCGGGGTCTGTGGCCAGGGCCAGCAGGGCGGGCATGTCCAGGCGCTGGGCCACGCGGGTGCGCACGCTGCGGTCGGGGTCCTGGGCCAGGGCGGGCAGCAGGCTTTGGGGCAGGCGCAGGGCCACCACTTCGCGCACGCCGTAGTCGGGGTCGTTCATCAGCGTGGGCAGTTCGGCCAGGTCGATGCGCTGGGCCACGCGGATGCGCACCTCGCGGTGCGGGTCGGCCAGCATGCGGGTCAGCAGCGTCTGGGGCAGGCGCAGGGCCACTTGCAGGCGCACGGTTTCGTCGGGGTCGTCCATCAGGGCCGACAGGCGGAACACGCTGGCATACCGCGCGGCAATGGCCCGCACCTCAAAGTAGGGGTGGTTCAGGTGGTCGTTGGCCAGGTCGCGGTGCCAGTGGAAAAACCGGTCGATGCGGCGGGCATACGCGTCTTGCACGCAGGCGTGCCCGGGCTCGCAGCCCAGCGGCATGGGCAGGCTGCGCAGGGCATGGTGGGGGCACGCAGTGCAGTCCACCGCGCCACCTTGCCAGTGGGTGCAGGAGATGTCGCCATGGGTCACCCTGTGGCGTGGTTCGCCGACGTTGTCCATGGCGCGTGCCCCGTCAAGACCCGGCGGGGGCCACCACGGGCCGTCCGCCGCGGCCAATGGTGGCGATGCTGACCTTGGCCACGCCGGGGGGCGCTGCGGCGGCGTCGGCGCTGCTGCACGCACAGGCGGCCTGGTTGGGGTTGACGAAGGTCAGCCCCGACTTGGTGGGCGTGTCGGCAAAGTCCATGGTCACCCCGTCGAGCAGCAGGCGGCTTTCGGCGGGCAGGAACAGGCGCACGTCGCCCAGTTCCATCACCTCGTCACCAGGGCGGGGTTGGGCTTCGACGTTGAATTCGGCGTTGTAGCCGGAGCAGCCGCCCGCGCTCACCGTCAGGTGAAAACCCGCCGTGGGCGGCAGGCCGGAAAAGCGCACCATGCGACGGATGAACTTCTCTGCGGCAGGCAGGATGGTGAGGTTGGGCAGCATGGTGCGTGACCTCAGGCCTTGACGATGCAGCCGTCCACCGGGCACACGGCCTGGCACTGGGGCGAGTCGTACTGGTCGGCGCACTCGGTGCACTTCTTGGGGTCGATCACGTAGGTGCCGCCTTTTTCGCGGATGGCGACGTTGGGGCACTCGGGTTCGCAGGCCGAGCAGGCGGTGCAGGTGGAGGAGATGATCTTCAGGGCCATGGCGTTGCTCCTTGGGTGGGTTGAGGGGAAATGCGGTGTGTGCGGTGGCGCAGCAGGTGTTCAGGCGGCCTGGGCCAGGCCGTCGGTGCCCTGGGTGAAGGCCCCTTGGCGAATCTGGGCGTCGCCCCGGGCCTGGTGCACGGTGGCCCCGCTGGCCACGCGGGTGCGGTAGTCGGCAAACCAGTCGAGGGCGGCTTTTTCGATGAACTCGCCCACGTACTGGTCCACGGGCTCGATGCCGGCGTCTCGCAGCTCGTCCTTGGGACAGGCACCGATCTTGGCCACCAGCACGGCGTGGCAGTCGTTGATGGCGCGCACCACCGAGGGCAACTGCTCGTCGTCGCCATACCCGCCTTGGCAGTACTGGTCCACCCGACGGTGACCCACGAACAGGGCCTGGGCCGCAGACACTTCAAAAATCTGGAACTCGGTCACATGGCCAAAGTGCTCATTCACCCGGCCCCCGCCCTGCGTGGCCACGGCCACCAGCACCTTCAGGTCGGCCGCGGCGTCCAGCGCGGTGGACGAGGCCAGCGCCTCCTGCTTGGCGGCGTGTTGGGCCTGGCGTTCGGTTTCCACCTGTTCCTGGTACACACGGCGGCGTTCCAGGTCGTAGGTGATCTCCATCTGGTCCACCTTGTCCTGGGTGAACTCTTCGCTGCGGTCTTCGCCCAGCAGGCCCACGGCGTCGGCCCGGCACTGGCGGCAGTGGCGCATGAGGTTGGCACCGCCCGCGCAGGCGTCCTGCACGGTCTTCAGCTCCTGGGCGGTGGGGCCGCGCTGGCCGGTCAGGCCGAACACGGTGCCATGCTCGGCCTCGGAGATGAGGGGCATGATGTTGTGCAGGAAGGCCCCGCGCTTCTTCACCTCGCGGTTGACCTCGATCAGGTGCTCGTCGTTGATGCCGGGGATGAGGACCGAGTTGATCTTGGTCAGCACGCCGCGGGCGGTCAGCATCTCCAGGCCCAGCATCTGGCGCTCGTGCAGGATGCGGGCGGCCTCCACGCCGTGGTAGCGCTTGTGGTTGAAGAAGATCCAGGGGTAGATCTTTGCGCCCACTTCCGGGTCCACCATGTTGATGGTGATGGTGACGTGGTCCACGTTGTACTTGACGATCTCGTCCACGTAATCGGGCAGGGCCAGGCCGTTGGTGGACAGGCACAGCTTGATGTCGGGCGCGGTTTCCTGCAGCTGGCGGAAGGTTTCAAAGGTCTTGGCCGGGTTGGCCAGGCTGTCGCCCGGGCCGGCCACGCCCAGCACCGTCATCTGCGGGATTTCGCTGGCCACGGCCAGCACCTTCTTCACGGCCTGATCGGGCGTGAGCTTTTGCGACACCACGCCGGGGCGGCTTTCGTTGGAGCAGTCGTACTTGCGGTTGCAGTAGTTGCACTGGATGTTGCAGGCCGGGGCCACGGCCACATGCATGCGGGCGTAGTGGTGGTGGGCTTCTTCCGAGTAGCAGGGGTGGTTCTTGACCTTGTCCCAGATCTCGGCGGGCATGTCGTCAGGCCCGGCGGACGAGCCGCAGCTGGCCTTGCCCGAACCGCCGCTGGTGCCGCAGCCGCTGGCCGCGGGCTGGGGCGGGGCGATGGGCTCGCCCAGGCGTTGGATCTTGCCCAGGCTCACATAGGTGGGGCTGGGGGCGGTGCCGACAGGCGCGTGAGCTGGCATGGGGAACCTTTCCTTGCAACCGGCGTTGGTTGCTTGGTTCCTGCCTAAGCCAATTTCATGCCACGGCGTTTGTCATTGAAAATCAAGCACTTGCTGTTTTTGTCGGGTGTCGGACATGCCACAAAACCGCGGTTTGTGGGGGTGGGTTGTCGGGCTTACGACACAGGGGGAATGGGGTGGCTGGCCGCAGAATTTAAAAACAATGAAATGTCAACTCCCTCAAATGGGGGAGTGGCTGGGGCGGCCAGGCGGCGTACTATGCCCAGCATTTTTTTGTTTGAAGGGACATCGTGAAGCTGTTTTCTGTACGCAACCCGTTGATTCGGGGCACGCTGGGCGTGGCCATGGCGGCCATGCTTTGGGCGCAAGGAACTTCTTGGGCTGCCGATGGCGTGGTGGACAAGGTGGAGGCGCTCTCAATTCCTGCGCGTGAGGTCAAGCAAGAAACCCGCGCGGGTTTTGCCGTGGACACCCACACCTTTGTCTACCGCCTGCCCGAGGCCAGCGAGACCGAACGGGAACGAGGCCGTAGCGCTGCCCCTCGTTCAGGTGGTGAAGTGCCGCAGATCGGTTTTGCCCGCCAGACGGGCGAGCTGAAGCAAGCCGCCTACGTGGCGCAGCACCTGAACTGGACCGTGCAACCCAATGGCGATCGGGTGGCCACATTGCAGGTGGCCTCACCTGCGGCGCAGGGCCTGCGCCTGGCCTTGGTGTTCGACAAGCTGGACCCCCGGGTTCGCCTGGCGGTGTCGGACAAGGCACAGACCCACCTGGGCGTGTTCACCGGGGCCGATGTCATCGACCAGGTGGCCCAAGCCGGTGGCATCAGGGTGGGCAGCACCCAGGCATACCACTGGGTCTCGCCCGTGGCGTTGGGCGAGAGCCTGTCCATCCAGTTCACCGTGCCCGCGCAGGTGGGTGCCAATGGCTTGTCTTTTGGCGTGGAGTGGGTGTCGCACCTGACGGTGTCGCCGTTGGCTGAACGCTTGCAGCCGCAGGCCGCATCGTTGGCGTGCGAAAAGAGCATTGCGTGTGGCTCCACCGCCGAACAAACCACGGGCAAAAGCGTGGCGCGCATGGTGTTCACCGACCCGTCCACCGGTTCCTCGTACACCTGCACGGGCACGTTGCTGAACAACACCCAGCAGGATTGGGCTCCCTACTTCCTCACGGCCCACCATTGCATTTCCACGCAGGCCGAGGCGTCCACGCTCCAGACCTACTGGTTCTACCAGGCGGCCGTGTGTGGGGTGGACGTTCCCAGCAACAGCCTCGTCTCGGTGTCGGGTGGGGGCTCGTTGCTCTACACCAGTGCCGACACCGATACCACGCTGCTGCGCCTGAACCAGAGTGCGCCCAGTGCGGCCATTTGGGCGGGTTGGTATTCGCGGCAAGTGGGGTTGTCCAACACGGTGTTTGGCATTCACCACCCGCATGGCGACTTGAAGAAAATCAGCAGCGGGATCAATGCCACGTACGCCACTTGCGCTGACGATGCGGGGTCAACCTCCGACTTCACCTGTACCACGGGGGCTGACGTGTCCGTGGCCAAATTCCATGTGGTGGGCTATAGCGAGGGCACCACCGAGCCCGGCAGCAGTGGCTCTGCACTGTTCCTCAACATGGGAGGCAGCCACTATGTGGTGGGGCAGCTCAAAGGGGGTAATGGCAAGTGCACCACGTCTTCCACCGAGATTGGGGTGGGCATTTACGGGCGGTTTGACACGGCCTTCAGCGCCGGGTTGTCGAAATGGTTGAGCCCCGCCACGACCACGGTGGCGCGGGCACCGGTTTACCGGTTCTACAACACGGCCAAAGGAACCCACTTTTTCACGGGCAGTGCCGCCGAGCGGGACTATGTGATGGCGTCCTTGCCCTCTTACACCTATGAGGGCGTGGCGTTTTATACCTACGCCAGTGCCACGGGCAGTTACAGCCCCGTCTACCGCTTCTACAACGCTGCGGCTGGAGCGCACTTTTACACCATCAGCGAGGCGGAGAAAGACTACGTTGTTGGCAACCTCTCCAGCTACAAGTATGAAGGTTCTGCTTGGTATGCCAGCACGGTCTCAGACGCGGCCAACACGCCCTTGTACCGCTTCTACAACGTGGACACCGGCTCCCACTTCTACACCACGAACGCCTCCGAGAAGGATTACGTCGTGGCCACGCTGAAGAACTATCACTATGAGGGTGTGGCGTATTACGTCTGGCCAACGCAGTGACGGGGCAACGCGTCTGTTGACCCGCTCGGCCCGAGGGCCGGGCGGGCTTGCTTTGGCTATTTCAATACAAATTCAGGGAAATCGAGATGAAACACGCGTTGTTGGACGCTGTTGCGGGTTTGTCGCGGCGGCAGGTGTTGGGTTTTGCGGGTGCTGCGGTTTTGAGTGCATGTGGCGGGGGCGGCGCGTCAGGCGCAAGCGCAGGCCGCATCACAGTGGCGGCGGGCTCGGCCTCGGGAACGGGGCCGGTGGAACAGGCCATCGGGCAAATTGGGAGCATGGCGTTTGACCCTGCAACCGGTGGTTTGGTGGTGGACACCGGCAAGGCCATCCTGCGGTATCCGGTTCGGGATGGCTCAGTGAACCTGGAGGCAGGAGTGGCGATACCGTACATGCTGTCTGACTCGAACCAAAGGCTGGTTTTAAATGACACGGTACCGGTTGCGCTTGACCCATCAGGCAACGTTTACTGTGCTGAGTGGCGTTTGGAGGGTGTGAGTTACGCATCGGGCCCCCACTATGACTCAGGGAACGTGTTTCAGGTCAGCCCGACCGGATCGGTGGTGTCGTCCGTGTCCGATCGAGCTGGCACGCTGGTGTTGCCTGACGGCATGGCCTTACTGCCCGATGGGTCGCTGGCGTTTTATGACGGCCTCAGCGGCTATCTGATGCGCTGGCAAGTGGGGAAGGGGGTGACCCCGCTGGTTCAATTGGTTCCTGCCATCCCGGGCTACAACGCTCGAAATTCTCGCTATCAGATAGATCTGTTGCCTGCTCCCAGTGGGGTTTATGTGGTTCAGCTCTGTAACAGGGTCGGCCAAAACGGTGTTTCTGAGGACTATTTCAAGGTTTTGCTGTGGGATTCGGTGGGTTTGAATCACATTGCGAACATTGCCGCACCAGCTGGCGAGAGGGTTTTTAATAAGCAGTACGCAGCAAAACGCGGTCAGGTCGTGTTGCGTTTTGACAGGTCTGTGGTAACGCAACAGAACGGCGGCTTGCCTTGGATGATGCTGCTTCAACCCGACGGCCAGGTTCGTCAGGTGGATCTATTCACCTTGGAGGGGCGCAACCTGCCTGAGGTGAGCAAACCGGGGTGGTGGTTGAGCATGGCGTTTGCGCCCGATGGTGCACTGTGGATGGTGCGCAAATTCGGTGCTTCAGGTGGCGCGCTGCTGCGCATTGAACTCCCGTCCTGACCCCAGCGCTGCCTGCTGAACGCCCCCCCTCAGAACTTGCGCACCTCGATGTCGTGTTTGCGCAGGGCGTAGCCCATCTGGCGGGGGGAGATTTTCAGCAGGCGTGCGGCCTTGGCCTGGACCCAGCCGCACTTTTCCATGGCCCAGATCAGGCGGTCGCGTTCGCCGTCGGGCTTGTCGCCCTCGCTGCTGCTGGGCGTGGGCAGGTCCTCGGGGTCCGGTGCCGGAGCCGACGCGGCCTCAGCCGTGGCGGGCACGGCAGGCACCGCTGGCACCGTGGGCGGCAGGGGAGGGCCGGCCACTTCCTTGATGGGGATGTCGGCCAGCCGCGAGGGCCGCACGGCGTCCTCGCGTTCAATGTGGTGCAGCACCTGCGTCAGGCAGCGGTTGTCGCGGCAGGGGAAGGCCAAGTCTGAAATCACGTCGCCATGCGCCATGGTGGCGGTGCGTTCCACGCAGTTTTCCAGCTCGCGCACGTTGCCGGGCCAGTAACACTGGGTCAGCACCCGCATGGCCTCGGGGCTGAAGCGGGTGACGCGACCGTTTTCGCGGTTGAAGCGGCTGAGGAAGTGCAGCGCCATGGCCGGAATGTCTTCACGCCGCTCGCGCAGCGGCGGCAACTGGATGCTGACCACGTTGATGCGGTAGTACAGATCGGCCCGGAACTCGCCCGCCTGCACCATGCGCTCCAGGTTGCGGTTGGTGGCCAGGATGAGGCGCACGTCCACCTTCACCGCCGAGCCGCCGCCCACGCGCTCGAACTCGCGCTCTTGCAGCACGCGCAGCAGCTTGGCCTGGAACGAGGCGGAAATGTCGCCAATCTCGTCCAGGAACAGCGTGCCGCCGTGCGCCATTTCAAAGCGGCCCTTGCGCTGGCCCTGTGCCCCGGTGAACGCGCCTTTTTCGTGGCCGAACAGTTCACTCTCCAGCAGCGACTCGGTCAGGGCCGCGCAGTTCACGCCCACAAACGGGGCCGCTTTGCGCGGTGACAGGCGGTGGATGGCGCGGGCAATCACCTCCTTGCCGGTGCCGCTTTCGCCGCGCAGCAGCACCGTGGTGCGCGACTGCGCCACCTGGTGCACCTGCGAAAACACCTCCTGCATGGGGGGCGACACGCCCACCACCTCGTCGATCTGGTGGCCCGACTTGATGGCTTTGTGCATGCGCCGCACCTCGTCCTGCATGGTGTCGTGCGCGGCGGACACGCTGCGGTTGAGCAGCAACGTTTGTCCCATGAGCGAAGCCACCATCTTCAGCAGGCGCAGGTCGTCGGAGGACACGCGGCGGGAGGTCGTGGGGTGGTCGGGGTGGTCGGGGTCCTCGCAGTCGGCCACCAGCACGCCCAGGGTCTGGCGGTCGGCGCGGATGGGGGCGGCCAGCAGGGCGATGCGGGTGTCGGGCGACTGGTCGGCCCCGCCGGTGCGGTTGAGGAACAGGGGTTCGGCCCGCAGGTCGGGCACGAAGGTGGGCACGCCCGTGGCGTAGACGCGGCCCACGATGCCTTCGCCCGACAGGAATTGCAGCCGCCGCTGTTCGTCCTGCGACAGGCCCACGGCGCACAGGCCGCGCAGCTTGCCGCCGGGTTCGTTGACCACCACAAAGGTGCGTCGCCAATCAAAAGCGTGCAGCAGGTAGTTGAGCGCCTCGCGGAAGGTTTTGCCCACGTCCAGCGACGCAGACAGCGTTTTGCTGACTTCGTAGATGGCGTCGAGCTCGCGTTTGGCTTTGTTCGTGTGCGTGTTGACCATGAGGCACCCCTGTTCCCACCTTGGACCGCTGCATGCTGGGTGCTGGTTCCATGCAAAAAGTGGGCCGGTGTGTTGGGTGTGGCTTGTGTCCTCGCGTTGTGGGTGCTCGTCCTCGGGGCGGGGCAAGTCCTCGCGGCGCGGTGGGACGGGTGGGCTGTGGGGTGGGTGCCTCGCCGGGGGTCCGCTTTGCGGACTGCGCTGCGGTGCTCGACCGTGGGGCGGCGTCGCGGAACTCACTGCGTTTTGCCTTCAGGCAAAACTCCGTTCAAACAGCCGCGACAAGTCAGAAGTGGAGGGTGCGCTGACGCGCACCCCGCCCCACGGTCTGTGCGCCTCGCCCCCGGCGAAGGCACCCACCCCACAGCCCACCCGCCCCACCCCGCTGAGGTGCTGTTGGTTCACCACCGGAGGCAAACCCAGGGTTTGGCCGCGCGCTGCACACCACTATGCTTTTAGTAGCTGCTTGCGCTTTATTTGAAAGCGACAGAGGCACTTTTTGCTTGAGATGTCCCACGCAACCCAAGGGTGGCCGCAGGCGGTGGGGGCGCGGGGCGCTGCGGTGGGGTGTGGGGGCGCACATGCGCAGCCGAGAAGCGCAGCCAGGGGGCCGCAGCGGGCGCAGCCCGCTTCCTCCTCTGACTTGCGGCGGCTGTTTGAGCGGAGTTTTGCCAGAAGGCAAAACGCAGCGAGTTCCGCCGCACCGGCCCCATGGCCTGAACCGCCGCAGGGCCGTTCCCAAGGCGGTGAACGCCCCCTTGGGGGGCAGCGACCGCAGGGAGCGTGGGGGCTGTCATTTCGGCAGGGCACCCCGAAGGGGCCAGCATTCAAGCCCCCACACCCCACCGCAGCGCCCCGCGCCCCCACCGCCTGCAGCCGCCCGACCCACCACCACATTCCCGACAAACCCGACAAGCCTCCATCCCCCCACACAGACGCCTTCCCCACAAAGCCAACAAACCAAGCCCGCAAAACGCCGTTAGACCCCATGGCACCGAAGTTGCAAAAGGCCACCCCGTCACCCCCTGACAGGAGCGCAACATGCCGGATCGCAGCCCACCCCTCCACCCCGCCAGTGCCGCCCCGCTCGTGTACCTGGACTACGCCGCCACCACTCCGGTGGACCGCCGTGTGGCCCAGAAAATGTGGCCCTACCTCACCGAGATGTACGGCAACCCCGCCAGCCGCTCGCACGCCTACGGCTGGGCCGCGGAAGAGGCGGTGGAGCTGGCCCGCGAACAGGTGTGTGCCCTCATCAACGCCGACCCACGCGAAATCGTCTGGACCAGCGGGGCCACCGAATCCAACAACCTTGCCATCAAGGGCGCGGCGCAGTTCCACAAGGGCAAGGGCCGCCACCTGGTGACCGTGGCCACCGAACACAAGGCCGTGCTGGACAGCATGCGCGAGCTGGAGCGCCAGGGCTTTGAGGTGACCGTGCTGCCCGTGCTGCCCAGCGGCCTGCTGGACCTGGACGTGTTTGCCGCCGCCCTGCGCCCCGACACCGTGCTGGCCTCGGTGATGATGGTCAACAACGAAACCGGCGTCATCCAGGACGTGGCCGCGCTGGGCGCCATCTGCCGCCGCAAGGGCGTGTTGTTCCATGTGGATGCCGCCCAGGCGGCGGGCAAGGTGGCCATTGACCTGGAGCAACTGCCCATCGACCTGCTCTCGCTCTCGGCCCACAAGATCTACGGCCCCAAGGGCATTGGCGCGCTGTACGTGCGGCGCAAGCCCCGCGTGCGCATCGAGGCGCAAATGCACGGCGGTGGCCACGAGCGCGGCATGCGCTCGGGCACGCTGCCCACCCACCAGATCGTGGGCATGGGCGAAGCCTTCTGGCTGGCCCGCGAGACCATGGAGGCCGACAACGCCCGCATCCGCAGCCTGCGCGACCGCCTGTGGGCCGGGTTTGCGGGCCTGAAGGAAGTGGCCCTCAACGGCGACCTGGAGCGCCGCGCCCCGCAGTACCTGAACGTCAGCTTCAACTACGTGGAAGGCGAGTCGCTGCTGATGGGCATGAAAGAGGTGGCCGTGTCCTCTGGCTCGGCCTGCACCAGTGCCAGCCTGGAGCCCAGCTACGTGCTGCGCGCCATGGGCCGCAGTGACGAGCTGGCCCACAGCTCGGTGCGCTTTTCGCTGGGCCGCTTCACCACGGTGGAGGAGGTGGATTCCACCGTCCGCGTGGTGACCGACGTGGTCAACCGCCTGCGCGCCATGAGCCCGCTGTGGGACATGGTGCAGGCCGGCATCGACCTCAACACCATCCAGTGGGCGGCGCACTGACGCGCCTTGCCCGCACCGCCTTCTTCAACCTCCCCGGAGCCCCGCCATGGCCTACAGCGACCAAGTCATCGACCACTACGAAAACCCCCGCAACGTGGGCGCGTTCGAGGGTGACGACCCCAACGTGGGCACCGGCATGGTGGGCGCCCCCGCCTGCGGCGACGTGATGCGGCTGCAAATCCGCGTCAACGCCCAGGGTGTGATCGAAGACGCCAAGTTCAAGACCTACGGCTGCGGCTCGGCCATTGCCTCCAGCTCGCTGGTGACCGAGTGGGTGCGCGGGCGCACGCTGGACGACGCCCTGGCCATCAAGAACGCCGACATTGCCGAAGAACTGGCGCTGCCCCCGGTCAAGATCCACTGCTCCATCCTGGCCGAAGAGGCCATCAAGGCCGCCGTGGCCGACTACCGCGCCCGCCACCCCGGCACCGGCGCTGCGGGCCTGTCCGAACAGCCCGCCTGCACCCCCACAGGCCATTGAGGCGACAGCCCTCAACCGCTGGCCCCCCATTCCCCACCCCCAGGAGCCCACCATGCAGACCGCCTCCGACGCCACCCCCGCTTCCAACGCCCCCGCCATGGGTGCCATGCCCCAGCTGCTGGAGTTCACCCCCCAGGCCGCGGCCCGGGTGGCCGAGCTGATCCAGGAAGAGGGCAACCCCGAGCTCAAGCTGCGCCTGTACGTCACCGGCGGGGGCTGCTCGGGCTTCCAGTACGGCTTTGCGTTTGACGACCAGGTGGCCGAGGACGACACCCTCATCGTCACCGAAGGCGTGGCCCTGGTGGTGGATGCCATGAGCCAGCAGTACCTGTTCGGGGCCCGTGTGGACTTCGAGGCCGGGCTGGAGGGCGAGCGTTTTGTCATCCACAACCCCAACGCCCAGACCACCTGCGGCTGCGGCAGCTCGTTTTCGGTCTGAGCGTTTTTGCAGGAAAGGCGGCACCCCATGACCGTGACCCTCACCCCCGCCGCTGCGCGGCACGTGTCCAAGTCCCTGGCCAAACGCGGCGGCGGCGTGGGCCTGCGCCTGGCGGTCAAGACCAGCGGCTGCTCGGGCTTTGCCTACGCGCTGGAGTTTGTGGACACGCCCAACCCCGACGACCAGTGCTTTGAATCCCACGGCGTGCAGGTGGTGGTGGACCCCCGCAGCCTGGGCATGCTGGACGGCACCGAGCTGGACTTTGTGCGCGAGGGCCTGAACGAAGGCTTCAAGTTCAACAACCCCAACGCCAAGGCCAACTGCGGCTGCGGTGAGAGCTTCGCGGTCTGAACATGGCTTTGCTGCAAATTGCCGAACCCGGCCAGAGCGCGGTACCGCACCAGCACAAGCTGGCCGCGGGCATCGACCTGGGCACCACCAATTCGCTGATTGCCACCGTGCAAAGCGCCGTGGCCCGGGCCTTGCCCGATGAGGATGGTGCGTTGCTGCTGCCCTCGGTGGTGCGCTACTTGCCCGGCAACGGCCTGGTGGTGGGGCGCGAGGCGCAGCAGGCCCAGGCCGAGGACCCGCAGAACACCATCGTTTCGGTCAAACGCTTCATGGGCCGCACCCTGGCCGACCTGAAGGAAGCCGCCGGGCTGCCCTACCGCTTCACCGACGCACCGGGCATGGTGGGCATTGCCACCGTGGCGGGTGAACGCTCGCCCGTGCAGGTGTCGGCCGACATCCTCACCTCGCTGCGCGAGCGGGCCGAGTTCACGCTGGGCGGACCGTTGAGCGGCGTGGTCATCACCGTGCCCGCCTACTTTGACGACGCCCAGCGCCAGGCCACCAAGGACGCCGCCCGCCTGGCCGGGCTGAACGTGCTGCGCCTGCTGAACGAACCCACCGCCGCCGCCATTGCCTACGGGCTGGACAAGGCCGCCGAAGGCACGTTTGCGGTGTACGACCTGGGCGGCGGCACGTTTGACATTTCCATCCTGCGCCTGAGCCAGGGCGTGTTCGAGGTGCTGGCCACCGGGGGCGATTCGGCCCTGGGCGGCGACGATTTCGACCACGCCATTGCCCAGTGGTTTTGTGCCCAGCACGGCGTGGCCGGGCTGGCCGCGCTGGCGCCCGCTGCGCAGCGCAGCCTGCTGGCGGCGGCCCGGGCGGCCAAGGAGCGCCTGTCCGACCACGACACCGCGCCCGTGGCCCTGCAAGGTGCGTGCGGCCAGGCCTTGCAGGCCATCCTGTCGCGGGCACAGTTTGCCGAGCTGGGCGCACCGCTGATGGCCCGCACCCTGTCGGCCACCCGCCGCGCCCTGCGCGACGCGGGGCTGGACCGCGACGACATCACCGGCGTGGTGCTGGTGGGTGGCTCCACCCGCATGCCCATTGCCCGCGACGCCGTGCGCGACTTCTTTGGCCGCGAGCCGCTGGCCGACATCGACCCCGACCAGGTGGTGGCCATCGGCGCGGCCTTGCAGGCCAACGTGCTGGTGGGCAACGGCAGCGGCGACCAGTGGCTGCTGCTGGACGTGTGCCCGCTGTCGCTGGGCCTGGAAACCATGGGCGGGCTGGTGGAAAAAATCATCCCCCGCAACTCCACCCTGCCGGTGGCGCGGGCGCAGGAGTTCACCACCTTCAAGGACGGGCAGACCGCCATGGCCGTGCATGTGGTGCAGGGCGAACGCGAGGCCGTGTCCGCCTGCCGTTCGCTGGCGCGTTTTCAGCTCAAGGGCATACCGCCCGCGGTGGCTGGGGCGGCCCGGGTGCGGGTGACGTTCCAGATCGACGCCGATGGCCTGCTGTCCGTCTCGGCCCGGGAGCTCACCACCGGGGTGGAGGCGCATGTGGAGGTCAAGCCCACCTACGGCCTGGACGATTCGCAGATCAGCACCATGCTGCAAGACGCCATCGGCTCGTCCAAGGCCGACATGGCGCTGCGCTCGCTGCGCGAAGCGCAGCTGGACGCCCGCCGCCTGCTCGACGCCACCGAGGCCGCGCTGGCGCAAGACGGCGCTCTGCTGTCGGCCACGGAACAGGCCGCCGTTCGCCAGGCCATGTTCCACGTGGCCGATGCGCTGGAAACCGAGCAGGGCGTGGACGAGGTGCGCCGCGTGTCCGCTGCGCTGTCTGCCGCCACCACCGAGTTTGCGGCCCGCCGCATGAACGCCTCCATCCGCAACGCCCTGGCGGGCAAGGCGCTGGAAAGCCTGGCCTGAATCTCACCCTCCGCTGCCCAGCCCATGCCCACCGTTCGCATCCTTCCCCACCCCACCGTGTGCCCCGAGGGGGCCACGTTCCAGGCGCGGCCCGGGGCCTCGCTGTGCGACCGCATGCTGGCCGAAGGCGTGGCCATCGAACACGCCTGCGACGGCGTGGCCGCCTGCGCCACCTGCCATGTGCATGTGCGCGAGGGCGGGGCCTCGCTGGCCGAGCCGGACGACGACGAAAACGACCAGCTCGACCACGCCTGGGGCCTGGACGCCCAATCGCGCCTGGCCTGCTGCGTGCGGCTGGGCCAGGCCGACCTCACCGTGGAGCTGCCGCGGCACAGCCGCAACCATGCGCGGGAGGGGTGAGGGGGCGCGGCCATCCCCGGCAGGGGTGGGGTCGGTGAGGGCTTGAATGCTGGCCCCGCCCTGCGGTCGGGGTTCCCTTGCCGGGCCGCCCAGGGGCCGGGGCTGCGGAACTCACTTCGCGCCCTGCGGGCGCTCCGTTCAAACAACCGCAGCCAGTCAGATGTGGAAGCGGGCTGCGCCCGCCCGGCCCCTGGACGGCCCGCCAAGGCTGCGCACCACAAGCCCCCACCGACCCCACCCCTGCCAGGGATGGCGGGGGGCGAGGTGGATGTGGCAGGTCATCACAAGGTCTTGCCCTTGCCCTTGTCCTTGTTCTTGTCGTTGTCGAGGTTCTTGTAAAAGTCCCGCACCGGCTGGTCCAGCTTGGCGTGGTCGAGTTGCCACAAACCCAGCGGGCCATGGGTCAGGTCAAAGTGGTGGACCGAGCCTTCTTCGAACTGCGCCCAGTACTCCTCCTGGTGGCGGAAGTTCAGGGTGGGGGGGCCTTCGGTCACGGGTTTCAAGTGGGTGCCTTTTTCGAGGCGATAGGCCGTGGACACCATCCCATCGGTGGCCAGCAGTTGGTCCACCCGTTTGAGCATGGGAATCACCGACAGGGTCAATGCCATGCTCAGGAAGGTGGTGAGGACGAGCGACTCGCGCGACGGCACCTTCTGGCGGGTCAGCAGTGCATAGGCTGGCAGGGCCAACAGGGCGGCCACAGGCATGGCCCAAGCGGTACAGCCGAGTTCCAGCAGTTCCAGGCTGTTCAGGATCAGCCCGTCCACGATGGAAAACGCCACCAACGCAAAGAACACCAGCACTGCGGCAAGGGACGCGGGGTTTTTTTCCAGCGCAAATTCGTTCAGGGCCGTGGCGGGCAGCTTGAAGTGGGGGTTGATCATGCGGCACAAGTCCGCGGTGGCCTCGCGCGATTGCAGGGCATTCATGCCCGTGTCTGCCGACAGGTACACGGACTGCTCCCCCACCCGGATGCGAATCCAGTGCATGTTGGAGCTGGCCAGGTTGGGGTTGCCGATCCAGTCCATGCGCAAGTCACGCTTGTCGATGGTCCGGCTGATCTTTTTGCCCGCGATGCGCTGGCCCTGGATTTGAATGTGCTCCGGGTGGTTGATGACGATGCCCTTGGCATCGAAGGGCACGAACTTCAACCACGTCTTGAAGCGCTGGGCGCTGGCAATGTTGACGCGAATCCAGTGGCTGGCGCTGTTCTTGTCGATGGACTCGATCAGCTGCTCCTGCGTCTTTTTGAGTTGTTTGGACTTGTGCCATACGAAAAGCAAGATGCCGAAGAAGATCAGCAACGTCAGCGGTTGCACGTATCTCAACAGGGTCTCAAGGGTGTTTGTGGTCATGGGGCGCTTGCAGGAAGGAAGGGCGTGCGGTGCCGAGAGGCGATCGGGCGCACCCAACCCCCGCACCGCCGTGCGTCCAGCCCCTGGGTGTCCAGAGGGTGTGCACAGCGCAACGCGCAAAGGTGGCTCAAAGCGTTCAAATCGTTCTCCCGTTACCGCGAGGTTTCAGGTCTGCACATTCGGCGGTGCAGTTCATGCGGCATTCACAATGTAAACGCAAGCCCAGGCCGCCACGGTGCGGCCACAGCGCGAGGCGGCTTTGTATTTCAATGAAAATTGGCATCTAGCGCTTTTTGTGTAAGCGCAAGCAGCTATAAAAACAGAAGCGTCGTTCAGCCTGCGGCCTGCGGCACGCACCCAAGCCCTGGGTTCACTCTCGGTGGTGAACCAGCAGCCCCTCAGCGTGGTGGGGCGGGTGGGCTGTGCGTTGGGTGCCTTCGCCGGTGGCAAGGCGCACAGACCGCGGGGCGGGGTGCGCGGCAGCGCACCCTCAACCTCTGACTCGTCGCGGCTGTTTGAACGGAGTTTTGCCCAGGGCAAAACGCAGTGAGTTCCGCGACGCGCCCCACGGTCGAGCACCGCAGCGCAGTCCGCAACGCGGACCCCGGCGAGGCACCCACCGCACAGCCCACCCGCCCCACCACGCCGCCCACCCCGTTGGCACGCCACCAAACGGGTCATGTGCGCTTTGTCGCAACACCGACAGCCGCCCCTGTCCAAGCCACCGCAAAGCCCCCACCCCCAAGCGACAAACCCGCCGAAACCGGACCGAAACCGCAACCAAAACACCGCCCCAAGCCATGGCACGCAGATTGCGAAGAGGGGGTCAAGGACACCCACCATGGCCCACACCCTCCTCATCAACGACACCACCTTGCGCGACGGCGAACAGACCGCTGGCGTGGCGTTCACGGTGGACGAAAAATGCGCCATCGCCCGCCAGCTGGCCGAGGCTGGGGTGCCCGAGATGGAAATCGGCATCCCCGCCATGGGCCATGACGAGGTGGACTGCATCAACGTCATCGCCGCCCAACTGGCCGCCTTGCACCTGCCCACCCGCCTGATGGTGTGGGGCCGTTTGACCGATGCC
The DNA here is from genome assembly GCF_054777695.1 of Hydrogenophaga soli. Lineage (NCBI taxonomy): Bacteria > Pseudomonadati > Pseudomonadota > Betaproteobacteria > Burkholderiales > Comamonadaceae > Hydrogenophaga > Hydrogenophaga soli. The sequence goes on along the minus strand of NZ_BAAHAK010000003.1, from coordinate 297,266 downwards.
GACCTGGCCGCCGCGCTGTGCTGCGACGCGCACATCGTCCACCTGTCCATCCCGGTGTCGGACATCCACCTGCAGCACAAGCTGCGCCAAAGCCGCGCCTGGGTGCTGGCCCAGGTGGAGCGGGTGCTGGCCGCCGCCGCGGTCACCGGGCGCGAGGTGTCGCTGGGCGCGGAAGATGCCTCGCGGGCCGACCCCGCCTATTTGGCCCAGGTGGCCCTGCGGGCCCATGCCAACGGGGCCAGCCGCGTGCGTTTTGCCGACACCCTGGGGGTGCTGGACCCGTTTGCCACCCACGACGCCGTGGCCCGCTTGCGCGACGCGCTGGACGGCGCGGGCGCGGACCGCATGGGCATTGAAATCCACACCCACAACGACCTGGGCCTGGCCACCGCCAACACCCTGGCCGCCTTTCGCGGCGGGGCCACCCACGCCAACACCACCGTCAATGGCCTGGGCGAGCGTGCGGGCAATGCCGCGCTGGAAGAGGTGGTCATGGCGCTGCGCCACGTCCACCAGGCCGACGCCGGCATCGACACCCGGGCGCTGCCCGCCATTTCGCAGCTGGTGGAGCGGGCCTCGGGCCGCAAGGTGGCGTTCAACAAAAGCATCGTGGGTGAGGCGGTGTTCACGCACGAGTCGGGCATCCATGTGGACGGGCTGCTGAAAAACGCCGCCACCTACGAGGGCTTTGACCCCTCCGAGGTGGGGCGGCAGCGCCGCACGGTGCTGGGCAAACACTCGGGCTCGCAGTCGGTGCGGCACGCCTATGGCGCACTGGGGCTGCCGCTGCACGACGACGGGCTGGTGGCGCACCTGCTGGGCCGCATCCGCGTGCACGCCACCGCCACCAAACAGGAACCCAGCGCACACGACCTGCTGCGCTTTTGGCAGGAGGCGCACTGGCCCGCGGTGGCGGGCCAGTCGCTGGCGGCATGACCGATCAAGGTGACGCCATGAACACCCAAGCCCTGGCCTCCCCCTCGGACCCGCGCCGCCCCTCGTGGTGGGCGCTGGTGCGCGAAGACGTGCATTGCGTGCTGGCCCGCGACCCCGCCGCCCGCAACCTGCTGGAGGTGTGGACCATCTACCCCGGCGTGCAGGCCGTGGCCTGGTACCGCCTGGCCCATGCGCTGTGGGTGCGGGGCTGGCGCTACCTGCCGCGCTGGCTGTCGTTCTGGGCGCGGTGGTGGACGCAGGTGGACATTCACCCCGGGGCCACCATCGGGGCGCGCTTTTTCATCGACCACGGGGCCGGGGTGGTCATTGGCGAAACCGCTGAGGTGGGTGACGACGTGACCGTGTACCACGGCGTCACCCTGGGCGGCACCACCTGGCGGGTGGGCAAGCGCCACCCCACGCTGGGCCACCAGGTGGTGGTGGGCGCGGGGGCCAAGATTCTGGGGCCGGTCACCGTGGGCCAGGGGGCCCGGGTGGCGGCCAACTCGGTGGTGATTGAAGACGTGCCCCCCGGGGCCACGGTGGTGGGCATCCCGGGCCGGGTGGTGGCCCCGCAGCGGCGGCGCACCCACGGTTTTGACCTGAACCACCACCTGATTCCAGACCCCGTGGGCAAGGCCATCACCTGCCTGCTGGACCGTGTGGCCCACCTGGAGCGTGGTCACGCCCTGCTGAACGACCACGAACCCACGCCCCCCGGTGCCGCAGCCGCCTGCGGGACGTGTGACGACAGCTGCGCCGTGCCCGTGTTTGCCCCCGCTTCCCCCCAACCCACCCCCACCGAGGAGACCTTGTGATGGAAAACCTGCTCCACCGCCTCAAAAGCCTGTCTTCTGCCGAGGACTTCCTGAACTTCTTCGGGGTGCCGTTCGACCAGGCCGTGGTCAACGTCAGCCGCCTGCACATCCTCAAACGCTTCTTCCAGTACATCCGCCAGGCCAACCTGAAGGCCGACACCAGCGAGCTGGAGATGTTCACCGTGTACCGGGGCTTCTTGACGCAGGCCTATGGCGACTTCGTCAAGTCCACCCCGGCGCGGGAAAAGGTGTTCAAGGTGTTCCAGGACACCGAAGGCAAGCAGCACGTGTCGCTGGACAACCTGCGAGCCTCCATGGCCCTGCGGGCCACCGCCTGAGCCCACTCGCGTTTCCCACCCCACCCACCGCCTGCCAGCCCAAGGAGTTGCCATGCACATCGTCGTCTGCATCAAGCAGGTGCCGGACTCGGCGCAGATCCGCGTCCACCCGGTCACCAACACCATCATGCGTCAGGGGGTGCCGGCCATCGTCAACCCCTACGACCTGTTCTCGCTGGAAGAGGCGCTGCGCCTCAAGGACCAGTTCGGCGGGCGCGTCACGGTGCTGTGCATGGGGCCACCACAGGCCGAAGAGGCTTTGCGCAAGTGCATCAGCTTTGGGGCCGACGACGCGGTGCTGGTGACCGACCGCGCCTTTGCCGGGGCCGACACCCTGGCCACCTCCTATGCCCTGGCCGCGGGCATCCGCCAGATTGCCCGCGAGCAGGCGGTGGACATGGTGTTCACCGGCAAGCAGACCATCGACGGCGACACCGCCCAGGTGGGCCCCGGCATTGCCAAGCGCCTGGGCCTGCAACTGCTGACCTATGTGTCGCGCATCGTCGAAACCGACCTGGAGGCCCGCACCATCACCGTGGAGCGCCGGGCCGAGGGCGGGGTGCAGGTGCTCAAGACCCAGCTGCCGGTGCTCATCACCATGCTGGAGAACACCAACGTGCTGCGCTTTGCGTCCATGCCCGCCATGATCCACGCCGCCGCCTACCCCGTGCGCAAGTGGAGCAAGGAGCAGGCCGCCATCGAGGACCTGGACAAGATCGGCCTGAAGGGTTCGCCCACCGTGGTGAGCAAGGTGTTTGGCCCCACGCCGCGCACCGAGAAGGCCGAGATGCTGGACGTGGAAACCTCCAGCCTGCGCGACGTTTCCCTCAACCTGTTGCAAAAGATCTTCACGCGCCACCCGACGCTGGAAGCCGACCTGCTGATGAAGGAGCCCTCATGAGCGACGCCCCCACCCCCAACGCAGCGGCCCCAGCCGCCCCAGCTGCCGCCACTGCGCCCGCCAAACGCCCCGCCGGGCGGGCCGGTCGCAACACCGAACTGCCCGAACACCTCAAGGCCTACAAGGGCGTGTGGGTGTTCATCGAACACGACCGCGGCCATGTGCACAGCGTGTCGTGGGAGTTGGTGGGCGAGGCCCGCAAGCTGGCCGACACCCTGGGCAGCACGGTCAGCGCCGTCATCCTGGGTGGCGAGGACGAGCCGCTGGACAAGTTTGCCGCCGAAGCCTTCACCTTCGGGGCCGACAAGGCCTACATCGTGGCCGACCCGGTGCTCAAGGGCTACCGCAACGAGCCCTTCACCAAGGGGCTGACCGACCTGGTCAACAAGTACCAACCCGAAATCCTGCTGCTGGGCGCCACCTCCATGGGACGCGACCTGGCCGGATCGGTGGCCACCACCTTGCTCACCGGCCTGACCGCCGACTGCACCGAGCTGCGCATCGACCCCGTCTCCAAGGCCCTGGCCGCCACCCGGCCCACCTTTGGCGGTTCGCTGCTGTGCACCATCATGACCCTGGCCTACCGCCCGCAAATGGCCACGGTGCGCCCGCGGGTGATGGCCATGCCCCGGGCCGACGCCAGCCGCACCGGCGACATCACCCGCGACACCCTGGGCATGGTGGAGACCAGCATCGTCACCAAGCTGCTGGACTTCATCCCCGACGCGCAGAGCAACAACATCAACCTGCCGTATGCCGATGTCATCGTCAGCGGCGGCAAGGGCCTGAAGAACCCCGAGAACTTCAAGCTGGTGTTCGAGCTGGCCCGCGTGCTGGGGGCCGAGGTGGGGGCCACCCGCCCGGTGGTGCAGGCCGGTTGGGTGGAGGCCGAGCGCCAGGTGGGCCAGACCGGCAAGACCGTGCGGCCCAAGCTCTACATTGCCGCGGGCATTTCCGGGGCCATTCAGCACCGGGTGGGCATGGAGTCGTCCGACGTGATCGTGGCCATCAACACCGACCCCAACGCGCCCATCTTCGAGTTTGCGCACTACGGCATCGTGGGCAACGCCATGCAGGTGCTGCCCGCGCTGACCCAGGCGTTTTCGGCCCATTTGTCGCAGCGTTTGCGGCAGGTGGCGTGAGCGGCGGTCCTTCAGGAGAAACCCCATGAAAAAACCATCCCAGTTCGACGCCATCGTGGTCGGCGCCGGCCCCTCGGGCAACGCGGCGGCCTACACCCTGGCCAAGGCCGGCCTGAAGGTGCTGCAGATCGAGCGCGGCGAATACCCCGGCAGCAAGAACGTTCAGGGCGCGATCCTGTACAGCGATGCGCTGGAAAAAATCATCCCCGACTTCCGCGAGGACGCCCCGCTGGAGCGCCACATCATCGAGCAGCGCATGTGGGTGCTGGACGACAACAGCTTTGTCGGCACCCACTACCGCAGCGACGACTACAACAAGCCGCCCTACAACCGCTACACCATCATCCGGGCGCAGTTCGACAAGTGGTTCAGTTCCAAGGTGCGCGAGGCCGGGGCGCTGGTGATCTGCGAGACCACGGTCAACCACCTCATCATGGACGGTGACCAGGTGGTGGGCGTGCAGTGCGACCGCGAGGCAGGCGACGTGTACGCCGACGTGGTCATCCTGGCCGACGGCGTCAACTCCACGCTGGCGCGCAAGGCGGGGTTCCATGGCGAAATCAAGGCCAGCAACGTGGCCCTGGCGGTCAAGGAAATTCTGTTCCTGCCCGAAGACACCATCCGCCAGCGCTTCAACATTGGCGAGGAAGAGGGCGTGGTCATCGAGATGCTGGGCAAGATCACCGACGGCATGATGGGCACCGGCTTCCTCTACACCAACAAGGAGTCGCTGACCATTGGCGTGGGCTGCATGCTGGGCGACTTCAAGGCCAACCCCAACAAAACCTCGCCCTACGCGCTGCTGGAGCAGATGAAGCGCCACCCCTCCATCGCCCCGCTGATCGAGGGCGGCGAGATGAAGGAGTACGCCGCCCACCTCATCCCTGAAGGGGGCTTTTACGCCGTGCCCCAGGTGTACGGCAACGGCTGGATGATCGTGGGGGACTCGGGCGGCTTTGTGAACGCCGTGCACCGCGAGGGCTCCAACCTGGCCATGACCACCGGCCGCCTGGCCGCCGAAACCGCCATTGCCGCCAAGGCCGGGGGCAAGGGCTACCGGGCCGACACGCTCAAGGCCTACAAGAAGGCGTTGGACGAGAGCTTCGTGATGAAGGACCTGAAGAAGTACCGCGACATGCCGCAGGTCTTCCACGAGAACAACCAGTTCTTCACCACCTACCCCGACCTGGTCTCCAAGGCCGCCCGCACCATGCTCACCGTGGACGGCGTGGACAAGAAGACCAAGGAGCGCGAAATCTTCGCCAGCTTCCGCCAAACCCGTTCGCTCACCGGCCTGGTGGGTGACGCCGTCAAACTCTGGAGGGCCATCCGATGATCCCCGTCAACGTCGAAGAAAAGCTGTTCCAGAACCGCTACCGGGTGGACGCCGGCCGGCCCCACATCCAGATCAAGAAGCCCGAGGTCTGCGCCAACGACTGCCAGGACAAATCCTGCACCCACGTCTGCCCGGCCTCCTGCTACAAGGCCGAGGGCAACGGGGCGGTCACCCTCATCACCGATGGCTGCCTGGAGTGCGGCAGCTGCCGCATCATCTGCACCGAGCACGCCAACGTGAACTGGGAATACCCCCGCGGCGGCCACGGCATCCTGTTCAAGTTTGGTTGAGGGGGCTCACACCATGTCCCGACCCGAACGCAGTGTGTTCGTCTGCTCGCAGCAGCGCCCGCCCGGCCACCCCCGCGGCAGTTGTGCCGCCCAGGGCGGCCAGGCGGTGTTGCAGGCCTTTTGGCAAGAGGTGCAAAACCGCAACGCCCACGAGCAGGTGGGCGTGACCTACAGCGGCTGCCTGGGCCCGTGCAGCGGCGGGGTGAACGTGGTGGTGTTCCCCGACAGCGTGCTGTACAGCCGCGTCAAACCCGAAGACGTGCCGGAAATTGTCGAGAAGCACCTGCTGGGCGGCGAGGTGGTCACACGCCTGGCGGCTTCGGCGTCGGTGTGGTGAAGGGTGCAATCAAATTGATAGCTTCTTGCGCTTGATTTGAAAGCGTTGGAGGTGGTTTTGGCTATGATTCCGCCATGACCGCACCCTCCCGCTTTCAATCCATCACCGCCCAGGCCTGGGCGGGCATGCTGGCCCTGCTGTTCATGATGTTCCTGGTGGACTTGGAGCGTTTTGCCATGCAAGGCGACTACGCGGGTCTGGCCCAGTCGCTGGCGCACGACCCGGGCGTGTGGGGCCTGCGCGTGTTGGTGGGCCTGGTGTGCCTGAATGGGCTCATGCAGGTGGCCACGCGCACCTTTTCGTCCCCGGGCTTTCGGTTGGCCACTGTGGGGTTGACGGCGGCGTATGCGCTGTTTTTCCTGCTGCATCAGGTGGTCCATGTGCTGGGTGGCGAGCCGCTGGGCCTGCACACCGCGCTGGACCTCACCCACCACACCTTGGGCGCCTGGGGCACCTGGAGCGCGTGGCGCTGGCACCGCGAAGGGTAGGGCTTTGGGTGTGCCATCACTCAAAAAACAGAGCACCTTGCGCTTGTTCTGAAAGCGACAGAGGCAGTTTTTCTTCCAAATTTCCATCGCCCTGCACCAGCTTGCCCACGCGCACGCCCAGCAGGCGTTGGGCCTGCGCGGTCGAGTCAGCCGCGCCTCGCTGCTGCAATCGCTTTCAGGCGGAGGACCAACTCGTGCACTTGCGTGGAGGGGTTGGGATGTTCGCTGTCGTCCGCGGAATGTTCAGCCAAGGTCTTTGCGTGCCTGAGGGCATCGTCCAGTCTGGGGCTCAGCTGCGTAAAGACACCGTCCATGCCCTTACCGTACTTGGCGAATCCGGGTTGGGTTTTGAGGTCGGACACCACCGCATCGCCCACCGACTTCTTGCCTTTGCGTGCATATGGCCTGTCGGAATAGCCAAAATGCAGCAGCAACCAAAATTCAAAGCAGGGCACCGACACCGTGCCCTTGAAAGGTCGGCCCTTGGCTTGCAGCGCCTTCAACTGCGCCACGGCATCGGCGAAGCGCTCGTGGGCATCGCGGTCGAACACGCAATACACCTCGTCAAAGGCATCACCCTCGCGTGAGGCTTGCTCTTGCAGCTCCTGTGCACGTGCCACCACCCGGTCTGGGGAGGAACCATCGTTTTTCCCGACCTTGACCTGATGGTTCAAACCCCATGCCTTCACCAGCTCTTGGAAGTACTTGGGCTCTGTCTTTTCTCCTTCGCACACCAACAGCAGGCGCGGTGCCGGGGTTCGAACCTGGGCAGGACGCCGGGTGCCCTTGGGGTTGCCTGGCTGGCGCTGGTTGAATCGGTCTTCAGCTGCCATAAAAGTCCAGGTCGTCCAGGTGGGGGATGCCGCCGTAGCGGCCATTGAGGTAACCCCGTTCGATGGCCTCGTTCTCGCGAGGGCTGAAATCGGACAGCGGGTACAGCCTGGCCTTGCGTTGTTCGTTTTTCTCGACAAACCACACCTGATCGCGCCGCAGCAGCTTTTGGCTCAACAGCGTGGTGTCGTGGGTGGTGAACAGCAACTGCGCCTGTGTGCCCGCCTGATGCAGCATGGCCACCAAGTGGCGGACCACCAAGGGGTGCAAGCTGGAATCCAGCTCGTCGACCACCAGCACCAAGTTGTTTTTGATCACGTCCAGCCACGGACCTGCAAACGCAAACAGGGCGCGGGTGCCGTCTGATTCTTCCTCTTCGCCAAATTCCACCATGTCGCCTGTGAGGGCGTCACGCCGTTGGAACTTGATGCGAGCCAGATCTGCGCCCTTGAGTCGGGAGATGACTTCCTGCCGCATGGCGTCAGGGAGGTGGGGCGGGAGCATGTCCGCACTGAAGGGGCGGTGCTCAACGCGGATGCCATCAATCGACAAATCGGCTGCGTTGAGGAAGCTCAGGACCTGGGCTTGCATGGCGGGGTCCTCGCACTGGTCCATGGTGAAGCTGCCCTCCAGCTCGCCGGGTTTGTTCAGCACCTGCAAACGCTGGCTGAACCATTCGAACACTGGTTTCAACTGGGTGTTGTTGCTTTGCATGCAGCGCGACAGGAACAAGGCGTTGCCCCGGGTTTCTCTGGCCCACACATGTCGCTGTTGCCCGCCCAAAAAGTGCTCTGAGAACGGGGCGTATGCGTCCTTGTCCGTTTGGGGGTCGTACACCCGGTGAAACCATTTTTGTGCCCGAGAGGTGGGGTAGGCGTACAGCCACTCCTCGGTGAAGCGCACGGCATTGCACCGAAATCCGTACTCATACCGCACGCCCGATTCGATGAACTGTGCAGAAAACTCGGAGTCCGCGGCGCGAGCGGCAGCCGTCAGCTTGAAGGGCACCACCGGAATCAAGTCGCCCTGTTGAGACTCGCGGGCGGAATTGATCACCTGATTCCGCATGAAACCCAGGGCTTGGATCAGTGTGCTCTTGCCTGCGGCGTTGGGTCCATACAGCGCGGCGGAACGCAGCAGCCGCATGTTTTTGGCAGGGGGCGGCGCCGGGAAGGTGTTGCGGTCTTCCCATTCCTTCAAAGCCGGGGCGGCCACCATGCTCCATGTTTGGGGTTCATGGATGCTGCGGTAGTTCGAAACGGTGAATTCGACCAGCATGATTCATGTTTTCATTTGAATTTCTGCATCATACAAACAAAAAATCAAATGAAAGCATGAATTTAATGGGTTTTATGAGGTTTGTCTGGCCCGGCTTGTGGAGTGTTTGGCTGCCTGGGATGGCATGGCAAGCTGGCGGGTGAGAGCTTCCCAGTCCTTCAGCTGGAGTTCCTTGGCATTCACAAAGGTCACGGTTTCATCCCACGGGAGTTCACGAGGGAACAACACCAGGTTCTTGCCCCCTTGTCGAACAGCACTGGGATAGATGAGTCCATCGAGTCTGCAGTCTGAACCGTTTGGCTGGAACACCTGGGCAAACCATTCGCAGACCACCTGGGTGGGAACATAGGCAATGGGTTCGTCTTGATGTTTGCTGACTGGTTGGCTGATTTCCTCCACAAACTGATGCAAGAACATGATGGAGTCTCGATGGGGTTGCTGTTCAAGGTCGAACATTGACGGGACGAGAGGCAACTCACACAGATCAAGCACCCACAGTGGGCGCGTGGTTTGAAAACCAGCGACAGCCACGTCCAGGGGTGGCGCCGATGCGATTTCTGCCAGTGCTGTGCCTTCGTCAAGGGCTGTGTACAGGTAACTGATTCCTGCTGGATTCATGCGTCCTGAGCCAGCGAGCCGTGGAGGCGGAGCGCCCATGGTCGCGGCATCAGGGCTCCACGATTGGCTTGTTCTAACTCGAGCCCTGTAGACGGAGGTGGCTTGGAGAATGGGTTTGATCAAACCCTGTACCTCTGCCAATTCCCCAACCTGCTGAAGCAACCGAGCGGGTGTTTCTGCGTGGTCCAGGGGATGGCTTTGATGCTGGGTCTCGTCCAGGTGAAAGAAAAACCGTGTCCGATGCTGAACGGTGTGAACAAAACGATGCCACGAGTCTGTCAGCACCTCATGGCGACTGGGGGCCAACCAGAAGCCGTTGTGGCCGCTCACCCACATGGAGTTGTGGAACGACTCTGACACCGCCTCAATCAACTTGTGGTGGCCTTCAAGCGGGAGCGAGAACAGCATGTCGAGGGTGTCGGTTCCTTCATCCACTGGGCCGTCATCCCAAGGTACACCTGCGCTGGAAGGGTCGGAAAAGCGTCGATACACGGCCCCTGCAATCGATGGCATGAGCACTTCCATCCGGGCTGCCAATGGCTTGTGCCGCTTCTTTCCACAGCACGAACACGCGGTGGCTTCAAGGTTGGCCCGGACCAGCTCTTTCAAGTGGTCGTCGTCAACGCACTCTTCACATACAAAACCATCGGGTGTGGTCCACCCGCGGTCTTGGACTTCTTCCCATTGGCGTTTGGCGAATCCCATGCTTTTCCCTTTTGCGTCGAGAGCCCTGTATCCGCAGCCGATTCGCCGTGGCGATGAAACAGTGGGCGGGCAATGGTTTGGTGATTCTGGATTGCTTCCGGTTACTCAAAAAACAGAGCACCTTGCGCTTGTTCTGAAAGCGCCAAAGGCGTTTTTTCTTCAAAATTTCCGTCGCCCTGCACCAGTTTGCCCACGCGCACGCCCAGCAGGCGCAGCGGGCGGGCCAGCGGGGCGCGCTTGAGGGCCTGGCCCGCGGCCTGGCGCAGCTCGGCGGCGGTGCGCACGGGGTGGGGCAGGGTGTGGTCGCGGGTGACGATCTTGAAATCGGCAAACCGCAGCTTGATGCCCACCGTCTGCCCCGCGTAGCCCTTGCGGGCCAGGTCGTCGGCCACCTGTTCACACAGCCGGGTGAAGATGGCCCCCAGCTCCGCCTTGTCGCGCACGGCGTGCAGGTCGCGCTCGAAGGTGGTTTCGCGGCTGATGCTCACCGGCTCGCTGTGCGTCACCACCGGGCGGTCGTCGCGGCCCCAGGCGGCGTCGTGCAACCAGGCCCCGTAGGCGGGGCCAAAGTGTTCGCGCAGCTGCTGCGGGTCTTGGGCGGCCAGGTCGGCGATGGTGTGCACGCCCAGGGCGGCCAGCTTTTCCTCGGCCTTGGGGCCGATGCCGTTGACCTTGCGCACCGGCAGCGGCCAGATCAGGCTTTGCAGGTCGGCCTCGTGCAGCACGCTGATGCCATTGGGCTTGTTGAACTCGCTGGCCATCTTGGCCAGCAGCTTGTTGGGGGCCACGCCCACCGAGCAGGTGAGGCCGGTGGCGTCGAAGATGCACTTCTGGATCAGCCGCGCCAGCACCCGCCCGCCCTCGCGCTGGCCGCCGGGCACGTCGGTGAAGTCGATGTACACCTCGTCCACCCCGCGGTCTTCCATCAGCGGCGCGATGTCGGTCACGATGGCCTTGAAGGTGCGGGAGTAACGGCGGATCTCGTCAAAGTCCACCGGCAGCAGGATGGCGTCGGGGCAGAGCTTGGCGGCTTTCATCAGGCCCATGGCCGAGCCCACGCCAAACTGCCGCGCGGCGTAGGTGGCGGTGGTGATGACGCCGCGCCCGGTGTAGCTGCGCAGGCGCGGGAAAGCGTCCACCGGGATGCGGTGCAGGTGCTGGCCGGGGGCGTCGGCGTCGGTGGGGGGGTGTTGGGTCAGCAGCGCGTCGTCTTCGCGCCGCCGTCCGCCGCCAATGACCACCGGCAGTCCTTTGAGCTGGGGGTAGCGCAGCAGCTCCACGGACGCGTAGAACGCGTCCATGTCCAGGTGGGCGATGCGCCGCACCCGTGCTGGCGGGTTCACGGGCGGCTCCGGTTCAGGCGGGGACGGGCGCAGGCGCGGCGGTGGCCGCGGGGCGCACCGCGGTGTTGCGGTGGGTGGCCACCCAGGTGGCAAAGCGGCCCAGCAGGCTGGCGGCCTCGGGGGTGGGTTGCACCTCGGTCTGCATGCGCTGGGGGTCCAGGCCTTGTTCGGTGAGGGCCACGGTCTGGTGCAGCAGGTAGGTGCGGGTGGCTTCGGGCATGAATTCGGGGTGGAACTGCACGCCCCAGGCGCAGGCACCAAAGCGGAAGGCATGGTGCGGCTCGAACCGGTTGTGCGCCAGCAGCACGGCCCCATGGGGCAGCTGGCTCACGGTCTGGCGGTGCGAGACCTGGGCGTTCCAGTGGCTGGGCAGGTCGGCAAACAGGGGGTCGTGGTCGGCCTCGGGTTGGCGCCAGATGAGGGTGGTGCCGCTCTCCAGGCCACCGGGGTGGTCGTCCACGGTGCCGCCCAGCGCGTGGGCCAGCAGCTGGTGGCCGTAGCAGATGCCCAGCACCGGCAGGCTGGTGTGCACGGCGTCGCGCAGCCAGGCGGCGGTGTGTTCGCTCCAGGCTTCGCGGTGGGTCACCATGGCGTGGGAGCCGGTGAGCACCACGCCGTCAAAGGCCTGGGGCGCACCGTTTTGCAGCGTCAGGCGGGGCAGGGCGTCGCCGCGGCGTGGGTCGAGCACCGACACGGTGACCGGGTGTTCGCTGGCGGACAGGCCCTGGGCGATCCAGTCTTCGAAGTCGCCGTGGGTGGCCTTGAGGGCGGGCAGGGTGTCGCCCAGTTTGAGGATGAGCAGTCGCGTGGGGGTGGTCATGGACAGCGGGGTCAGTCGTCGGTGCCGGGGGCAGGGTGGGCGTGGTGTTCCAGCCAGTGCTGGGCGTCGGGTGGCAGGTGGCCCCAGCACTCGGGCAGGGGGGCGGGCAGCCAGCCCGCATCGGCCAGCACCGCCAGCCGGGCGGCCTCCTGGGCCACCTCCAGCAATTCGCATGCCGCCTGCCAGCGCCCACGGGCCAGCGGGTCGGCCAGGCCGGTGAGGGTGCCCACCACGTTGTCGGGCAGCTCCCAGCGGGCGGCCACGCGGTGGGACAGCAGGGCCACCAGGTGCATCAGGTCCTGGGCGGTCTGGTTCTGGTTGGCGGGGGTGGGGGTGTCTTCGTCTACCAGCACCCGCCGCGGGCCCAGGCCGTGGGGGTCGGGGCGGGCCAGGTGGGCCACGCGGTCGGTCATGCGCAGGCTGACCAGCAGGCCCACGTGCAGGGCCAGGCCGCTCAGGAAGGCTTCAAACGGGTCCACGCCCCGCTCGGGGGCCAGGGCGCGGCAGGCCTGGGCGCAGGCTTCCCCCAGTGCCCACACCCGGTTGGCGCCCATCTGGGTCAGCGGCCCGGCGTCGGAGCCCAGCACGGGGCGGAAGGCCACGCGGGCAATCAGCAGGCGCAGGCCCTGGCTGCCCAGCAGGCGCACGGCGTCTTCGGTCTGGGTGATGGGGGTGCTGCGCTGGTAGAGGGCGCTGTTGGCCTCTTTCAGGGCTTCGGCCAGCAGCGACACGTCTTGTTCGATGAGCGAGGCCAGGTCGTGGGCCGAGCTGTTCTCGTCGCGCAGGGTGCGCAACAGGCCGGGCAGCACCGCGGGCACGCGGGGCACCCAGTCGGCGGCGCGGCTGGCGTCCAGGCTCATGCGCTCCACCAGGTCGGCCACATGGCTCAGGGTGAGGCCGTTGGGCCCGATGCGGCCACCCCGGGGCACGCTGTACACCCAGTGCAGCGCCTCGGTCTGCACGTTGAAGGCGGTCATGGGGTGGGCGGGTTCCTCCACCACGGGCACAAAGCCTTCAGCCGGGGCAGGGGCCACGGTGGGCGCGGGCTGCGGGGTGGGCAGCACCGAGGGCGGGTGCAGCCGCGACGGGCCGAAGCCGCTGGCCTGCGGTGCCCGCGTGGTGGGGGCACCGTCCGGTTCGGCCGGGGCCGGGGCGGGCGCATGCCCGACGAGCTTCTGGATCCACTGGAACATGGGGTGTGTGGGCGGTGGCGGGTGGACGGGGCGGACTCAGAGGCTGGCGCTCCAGCGGTCGCCCCAGCCGCTGTCCGGGCTGCCGGAGGGGCCGCCGGAGGCCGATCCGTCCTGCCACTGTTGCAGTTGGCGGCGGTCGCGTTTGGTGGGGCGGCCCAGCGGCTGGGCCAGGGCAGGTTCGGGGGCCAGGCGGCGGGCCTGGGCGGCGGCTTCGCGCCGGGCCACGCTGTCGGCGGTTTCCTGGTACAGGGCCTGGGCCACGGGGGCCGGGCCGCGTTGGGCGCTGATGCCCAGCACCTCCACGGTGCGCACATCCCAGCCTTGCTTCAGGGTGACCAGGTCGCCCGCCTGCACCTCACGCGAGGGTTTGGCCACCTGGCCATTGACCTCCACCCGGCCCTTGCCGATTTCGTCGGCGGCCAGCGAGCGGGTCTTGTGGAACCGGGCGGCCCACAGCCATTTGTCGATGCGGAGTTTGTCCATGGGTGCGCAGGAAGAGGGTGCCAAGTATGCGATCAAATCGTGACGCGTGGATGCCGCCACCTACACTCGGGCCTTTGCTTTTGCCCTTGCCTGCATTCACCGCCATGCCCGTGACCTCGCCCCAGCCCGCTTCCATTGCGCAACCCGCCTTGACCCTGCCCCCTTTCGTGTCAGCGGGAGGGCAGGGGGCCGTGCAGCAGGTGCCCATTGCGCTGGGCGACCGGAGTTACGACATTGCCATCGGCCCCGGCCTGCTGGGCCAGGCGGCCACCTACGCGGGCTGCCCCCGCGCGGCGCGGGCGCTGATCGTCAGCAACACCACCGTGGCGCCGCTGTACGCCCAGGCCCTCAAGGCCGCGCTGCTGGCACAGCAGCCGCCGCTGTACCAGGCGGTGGATGTGCTGGCCCTGCCGGATGGCGAGCAGTTCAAGGACGCCGCCACCCTCAACCTCATCTACGACCAGCTGCTGGGCAGCGGTGCCGACCGCAAGACCGTGCTGTACGCCCTGGGCGGCGGCGTGGTGGGCGACATGACCGGCTTTGCCGCCGCCTGCTACATGCGCGGCGTGCCCTTTGTGCAGGTGCCCACCACCCTGCTGGCGCAGGTGGACAGCAGCGTGGGTGGCAAAACCGCCATCAACCACCCGCTGGGCAAGAACATGATCGGGGCCTTCTACCAGCCGCAGCGGGTGGTGGCCGACCTGGATGTGCTCCACACCCTGCCTGCGCGCGAGTTCAGCGCCGGGCTGGCCGAGGTCATCAAATACGGCCCCATAGCCGACATGGCGTTTTTCGACTGGATCGACACCCACCTGGACGGGCTGCTGGCCCGCGACCCGGCGCTGCTGGCCACCGCGGTGCGCCGCAGTTGCGAAATCAAGGCCTGGGTGGTGGGGCAGGACGAGAAGGAAAGCGGGCTGCGCGCCATCCTCAACTTCGGCCACACCTTCGGCCACGCCATCGAGGCCGGGCTGGGTTATGGCGAGTGGCTGCACGGCGAGGCCGTGGGCTGCGGCATGGTCATGGCGGCCCACCTCAGCCAGCGCCTGGGTTGGGTGGATGAAGCCTTTGTGCAGCGCCTCACCCGCCTGGTGAAGGCCGCAGGCCTGCCCACCGTGGGCCCTGACCTGGGCGCCCAGCGTTACCTGGAGCTGATGCGCGTGGACAAGAAGAGCGAGGGCGGCACCATCCAGTTCGTGCTGATCGGCAACGTCCCGCTGGCCCAGGGCGGCACCGGCCCCGGCTGCGCCACCACCGCCAAGGCCCCCGATGCGGTGGTGACCGAGGTGCTGGCGGCTTGTGTGCAGGCTGCTTAGTTTTTGAGAGCAGTCAGCGCTTTCAAACAAAGCGCTATGGCCTTTTTTAATGTGAAATTTGAAACGAGGCTGACCATGGCCGTCACCGCCCTTCAAGCCTCCGAGTTGTCGGTGGCCCTGGCCCCCGAGACCTTGGGGTTTGCCGACACCTCGGCCCTGATCCACGACACCCTGCCCTGGGTGGGGCAGGAGCGGGCGCACGACGCCGCCCGCTTCGGCCTGGCCATGGCCGAGCCCGACTACAACCTGTTTGTGCTGGGCGAGCCCGGCTGTGGCCGCTCGTCGCTGCTGAAGCAGGCGGCGCAGCAGGTGGCCGCCACCCGCCCGGTGCCGCCCGACCTGTGTTACCTGCACAACTTCGACACGCCCGAACACCCGCTGGCGCTGCGCATGCCCGCAGGCCAGGGGCGCGAGCTGCGCCAGCAGATGGCGGCGCTGGTCAAGACGCTGCAAACCGACATCCCCAAGCGGCTGGCCCGCCCCGAGGTCAAGGCCGACGAGGCCCGGGCCCGCCAGACCTACGAGCAGCAGGAGGGCGAGGCCTACCAGCGCCTGGTCACCCACGCCGAGGCCCACCACTTCTCGCTGCACAAGGACGAGGGGCGGCTGGTCTTCACCTACGTGGGCGAGGGTGACCAACCCCTGACCGAGCTGGAGGCCGCCAAGCTGCCCGCCGCCGAACGCGCCCGCGTGGACGCGCTGGAGCAGGCCCTGCGCGACGAGATCCAGCGTTTTCTGGAACTGGCGGGCGCGCTGGAGCGCCAGACCCGCGACGCCCTGACCGTGCTGCACCAGCAGGCCATCAAGCCGCTGCTGGAGCACGAGTTGCAAGCCATCCGCGTGGCGCTGAAAAAACAGATCAAGGACACCGTCAAGCTGGGCAAACACCTCGACCGCGTGGCCCAGGACGTGCTGGACCACCTGGAGCTGTTCCAGCCGTTCGAGGAAGACGAAGAGGGCCGCCAGGAGGCCCTGGAAGCCCTGCTGCAGCGCTATCGAATCAACCTGGTGGTGGACAACGCGGGCCGCGAGGGGGCTCCGGTCATCGTGGAGGCCAACCCGGTGCACCGGGCGCTGTTTGGCAGCATCGAATACCAGTCGGAAGAAGACGTGCTGCAAACCGACTTCACCCGCATCCGCGCGGGCAGCCTGCTCAAGGCGCACGGCGGTTTCCTGGTGCTGCACCTGCGTGACCTGATCGCCGACGAAGAGGTGTGGGAGCGGCTGCGCCGCGTCATGCGCAATGGCCGGGTGCAGATCGAAGAGCCCATGCCGCTGCTGGCGGCGCTGCCCGCGGTGTCGCTGGAGCCGGAGGCGGTGGACATCCAGGTCAAGGTCATCCTCATCGGCACCGTGGAGCAGTACCACGCCGTGCGCGAGGGCGACCCGGAGTTTGCCCGCCACTTCCAGGTGAAGGTGGAGTTTGCCGACACCTTCGTCAGCACGCCCGACACGCAGCGCTCGTTCGCCGTGTTCGTGGCCCACCTGTGCCAGCAGCGCGGCCTGCCGCACTGCACCGCGGGGGCGGTGGCGCGGCTGCTGGAGGCCTCGCACCGCGACGCCGACGACCAGGCCCGCCAAAGCGCCCAGTTCTCGGCCACCGAGGCGCGCGTGTTCGAAAGCGCGGCCCTGGCCCGCCAGCGCGGGGGGCGGCTGATCGACGCCGCCGACGTGGAGCAGGCGCTGCGCGCCCGCATCGCCCGCCACAACCACCTGGAGGAGGAGCTGCTGGCCACGGTGGCCGATGGCGAGCGCCTCATCACCGTGCACGGCGAGCGCGTGGGCCAGCTCAACGGGCTGACCCAGCTCGACCTGGGCGACCACCGCTTTGGCATGCCGGTGCGGCTGACAGCACGCACCTTTGCCGGCACGCGGGGGGTGCTCAACATCGAGCGCGAGGTGGAAATGTCCGGCCCCATCCACGACAAGGGCGTGCTCATCCTGCAAAGCCACCTGGGTGCGCTGTTCGCCCACCTGGCACCGCTGGCCATGACGGCGTCGCTGGTGTTCGAGCAGGAATACCACGGGGTGGAGGGCGATTCGGCCTCGTGCGCCGAGCTGTACGCGCTGCTGTCCTCGCTGTCGGGCGTGGCGCTGCGCCAGGGCGTGGCCGTCACCGGGGCGGTCAACCAGTTTGGCGAGGTGCTGCCGGTGGGCGGGCTGAACGAGAAGATCGAAGGTTACTTCCGCGTCTGCCAGGTGCTGGGGCTGGACGGGCAGCAGGGTGTGCTGATGCCGGCACGCAACCGCCGCCACCTGGTGCTGTCGGCCCAGGTGCGCGAGGCCGTGGCCGAGGGGCGCTTTCACATCCACACCCAGCAGCACGCCCACGAGGGGCTGGCCTGGCTCACCGGTCAGACGGTGGGCGAGCTGGACGCCACCACGGGCCGCTACCCCGAGAACACCGTGCTGGGCCGCGCCCAGGCCCGGCTGCGGGATTTCCGCCGCGCGGTGGTCCGCCCGCGGCGTTGACGGGAAAAATTGCAATAAAAAAGTGCCTCTGGCGCTTTTAATGAAAGCGTAAGAGGCTTCTGTTTTGATAGCGGTGGCCCTGTCCGCACGTCCAACGACCTTCGGGGGTATCCTGTCGTTTTCCCTGCCCTGAACCCTTCGTGGAGGGTGTACGCTGCGGTTGTTTGTATGAATAAATAATGACACTTTCGGGCGACCCCCGAGGTTGCCGTGAGGGTGTTGTCTGTCTCCACGTTCCATGTCCACCAGTCCCAGCGTCTTTTTTGCCGATTCGTCGACCCAGGGTCGCATGCGCTCACGCCCCTGGGTGGTGTTGGGGGTGGTGTTTGTCCTGACGTTTGTGGGTGGGGTGCTGCTGGTGCGCGACGCGGTCACCCGCACGGTGGAACAGCAGGCGCTGGCGGTGGCCGAGATCGTGGCGCAGCAGGCGGTGGTGGCCCGTTCGGTCTACAACAAGGAAGTGGTGGCCAAGCTGGCCCGCGATGGGTTGGGGGCCGACGCCCATTCGGACCAGCGCCTGGGCCATGTGCCCATTCCGGCGCAGTTCCTCAAGCTGGTGGGGCGCGCCAGTTCGGAGCGGGCCGACAAACTCTACGAGTACCGCCCGGTGAGCAAATGGAACCTGGAGCCGTCGCAGGGCTTGTCCGACGACTTCCTGCGCTGGGCCTGGCCCCAGTTGGAAAGCCAGGAGGCGGCGCAGCCGCCAGGGGTTCGCCAGTGGACGCCCGTGTCCCGCTTTGAAGAGCACAACGGGCAGCGCGTGTTGCGGCTGCTGGTGGCCGATCCGGCCTCGCAAATGGGCTGTGTGGCCTGCCACAACAGCTACGAACAGCAGCCCGACATCCAACGCCAGCGCGTGGCGGCAGGGGTGATGCCCGGCAAGCAGTGGACGTTGCACGAGCTGATGGGGGCGCTGTCCGTCACCATCCCGCTGGACCGGGCCGAAGCCCTGGCGGGCACCCAGGTGGGCAAGAGTTCGCTGTTCATCTTTGCCATCCTGGGGGGCAGCTTCGCGGCGGTGTTCTGGTACAACCTGCGCCTGACTCGGCAGGAGCGAAGCCTGCACGAGACCGAGGCGCAACTGGCCCGCTCCGAACTGGTGGCCCGCACCGCCCGCGACCTGCTGGAGGCCAAGGAAGGCGTCGAGCAGGCGTTTGCCGAACTCTCCACCTACATGCAGGCCATCGACCAGCACGCCATCGTGTCGGTGGCCGAGCGGGATGGGCGCATCGTCCAGGTCAATGACCGGCTGGTGGAGGTCAGCGGCTTCACCCGCGAGGAGTTGCTGGGGCAGGACCACCGCCTTCTGAACTCGGGCACCCACGACAAGGGGTTCTTCACGCAGATGTGGAAGACCCTGGCCTCTGGCCAAGTGTGGCGGGGCGTCATCTGCAACCGCACCAAGGGCGGGGACCTGTACTGGGTGGATTCGGCCATCGTGCCGCTCAAGGACGGGCGCGGCGAGATCGTGCGTTACGTGTCCATTCGCATCGACATCACCGAACGCAAGCGGGCCGAGCAGGAAATGCTGCGCCTGGCCACCACCGACGGCCTCACCGGGCTGGCCAACCGCGGCCTGTTGCGTGACCGCATGCAACAGGCGCTGGCGCACGACCGCCGGATGGGGGAGCATGCCGCGCTGCTGTTCATCGACCTCGATCACTTCAAGGCCGTCAACGACTCGTTCGGGCACGACATGGGCGACCGCCTGCTGGTGGAGGTGGCCCATCGCCTGCGGGGCTGTGTGCGCAGCGAGGACACCGTGGCGCGGCAGGGTGGGGACGAGTTCATCGTGTTCCTGCCCAGCATCTCCAAGCCCGACGATGCGGGCGTTCTGGCCGAAAAGCTCCAGCGGGTGTTGTCGCTGCCGGTGGTCATCGATGGCCGCGAGTTGTACGTGGGCGGCAGCATCGGGGTGGCGGTGTTCCCCGAAGACGGAGCCGACGTTGATGCCCTGCTCAAACGCAGCGACGCGGCCATGTACCAGGCCAAGGAGGGTGGGCGTGGTCGGGTGGCCTACGCATCGTCCAGCCTGGACCAATCGGCGTTCGAACGCTACACGCTGGGGGCCGAACTGCGCCGCGCCGCCGACCGGGGCGAATTGCGGTTGGTGTACCAGCCCATCGTGAACCTGGCCGATGGCCGCATGACGGCCATGGAGGCGCTGTTGCGCTGGCAGCACCCGCAACGCGGGGCGGTGTCACCGGCCGACTTCATTCCCCTGGCCGAGGCCACCGGGCAGATCGTGGCGCTGGGGGATTGGGTCATCCTGCACGCCTGCCAGCAAATCCGCCGCTGGCTCGACGCGGGGCTGGACGTGCCGCGGGTGGCCATCAACCTGTCGGCCCTCCAGGTGCAACAGGGCAGCCTGATCACCCGGCTGCAAGACATCCTGGACGAGACCGGGGTGCGCGGCGATGGCCTGGAGTTCGAGATCACCGAAGGCTGCCTGATGCGCCAGACCGAAGACGTGCAGCGCACCCTGCTGGAGTTGCAGGCCATGGGAGCCCACCTGGCCATCGACGACTTCGGCACTGGCTACTCCAGCCTGGCCTACCTCAAGCGCCTGCCCATCCACACCCTCAAGATCGACCGCAGCTTTGTGGTGGACATTGGCGTGGACGCCGACGACACCGCCATCGTGGAAACCGTGGTGGCCCTGGGCCACAACCTGCATTTGCGTGTGGTGGCCGAGGGCGTGGAAACCCCGTTGCAGCGCGACTTCCTGGCCACCTTGGGGTGCGACCACGGGCAGGGCTACCTGTTCAGCCGCCCGCTGGAGGAAGCCGCCATGACCGAGCACCTGCGCCAGGCCGCCTCGCCAGACGGCGCCCACGTCACCTGAGCATGGCCGCGCCGCTGCACCACCTGGCTTGCCAGCCCCACGCCACCCGTGGGCGGCGGCATGCCGAGCCGCCCGCACCCACGCGCAACCCGTTCCAGCGCGACCGCGACCGCATCGTGCACAGCACGGCGTTTCGGCGGCTGGTCTACAAGACGCAGGTCTTCCTCAACCACGAGGGCGACCTGTTCCGCACCCGCCTGACCCACAGCCTGGAGGTGGCCCAGCTGGGTCGCAGCATCGCCCGCAGCCTGGGGCTGGACGAAGACCTGGTGGAAGCCATCTCGCTGGCCCATGACCTGGGCCACACCCCCTTCGGCCACGCCGGGCAGGACGCCCTGCACGACTGCATGCGCGAGCACGGCGGCTTCGAGCACAACCTGCAAAGCCTGCGGGTGGTGGACCGGTTGGAAGAGCGGTATCCCGCGTTCGACGGGCTCAACCTGTGTTTTGAAACCCGCGAAGGCATCCTCAAACACTGCAGCCGCGCCCATGCCGAGGCGCTGGAGGCGCAGGAGCCCCACGGCGTGGCCCGCCGCTTCCTCGATGGCCACGCCCCCTCGCTGGAAGCCCAGCTGTGCAACCTGGCCGATGAAATCGCCTACAACGCCCACGACGTGGACGACGGCGTGCGCTCCGGCCTCATCACGCTGGAGCAGGTGGCCGAGGTGCCGCTGGTCCAGCGCTTCCTGCGCGAGACCCTGGCCGAACACCCCCGGCTCCAGGGCCGCCGCCTGTTGTTCGAGACCATACGCCGCATGCTCAGCGAGCAGGTGTACGACGTGATCGCCGCCACCCAGGCCGCCGTGGCCGATGCCGGGGTGAACACCCCCGAAGAAGCCCGCCACGCCGGGGTGCTGCTGCGGTTTTCGGCGGACATGCGGGCGCAGTCCACCGCGCTCAAGCGTTTTTTGTTCCAGCAGCTCTACCGCCACCCCACCGTCACCGACAGCATGGACCGCGCCCGCCGGGTGGTGCACGAGCTGTTTGCCCTGTACCTGGAACACCCGCCCGCCAACCTCAGCCCGCAGCACGGCGACAGCCCGTACCGGGCCGTGGCCGACTACATCGCGGGCATGACCGACCGCTTTGCGCTGTCAGCCCACCGCCAATGGAGTGGACAATCGCTGTTCGATCCTTATTGACGATTTCGAACATGGGCTTTTTGCAGCAGCTCAAAGACCGGGCCACCGATGTGCAGGCCCGGCAAGGTCAGGCCAGCCGCGACCTGGACGAACAACTCACCCACACCGAGGCCGCCTGCCAGCGCGTTTGGCAGTACCTGAGTGAGCTGGCGGCCCAGCTCAACATCCTCCAGCCGTCGGCCCGCCCGCTGGCCTTGGACGCCCGTGCCCCCTGGCCCGCGATGCGCCTGGCCGATTTCCGCTTTGACGCCCGGCGCAAGATCCTGCGCTCGCGCGAGGTGTTCGAACACCTCGCCATGGGCTGGCGGGTGGTGCCGGTGGACCCGGCGTGCCCGCCCCAATCGGAGGTGAGCGTCAACTTCCCGCCCGACCTGGCGCGGGTGGAGGCCCGGCTGGCCGCCGGGCAGGTGCGTTTCAACCGCGTGGAAGAGCGCAACCCCGACACCAACAAGCTGCTGGCCGTGCGCTTCGAACACGACATGGCCGCCCGCGGCAGCGTGGTGTTCACCCCCGAGCACGACCAGGGCCGCGTGCACCTGCGCCTGCAAGGGGTGGTGGGCTTTCAGGTCCAGACGCTGGTGCTGGCCGCCCACGAGGTGAGCACCGAACGGCTGGACGACCTGGCGCGCGCCATCGTCGGCGACCTTGACGTGTTCCTCTGACCCGCCATGGCCCGCCTGCCTCGGCTGTGCATCCCCGGTCAGCTGCACCATGTGTTGTGGCGTGGGGCTTCGGGGCAGGTGGTGTTTGCCGACGACGAAGACCGTGCCGCCTTCCTGGACCACCTGGCCCAGGTGGCCGCCCAGCACCGGCTGGCCATTCACGCCTGGGCCTTGATGCCCGACCACATTCACCTGCTGCTCACCCCACAGGACGCCGTTGGCCTGAGTGCTGGCATGCAAGCCTTGGGGCGGCGGCATGTGCAGACGTTCAACCGCCGCCATGCACGGCGCGGCACGCTGTGGGAGGGGCGCTATCGCTCCACCGTGCTGGAGTCCGACCCTTGGCTGCTGCGGGCCATGGTGTGGATGGACACCCACCCCCAGCGCAGCGGTGCCGTGGCCGATGGGGCGGGCGCACACCCGTGGGTGAGCGCCGCGCATTACCTGGGGCAGAGCAGCCACCGGCTGCTGACGGTGCCGCCCCAGTATTGGGCGCTGGGCAACACGCCCTTCGCCCGCGAGGCGGCCTACCGCACCTTGCTGGAGCAAGGCTGTGCACCCGCGCACGTCCAGGCGCTGGCGCAGGCCGCGCTCAAGGGCTGGGTGCTGGGTTCCGAGGCGTTTGTGGCGGCCCTGCAAAGTGGCACCCCCCGCCGTTTGCAGCCGGGTCGCCCGGGGCGTCCGCCCCGAATGGCTGAATCCACGGCCTGAATTTCACGACAAAAATCGTGCTCTGGCGCTTTCCATGAGTGGCATTGTTGCTACTGAATTCAATGTGTCCCCAATTTATATTTGACTGAATTTGTCGTTATTTAAATGGGGTCAGACACCGTTTAAAAGCCTTGGCATGCGGGTTGCAATGGAATATCCTCTTGACTTGTCCGCATTTTTTTGAGGAGTTTGGTGTGACCGACCCCATGAGCATCCAGTCCGCGCAGGCACAACTGCAACAAGAAGGCCTGTACGACCCCGCCAACGAGCACGACGCGTGTGGCGTCGGCTTTGTGGCCCACATCAAGGGCGTCAAGAGCCACGCCATCGTGGGTCAGGCCCTCAAGATCCTCGAAAACCTGGACCACCGCGGTGCCGTGGGTGCCGACAAGCTCATGGGCGACGGCGCGGGCATCCTCATCCAGCTGCCCGACGCGCTCTACCGCGAGGACATGGCCCAGCAGGGCGTCAACCTGCCCCCCGCCGGTGAATACGGCGTGGGCATGATCTTCCTGCCCAAGGAGCACGCCAGCCGCCTGGCCTGCGAGCAGGAGATGGAGCGCGCCATCAAGGCCGAAGGCCAGGTGCTGCTGGGCTGGCGCGACGTGCCGGTCAACACCGAGATGCCCATGTCGCCCCGCGTGCGCGCCAAGGAACCCATCATCCGCCAGGTGTTCATTGGCCGTGGCAACGACGTGATCGTGCAGGATGCGCTGGAGCGCAAGCTGTACGTCATCCGCAAGAAGGCCAGCAAGGCCATTTCCAAGCTGGGGCTGAAGCACTCCAAGGAGTACTACGTGCCCAGCATGAGCAGCCGCACCATCATCTACAAGGGCCTGCTGCTGGCTGACCAGGTGGGCACCTACTACCTGGACCTGCAAGACCCGCGTTGCGTGTCGGCCCTGGGCCTGGTGCACCAGCGCTTCTCCACCAACACCTTCCCCGAGTGGCCGCTGGCCCACCCCTACCGCTATGTGGCGCACAACGGTGAAATCAACACCGTGCGCGGCAACTACAACTGGATGCGGGCCCGCGAAGGCGTCATGACCTCGCCCGTGCTGGGCGAGGACCTGAAGAAGCTCTACCCCCTGAGCTTCCCCGACCAGTCCGACACCGCCACCTTCGACAACTGCCTGGAACTGCTGACCATGGCGGGCTACCCCATGGCGCAGGCGGTGATGATGATGATCCCCGAGCCCTGGGAACAGCACACCCTGATGGACGAGCGTCGCAAGGCGTTCTACGAGTACCACGCCGCCATGATGGAGCCGTGGGACGGCCCCGCCTCCATCGTGTTCACCGACGGTCGCCAGATCGGTGCCACGCTGGACCGCAACGGCCTGCGCCCCTCGCGTTACTGCATCACCGACGACGACATGGTCATCATGGGCTCGGAAGCCGGCGTGCTGCCGGTGCCCGAAAGCAAGATCGTCAGCAAGTGGCGCCTGCAGCCCGGCAAGATGTTCCTGATCGACCTGGAGCAGGGCCGCATGATCAACGACGAGGAGCTCAAGGCCAACCTCGCGCACAGCAAGCCCTACAAGCAGTGGATCGAGAACCTGCGCATCCGCCTGGACGACGTGCAAGGCCCCGCCACCCCGGTGGACGCGCCCGCCACCGCCTCGCTGCTGGACCTGCAGCAGGCCTTTGGCACCACCCAGGAAGACATCAAGTTCCTGCTGGCCCCCATGGCCCAGGCCGGTGAGGAAGCCATTGGCTCCATGGGCAACGACAGCCCGCTGGCCGTGCTCTCCAGCAAGAACAAGCCGCTGTACAACTACTTCAAGCAGCTGTTCGCGCAGGTGACCAACCCGCCCATCGACCCGATCCGCGAAGCCATCGTGATGTCGCTGGTCAGCTTCATCGGCCCCAAGCCCAACCTGCTGGACATCAACCAGGTCAACCCGCCGTTGCGCCTGGAGGTGTCGCAGCCGGTGCTGGACTTTGCCGACATGGCCAAGCTGCGCCACATCGAGCAGTACACCCAGGGCAAGTTCAAGAGCGCCACGCTGGACATCACCTACCCCGTGAGCTGGGGCCGCGAAGGCGTGGAGGCCAAGCTGGCCTCGCTGTGCGCCGAGGCGGTGGACGCCATCCAAGGTGGCAAGAACATCCTGATCGTGAGCGACCGCGGCGTCAGCCCCACCCAGGTGGCCATCCCGGCGCTGCTGGCGCTGTCGGCCATCCACCAGCACCTGGTGCGCACCGGGCTGCGCACCGCCACCGGCCTGGTGGTGGAGACCGGCACCGCCCGCGAGGTGCACCACTTCGCCGTGCTGGCGGGTTACGGTGCCGAAGCCGTGCACCCCTACCTGGCCATGGAAACCCTGGTGGACCTGCACAAGGACCTGCCGGGCGACCTGAGTGCCGACAAGGCCATCTACAACTACGTCAAGGCCATCGGCAAGGGTCTGTCCAAGATCATGTCCAAGATGGGCGTGAGCACCTACATGAGCTACTGCGGTGCGCAGCTGTTCGAGGCCATCGGCATCAACAGCGAAACCATCGCCAAGTACTTCACCCGCACGCCCAGCAAGGTGGAGGGCATTGGCGTGTTCGAGATGGCCGAGGAAGCCATCCGCATGCACAAAGCCGCCTTCGGCAACGACCCGGTGCTGGCCACCATGCTGGACACCGGTGGCGAGTACGCCTGGCGTGCCCGTGGCGAAGAGCACATGTGGACGCCCGACGCCATTGCCAAGCTGCAGCACAGCACCCGGGCCAACAACTTCAACACCTACAAGGAATACGCCCAGATCATCAACGACCAGAGCCGTCGCCACATGACGCTGCGCGGTCTGTTCGAGTTCAAGGTGGACCCGGCCAAGGCCATCCCGCTGGACGAGGTGGAACCCGCCAAGGAAATCGTCAAGCGGTTTGCCACCGGTGCCATGTCGCTGGGCTCCATCTCCACCGAAGCGCATGCCACGCTGGCCGTGGCCATGAACCGCATCGGCGGCAAGAGCAACACCGGCGAAGGCGGTGAGGACGCCGCCCGCTACCGCAACGAGCTCAAGGGCATCCCCATCAAGAAGGGCGAAACCCTGGCCTCCGTCATCGGTGAAGACGTGGTGGAAGTGGACCTGCCGCTGCAAGACGGCGACAGCCTGCGCAGCCGCATCAAGCAGGTGGCCTCCGGCCGCTTCGGGGTGACGGCCGAGTACCTGTCCAGCGCCGACCAGATCCAGATCAAGATGGCCCAGGGGGCCAAGCCCGGCGAGGGCGGCCAGCTGCCCGGCGGCAAGGTGTCCGAGTACATCGGCAAGCTGCGCCACAGCGTGCCCGGCGTGGGCCTCATCAGCCCGCCGCCGCACCACGACATCTACTCCATCGAAGACCTGGCCCAGCTCATCCACGACCTGAAGAACGTGGCCCCGCACGCCGACATCTCCGTCAAGCTGGTGTCCGAAATCGGGGTGGGCACCATCGCCGCGGGCGTGGCCAAGTGCAAGGCCGATCACCTGGTGATCGCCGGGCACGACGGTGGCACGGGCGCGTCGCCCTGGTCGTCCATCAAGCACGCCGGTTCGCCCTGGGAAATCGGCCTGGCCGAAACCCAGCAGACCCTGGTGCTCAACGGCCTGCGCAGCCGCATCCGCGTGCAGACCGACGGCCAGATCAAGACCGGGCGCGACGTGGTCATCGGGGCCCTGCTGGGCGCCGACGAGTTCGGCTTTGCCACCGCCCCGCTGGTGGTGGAAGGCTGCATCATGATGCGCAAGTGCCACCTCAACACCTGCCCGGTGGGTGTGGCCACGCAAGACCCCGAGCTGCGCGCCAAGTTCAGCGGCAAGCCCGAGCACGTCATCAACTACTTCTTCTTCGTGGCCGAGGAAGCCCGCCAGATCATGGCGCAGCTGGGCATCCGCAAGTTCGACGACCTGGTGGGCCGTGCCGACCTGCTCGACATCAAGCAAGGCCTGTCGCACTGGAAGGCCCAGGGCCTGGACTTCAGCCGCCTGTTCGCCGTGCCCGCCGTCGAGTCCGCTGCCCAGCGCTACCACACCGAGTCGCAGGAACACGGGCTGGAAAAGAGCCTGGACAACGTGCTGATTGCCAAGAGCCGCCCCGCCATCGACAAGGGCGAGAAGGTGCGCTTCATGGAGGCCGCCCGCAACGTCAACCGCACCGTGGGGGCCATGTTGTCGGGCGCGGTGACCAAGGTGCACCCCGAGGGCCTGCCCGACGACACCATCCACATCCAGCTGGAAGGCACGGGCGGCCAGTCGTTCGGTGCGTTCCTGTGCAACGGCATCACGCTGTACCTGATCGGTGAAGCCAACGACTACACCGGCAAGGGCCTGTCGGGTGGCCGCGTGGTGGTGCGCCCCAGCCTGGACTTCCGTGGCGTGGCCTCGCAGAACATCATCGTGGGCAACACCGTGATGATCGGTGCCACCAGCGGCGAAGCCTTCTTTGCCGGTGTGGCCGGTGAACGCTTTGCGGTGCGCTTGTCGGGTGCCACCGCGGTGGTGGAAGGCACGGGCGACCACGGTTGCGAGTACATGACCGGCGGCACCGTGGCCGTGCTGGGCAAGACCGGGCGCAACTTCGCCGCCGGCATGAGCGGTGGCGTGGCCTATGTGTACGACGAGGACGGCAAGTTCGCCCAGCGCTGCAACACCGCCATGGTGAGCCTGGAGAAGGTGCTGCCCGCCGCCGAGCAAGAGGCCACCGTGCCCCGCGCCATCTGGCACCGCGACACCACCGACGAAGCCTTGCTGAAGAAGCTGCTGGAAGACCAACTGCGCTGGACCGGCAGCCGCCGCGCCCGCGAACTGCTGGACGACTGGGCCACCGCCCGCGCCAAGTTCGTCAAGGTCTTCCCCAACGAGTACAAGCGTGCCTTGGCGGAAATCAATGGCAAAAAAGAGGCTGTTGCGCTTTCAGAGCAAGCGAAAGCAGCTCCTAAAAAGGCAGCAACTGCCAAGTGAGCCATCGGCCAGAACTGAGCTTTAAGGAATCCACATCATGGGAAAAGTCACCGGCTTCATGGAATATGAGCGCATCGAAGAGGGCTACAAGCCCGTTGCCGAGCGCCTGAAGCACTACAAAGAGTTCGTGGTGGGCCTGGACGATGCGCAGGCCAAGGTCCAGGGCGCGCGTTGCATGGACTGCGGCACGCCGTTCTGCACCAACGGCTGCCCCATCAACAACATCATCCCGGACTTCAATGACCTGGTGTACACCGGCCAATGGCAGAACGCCTTTGCCGTGCTCTCCAGCACCAACAACTTTCCGGAGTTCACCGGCCGCATCTGCCCCGCACCCTGCGAGGCGGCCTGCGTGGTCAACGTGAACGGCGACGCCGTGGGCATCAAGTCCCTGGAGCACGCCATCATCGACAAGGCCTGGGCAAACGGCTGGGTCCAGCCCCAGCCCGCCGCCGTGAAAACCGGCAAGAAGGTGGCCGTGGTCGGCTCCGGCCCTGCCGGGCTGGCCGCGGCCCAGCAACTGGCCCGCGTCGGCCACAGCGTGACGGTGTTCGAGAAGAACAGCCGCATCGGCGGCCTGCTGCGCTACGGCATCCCCGACTTCAAGTTCGAGAAGTCGCACATCGACCGCCGCGTGGCCCAGATGGAAGCCGAGGGTGTGGTGTTCAAGACCAGCACCTTGGTGGGGGCCATGCCCGAAGGCTCCAAGGTGACCAACGACGCCAAGACCGTGGTCAGCGCCGAGCAGTTGCAAAAGGACTTTGACGCCGTGCTGCTGACCGGCGGCTCCGAGCAAAGCCGCGACCTGCCCGTGCCCGGCCGCGAGCTGGACGGCGTGCATTTCGCCATGGAGTTTTTGCCGCAGCAGAACAAGGTCAACGCGGGCGACAAGCTCAAGGGTCAACTGCGCGCCGAGGGCAAACACGTCATCGTCATTGGCGGTGGCGACACCGGCTCCGACTGCGTGGGCACCAGCACCCGCCACGGCGCGGCCAGCGTCACCCAGTTCGAGGTGATGCCCCAGCCGCCCGAAAAGGAAAACAAACCCCTGGTGTGGCCGTACTGGCCGCTGAAGCTGCGCACCAGCTCCAGCCACGACGAGAGCGCCGAAGTGGGAATCCTCAAGCGGGAATACGCCATTTCCACCAAGGCATTCATCGGCGGAAAAGGGAAGGACAGTGGCAAGGTCACCGGCTTGAAGACCGTGAACGTCGAGTTCAAGGACGGCAAGCTGGTGGAAATCCCCGGCTCCGAAAAGGAATGGAAGGCCGACCTGGTGCTGCTGGCCATGGGTTTTGTGAACCCGGTGGCCACCGTGCTGGACGCCTTTGGTGTGGACAAGGACGCCCGCGGCAACGCCAAGGCCTCCGACGCCTTCACCGGTGGCTACGCCACCAGCGTGAACAAGGTGTTTGCCGCCGGGGACATGCGCCGCGGCCAGAGCCTGGTGGTGTGGGCCATCCGCGAAGGCCGCCAGGCCGCCCGCGCGGTGGACGAGTTCCTGATGGGCGCGTCCGACCTGCCCCGCTGAAACAGCCTGCAACGGGCTACCCCAGCCCTTGCGCAGCAGGGTTTGGGGTAAACCCTTTATCATCAGTGCCCCGCAAGCGCCGACCTTCGCGTCGGCGCTGGTGTTTTCAATCCCCCTCCCTTTTTCCAAGCGCCCCACTTGAGTTCTGCCACCGCTGCCCCACTGGTCCAGTTTCAGAACGTCTCTTTTGCCTACGACGGCGGGGACGGGGGGCGGCGCATCCTCGATGGCGTGAGCTTCACCGTGCGCCGCGGGCAGGTCACGGCGCTCATGGGCGCGTCGGGCGGCGGCAAGACCACCGTGCTGCGCCTCATTGGCGGGCAGCAGGTGGCCACCTCGGGCCAGGTGCTGTTCGACGGGCAGGACGTGGGCCATCTGGGTCGTGATGCCCTGCAGGCCATGCGCCGCCGCCTGGGCATGCTGTTCCAGTTCGGGGCGCTGTTCACCGACCTCAGCGTGTTCGAC
The DNA here is from genome assembly GCF_054777695.1 of Hydrogenophaga soli. NCBI lineage: Bacteria > Pseudomonadati > Pseudomonadota > Betaproteobacteria > Burkholderiales > Comamonadaceae > Hydrogenophaga > Hydrogenophaga soli. Next base: position 267,331 of record NZ_BAAHAK010000003.1, on the reverse strand, counting down.
AACGTGGCGTTTCCCCTGCGTGAGCACACCGACCTGTCTGAGGCCATGGTGCGCGACATCGTGCTCATGAAGCTCAACGCCGTGGGCCTGCGCGGTGCCCGCGACCTCATGCCCAGCGCCATTTCCGGTGGCATGGCGCGCCGCGTGGCGCTGGCCCGGGCCATCGCGCTGGACCCCGAACTGGTGATGTACGACGAACCCTTTGCCGGGCTGGACCCGATTTCGCTGGGCACGGCGGCCCAGCTCATCCGCCGCCTGAACGACGCGCTGGGCATCACCAGCATCATCGTGTCGCACGACCTGGAAGAAACCTTCCGCATCGCCGATCAGGTCATCATCCTGGCCAACGGGCGCATTGCCGCCCAGGGCACGCCCGACGAGGTGCGCCAGTCCACCGACCCGCTGGTGCGCCAGTTTGTCAACGCCGAGGCCGACGGCCCGGTGCATTTCCATTACCCCGGCCCCACCGTGGCCGAGGACTTCGGCATCCGGGGGCAGGCATGACACTGGCCACCGTGGGGTTTGCCGTGCGCCGCCAACTGGCCCACCTGGGCGAGGCGACGCGGCTGTTCGTGCGCCTGTGTGCGCTGTCGCCCGAGGTGCTGCGCCGCTTTGGGCTGGTGCGCGACCAGATTTTCTTTTTGGGCAACCTGTCGCTGGCCATCATCGCGGTGTCGGGTTTGTTTGTGGGCTTTGTGCTGGGCCTGCAGGGTTACTACACCTTGCAGCGTTACGGCTCGGCCGAGGCCCTGGGCCTGCTGGTGGCCTTGAGCCTGGTGCGCGAGCTGGGGCCGGTGGTCACCGCGCTGCTGTTTGCCGGGCGGGCGGGCACGGCGCTCACCGCCGAAATCGGGCTGATGAAGGCGGGCGAGCAACTGGCCGCCATGGAAATGATGGCCGTGGACCCGGTGCGCCGGGTGCTGGGGCCGCGCTTCTGGGGCGGGCTGATCGCCATGCCCCTGCTGGCCGCCGTTTTCAGTGCCGTGGGCATCATCGGGGGCTGGGGCGTGGGCGTGGTGATGATTGGCGTGGACGCTGGTTCGTTCTGGAGCCAGATGCAAAGCGGGGTCGAGGTGTGGCAGGACGTGGGCAACGGTGTGGTCAAGAGCCTGGTGTTCGGCGTGACGGTGACCTTTGTGGCGCTGTACCAGGGTTACATGGCGCACCCCACGCCCGAAGGTGTGTCGCACGCCACCACACGAACGGTGGTGATGGCGTCGCTGCTGGTGCTGGCGCTGGACTTCGTGCTGACGGCCTGGATGTTCAGCATCTGAACCTATTTTGATAGCAAACAACCCAATTGAAACAAGCGGTGAGGCATGAAAAAATCCAAAAATGACGTCTGGGTCGGCCTGTTCGTCGTGCTGGGTGCGCTGGCGCTGCTGTTCCTGGCGCTGAAGTCGGCCAACCTGTTGCAGCTCAACTTCCAGTCCACCTACCGGGTGGTGGCGCGGTTCGACAACATCGGCGGCCTCAAGCCCCGGGCGGCGGTCAAAAGCGCCGGGGTGGTGGTGGGCCGGGTGGCGTCCATCAGCTTCGACGACAAGACCTTCCAGGCCAGCGTGGCGCTGGACATGGAGTCGCGCTACGCCTTTCCCAAGGACAGTTCCTTGAAAATCCTCACGGCAGGGTTGTTGGGGGAACAGTACATTGGCATCGAGCCGGGCGGCGACACGCAGAACCTGGCCGCGGGGGCGGTGGTGACGCAGACCCAGTCGGCTGTGGTGCTGGAAAACCTGATCAGCCAGTTCCTCTACAGCAAGGCCGCCGACGGCGACAAGTCGGCGCCAGCGGCCACACCGGCACCGCCCGCCCCGGCGCAGGGTGCCGTGCCTGCGGCCCAGTGAGGGGCGACCTCATTCAAACCAGGGAGAGTTCATCCATGTCAGCCACCTTGTTCCCTGCAGGCCCGCGCCGCAGCGCCCTGACGCGCTGGGCGGGCGTGCTGCTGCTGGTGCTCAGCGCGGTGTTGGCGGGTTGTGCGTCGGGTCCGGCCCGTGACCCGCGTGACCCGCTGGAGCCCTTCAACCGCAGCATGTATGACCTCAACACCAAGGTGGACGAGGCCGTGGTCAAGCCGGTGGCCATCGTCTACCGCGACGTCACCCCCTACCCGGTGCGCACCGCGGTGGGCAACTTCTTTGGCAACCTCAGCGACATCTGGTCCACCCTGAACACCGCGTTGCAGCTGCGGGGGGAAGACACCATCATCAACGCCATGCGGGTGGGGTTCAACACCTTCTTTGGTTTTGGTGGACTGGTGGATGTGGCCTCTGAAATGAACCTGTACCGCAGCCCGGCCGATTTCGGCCAGACCCTGGGCCGCTGGGGCGTGCCCCCCGGGCCCTACATGGTGTTGCCGGTGTTGGGCCCGTCCACCCTGCGTGACACCCTGGGCCGTGGCGTGGAAACCCGCGGTGACCGGGTGTGGGGGGTGGACCACATTCCCAGCCGCAACAGCCTGCTGGGCCTGCGCCTGCTGGAAGAACGCACCAACCTGCTGCGTGCGTCGTCGGTGCTGGACGAGGCGGCGCTGGACAAATACAGCTTCACCCGAGAGGTGTTCCTGCAGCGCCGCCAAAGCATCATCGACTCGCAGCGGAACCGCGAAGCCGAATGACCTCTCCAACCCGCGGGCACCGTGCCCGAAAAGGAATGCTGAACATGAACCGTCGATCCTGGCTGGCCCGTGGGGCCAAAACCCTGGCCTCGTTGTCGTCCGTGGTGGTCATGGCCTTGTGCCTGCCCCTGGCAGCCCAAGCGTCGGACGAAGCGCCAGACGTTCTCATCAAGCGCGTGGGCACCGAGGTGATGGACACCGTCAAGGCCGATGCGGCCATCCAGGGCGGTGACCTGAACAAGGTCATGGCCCTGGTGGATGCCAAGATCATCCCCAACGTCAACTTCACCCGCATGACCGCCATGGCCGTGGGGCGTTTCTGGCGTCAGGCCACGCCCGAGCAGCAAAAGCAGCTGCAGGACGAGTTCAAGACCCTGCTGGTGCGCACCTATGCCGGGGCCCTCACCCAGGTGAAGGACCAGACGTTGAGCTTTCGGCCCCTGCGTGCAGCCCCGACCGACACCGAGGTGGTGGTGCGCACCGAGGTGCGTGGCCGTGGCGACCCCATCCAGCTCGACTACCGCCTGGAAAAGACCGACGCCGGTTGGAAGATCTACGACCTGAACGTGCTGGGCGTGTGGCTGGTGGAAACCTACCGCACCCAGTTTGCCCAGGAAGCGCAGACCAAGGGCATCGACGGCCTGATTGCTTCGCTGGTGGCCCGCAACAAGTCCAACAGCGCCAAGGCCGCCAAGGCCAGCTGATCCTCCCGACGCCGCCCATGCTCAAACTGCCAGCCCAGCTCACCCACGACCACGTGGCCCCCTGCCTGCGCCAATGGCGGGGGCAATGGCCGTTGGGGGACGGGCCGGTGCTGGTGGATGCCTCGGCGTTGAACCGCTTTGATTCATCGGCCCTGGCCGTGGTGCTGGACCTGCGCCGTCAGGCCCTGGCCCAGGGTCGCACGCTGGAGCTGTTGTCTCCCCCGGCGCGGTTGCTGGAGCTGGCGGCCTTGTACGGCGTGGATGAATTGCTGGTCTCCAGCCCGGCCTGAGCGGTCGGCCACCTAAAATCGGGGGTTCTCTGCCCCCCACCCATGTCCAGCTCCTCCCCTTCTTCCGCTTCAGCGGCCGCGCCCGCCATCCTGTTCCAGGATGTTTGCAAAACCTACACCGGTGCCAAAGGCGACTTCAAGGCCCTGGACGGCGTCAGCTTCGCGGTCCAGCCCGGCGAGATGTTCGGCCTGCTCGGCCCCAACGGCGCGGGCAAGACCACCCTCATCAGCATCCTGGCCGGGCTCAACCGCGCCAGCCGGGGCCGCGTGGCGGTGCACGGCCACGACGTGGTGACCGACATGGCCCAGGCCCGCCGGGCGCTGGGCGTGGTGCCGCAGGAGCTGGTGTTCGACCCGTTTTTCAACGTGCGCGAGGCGCTGCGCATCCAGTCGGGCTACTTCGGCATTCGCCACAACGACGCCTGGATCGACGAGCTGCTGCACAGCCTGGGCCTGACCGACAAGGCTCAGGCCAACATGCGCCAACTCTCGGGCGGCATGAAGCGCCGGGTGATGGTGGCGCAGGCCCTGGTGCACAAGCCGCGCGTCATCGTGCTGGACGAACCCACCGCCGGGGTGGACGTGGAACTGCGCCAGACGCTGTGGCAGTTCATCGCCCGACTCAACCGCGAAGAAGGCTGCACCGTGCTGCTGACCACCCACTACCTGGAAGAGGCCGAGGCGCTGTGCAGCCGCATCGCCATGATCAAGAAAGGCCAGGTGGTGGCGCTGGACAGCACCTCCGCCCTGCTGGCCCGCGCCTCCAGCAACGTGCTGCGCTTCAAGACCGACACCCCGCTGCCGCCCGAACTGGCCGCCCAGGCCCGCGTCACCGGCCGCGTGGTGCAACTGCCCGCCCACAACGCGCTGGAGGTGGAGCACATCCTCGCCGCGGTGCGCCAGGCGGGTGGGGTGGTGGAAGACATGGAAATCCGCAAAGCCGACCTGGAAGACGTGTTCCTCGACGTGATGGGGGGCACTGAGCCAGCGCCGGGCCGCCCCAAGCTGGCGAGCGCCCCCTCGGGGGGCAGCGAAGGCCCGCAGGGCCAGAGCGTGGGGGCAAGTTCATCATGATCGGCTGGCAAACCCTGTTCTACAAAGAGGTGCTGCGCTTCTGGAAGGTCAGCTTCCAGACCATTGCCGCGCCCGTGCTCACCGCGGTGCTGTACATGATGATCTTCGGCCACGTGCTGGAAGACCACGTCAAGGTGTACGACAGCATCGGCTACACCGCCTTCCTGGTGCCCGGCCTGGTGATGATGAGCGTGCTGCAAAACGCCTTTGCCAACAGCTCGTCCTCGCTCATCCAGAGCAAGATCATGGGCAACCTGGTGTTCATGCTGCTCACCCCCATGTCGCACTGGGCGTGGTTTGTGGCCTATGTGGCGTCGTCGGTGGCGCGTGGGCTGGCCGTGGGCACGGGTGTGCTGGCCGTCACCTGGTGGTTTGGCCACCCGGGCATGGCCCAGCCGCTGTGGGTGCTGGTGTTTGCCGTGCTGGGGGCGGCCATGCTGGGCGCGCTGGGGCTGATTGCCGGGCTGTGGGCCGAAAAGTTCGACCAGCTGGCCGCGTTCCAGAACTTCATCATCATGCCCATGACGTTCTTGTCGGGCGTGTTCTATTCCATCCACTCGCTGCCGGCGTTCTGGCAGCAGGTGAGCCACCTCAACCCGTTTTTCTACATGATCGATGGGTTTCGCCACGGCTTTTTCGGGGTGAGCGACGTGTCGCCCTGGCTCAGCCTGGGCGTGGTGGTGGCCGCCTTCCTGGCGGTGAGTGCCGTGGCCGTGCACCTGCTGCGCACGGGCTACAAGATTCGCCACTGAAAATCACAAGTCTTTTTGGCATCTACCGCTTTCATATCAAGCGTAAACAGCTATCAATTTCATACCATGAACGCCGACCAACTCCGCGAAATCATTGCCGCCGGTCTGCCGTGCGATCACGTCGAAGTCACGGGGGATGGTCGCCATTGGGCGGCGGTCATCGTGTCGGCCGAGTTCGAGGGCAAGCGCCCCATCGCTCGCCACCAGCGGGTGTACGCCACGCTGGGCCAGCGCATGGCCACCGACGAGGTGCATGCCCTGTCCATGAAGACGCACACCCCGGCCGAATGGGCCGCCTTGCAGGCCAAGGGCTGACACCATGGACAAACTCCGCATCCAGGGGGGGCTGGCCCTCCACGGCGTGGTGCCCATTTCCGGGGCCAAGAACGCCGCCTTGCCCGAGCTGTGCGCCGCCTTGCTCACCGCCGACCCGGTCACGCTGCTCAACGTGCCGCACCTGCACGACGTGCTCACCATGAAAAAGCTGGTGGCCCACATGGGCTGCCGTGCCGAGCGCCTGCCCGACGACCGCGTGGCCCTGCACGCCCCGGACACCCTGACCCCCGAGGCCCCCTACGAGCTGGTCAAGACCATGCGCGCCTCCATCCTGGCGCTGGGGCCGCTGCTGGCTCGCTTTGGCCGCGCCCGCGTGTCGCTGCCCGGGGGCTGCGCCATCGGTTCGCGCCCGGTGGACCAGCACATCAAGGGCCTGGTGGCCATGGGTGCGCAGATCGAGGTGGTGCACGGCTACATCGAAGCCCGCCTGCCCGACGGTCAGACCCGGCTGAAAGGCGCCCGCATCTCCACCGACATGGTGACCGTCACCGGGACCGAGAACTTCCTGATGGCCGCCGCCCTGGCCGAGGGCGAAACCGTGCTGGAAAACGCCGCCCAGGAGCCGGAGATTGTTGACCTGGCCGAGATGCTCATCGCCATGGGGGCACGCATCGAAGGGCAGGGCAGCAGCCGCATCCGCATCCAAGGCGTGGATCGCCTGCACGGCTGCACCCACACCGTGGTGCCCGACCGCATCGAAGCCGGCACCTTCCTGTGTGCCGTGGCCGCTGCGGGGGGCGAGGCCCTGCTGCAACACGCCCGGGCCGACCACCTGGACGCCGTCATCGACAAGCTGCGCGACGCCGGTGTGACCGTGGAAGCCATGGCCGCCACCGAAACCAGCGCCCCCGGCATCCGCGTGGCCTCAGCCGGTGCGGCGGCGCTCAAGGCGCAGAGTTTCCGCACCACCGAATACCCGGGTTTTCCCACCGACATGCAGGCCCAGTTCATGGCCTTCAACACGGTGGCGCACGGCCCCAGCTCGGTGACCGAAACCATTTTCGAAAACCGCTACATGCACGTGCAGGAACTGCAACGCCTGGGTGCACGCATCCGGGTGGATGGCCGCCTGGCCGTCACCGAAGGCCTGGGACCCGATGGCCGCCTGTCCGGCGCCACCGTCATGGCCACCGACCTGCGGGCCTCGGCCAGCCTGGTCATTGCCGGGCTGGTGGCCGAGGGCGAGACCGTGGTGGACCGCATCTACCACCTGGACCGGGGCTACGACCGCATGGAGGCCAAGCTGGCCGCCCTGGGTGCCCGCATCGAACGCATCCGCTGACCCCTGCTTGGAAGACCGATGATCACCGTGCATGTCACCTACGACATCGACCCGTTCAAGGTGTCTGAATTCGAAACCTATGCCCGCATGTGGATTCCGTTGGTGGAGAAATGGGGTGGCGTGCATCATGGCTATTTCCTGCCCCATGAAGGGGCCAACCATGTGGCGTATTGCCTGTTCAGTTTTGACAGCCTGGCGGCTTACGAGCAATACCGGCTGAACATCCAGTCCGACGACGCCTGTCGGGCTGCCTTTGAATACGCCGAGCAGACACGGTGTGTGCGCTCGGTGAGTCGCAACTTCATGCGACCTGTTTTTTCCATGGCCACAGGCCGGGAGTAAGTTGACGTGATCACCCTGGCCCTGTCCAAAGGACGCATTTTTGAAGAAACCCTGCCCCTGCTGGCTGCCGCTGGCATCACGGTGCTGGAAGACCCGGAAAAGTCGCGCAAGCTCATCCTGCCCACCAACCGGCCCGACGTGCAGGTGGTGCTGGTGCGTGCCTCCGACGTGCCCACCTACGTGGAGTACGGCGGTGCCGACCTGGGCGTGTGCGGCAAGGACACGCTGATTGAGCACGAAGCCAGCTGGGGCACCCATGGCCTGTACCAGCCGCTGGACCTGAACATTGCCCGCTGCCGCATGAGCGTGGCCGTGCGGGCCGACTTTGACTACGCCCACGCCGTGCGCCAGGGCGCCCGGCTGGCCGTGGCCACCAAGTACACCGCCATTGCCCGCGAGTTCTTCGCCAGCAAGGGCGTGCACGTGGACCTGATCAAGCTCTACGGCAGCATGGAACTGGCCCCGCTGACCGGGCTGGCCGACGCCATCGTGGACCTGGTGTCCACCGGCAACACCCTCAAGGCCAACCACCTGGTGGAGGTGGAGCACATCATGGACATCAGCTCGCGCCTGGTGGTCAACCAGGCCGCGCTCAAGGTCAAGCAGGCCGCGCTGCGGCCCATCCTCGACGCCTTTGCCCAGGCGGTGAATGTCCCTGCCTGAGTGCCGGAGATTGCCATGACTTTTGTAGCTGCTCCCGCTTATCTGGTAAGCGCTGAGGCCAATTTTGAGGCTCAATTCAAGGCCCGCCTGCACTGGTCGGCCGACACCGACGCGGCCATCGAGCAGCGCGTGGCCGACATCCTGGCCGACGTGCAGGCCCGGGGCGACGCCGCCGTGCTGGACTACACCGCCCGGTTCGACGGCCTGCAGGCCGACCGCGTGGCCGCCCTGGAGCTGACCGCCGCCGAACTGAAGGCCGCGTTCGACGGCCTGCCCGCCGCCCAGCGCCAGGCCCTGGAAGCCGCCGCCCGCCGGGTGCGCAGCTACCACGAGGCGCAAAAGAAGGCCAGCGGTGAGAGTTGGAGCTACCGCGACGAAGACGGCACCCTGCTGGGCCAGAAGGTCACGCCGCTGGACCGCGTGGGCATCTACGTGCCCGGCGGCAAGGCCGCCTACCCCAGCAGCGTGCTGATGAACGCCATCCCCGCCCATGTGGCCGGGGTGCCCGACATCGTCATGGTGGTGCCTACGCCCAAGGGCGAGAAGAACCCCCTGGTGCTGGCCGCCGCCCACGTGGCGGGCGTGAGCCGCGCCTTCACCATCGGCGGTGCGCAGGCCGTGGCCGCGCTGGCCTACGGCACGGCCACCGTGCCCAAGGTGGACAAGATCACCGGCCCGGGCAATGCCTACGTGGCCAGCGCCAAGAAGCGCGTGTTCGGCACCGTGGGCATCGACATGATCGCCGGCCCCAGCGAGATTCTGGTGCTGGCCGACGGCACCACCCCGCCCGAGTGGGTGGCCATGGACCTGTTTTCACAGGCCGAACACGACGAGTTGGCGCAAAGCATCCTGCTGTGCCCGGACGCGGCCTACATCGCCGCGGTGCAAGCGGAAATCGACCGCCTGCTGCCCACCATGCCGCGTGCGGCCATCATCGCCAAGAGCCTGAGTGACCGGGGGGCCATGATCCTCACCCGCAGCATGGAAGAGGCCTGCGAGCTGAGCAACCGCATCGCCCCGGAACACCTGGAAGTGAGCAGCCGCGATCCGCACCGCTGGGAGCCCCTGCTGCGCCACGCCGGGGCCATTTTCCTGGGGGCCTACACCAGCGAAAGCCTGGGCGACTACTGCGCCGGCCCCAACCACGTGCTGCCCACCAGCGGCACGGCACGCTTTTCCAGCCCGCTGGGGGTGTACGACTTCCAAAAGCGCAGCAGCCTGATTGAAGTGAGCGCCCAGGGCGCCCAGAGCCTGGGCCCCATTGCCGCCGAACTGGCTTATGGCGAGGGTTTGCAGGCCCACGCACGGGCCGCGGAGTTCCGGCTGGAGAACGTGCCGCCCATGCGGGGGTGAGGGTGCGCCGGGGCCTGCGGTGCGGGCCTCAGCCCGTGGTCTTGAACACCGCCACCACCTGAACCAGGTCGTGGGCCTGGTTTTTCAGGCTGGCCGCGGCGGCGGCCATTTCCTCCACCAGCGCAGCGTTCTGCTGCGTGGCCTGGTCCATTTGGGTGATGGCTTCGCCCACCTGCGCCACGCCGGTGCTTTGTTCGGCACTGGCGGCGCTGATCTCGCCCATGATGCGGGTCACCTCCTGCACAGAACTGACCACCTGGTCCATGGTCTGGCCCGCCTTGTCCACCAGCACCGTGCCTTGCTCCACCCGGTCCACGCTGGTGACGATCAGTTCCTTGATCTCCTTGGCTGCAGCCGCACTGCGGCTGGCCAGGTTGCGGACTTCCGAAGCCACCACGGCAAATCCCCGGCCCTGCTCACCGGCGCGGGCGGCTTCCACCGCGGCATTGAGCGCCAGGATGTTGGTCTGGAAGGCAATGCCGTCGATCACGCTGATGATGTCGCCGATCTTGCGGCTGGAGTCGCTGATGCCCTTCATGGTGTCCACCACCTCGGCCACCACCTGACCGCCTGACACCGCCACCCGAGACGCGGCAATGGCCAACTGGTTGGCGTGGGTGGCGGACTCGGCGTTGCGCTGCACGGTGGAGCCCAGTTCTTCCATGGACGCGGCGGTTTCTTCCAGGGCGCTGGCCTGGTGTTCGGTCCGCAGGGACAGGTCGTTGTTGCCCTGGGCAATTTCCGCGCTGGCCGTGGCCACCGATTCCGAGCCGTGGCGCACGGCGGTGACCACGTTCATCAGGCCGGTTTGCATGGCCTGCAGGGCCTCCAGCAGGCGGCCCACCTCGTCCTTGCTGTGGGCGGGCACTTTGGCGGTGAGGTCGCCCGCGGCCACCTGATGGGCGATTTTGGTGGCGTGGTTCAAAGGGGCCGTGATGGACTTGGCGATCATCCACACCACCAGCACCGCCAGTGCCAGGCTGACCACCCCCAGCATCACCAGCATCTGGTTGGCAAACCGACGGGTGGCCTGGATGTCCTTGGAGAGCTTGTCCACCTGGTTGCGCTGGATTTGCAGCAGGTCTTCAATGCTCTGCACATACAACTTGGAGGTGGGGACCAGCTTCTGTTCCAGGATCTGGCTGGCCTGGTCGGCTTGGCCCTCCTTCTTCAGCTTGAGGATGGCATTGCGGGCATCCAGGTAGGCGTTGCGGTGCCCATCGATCTTTTCGATGGCGGCCTTTTCTTCCGCCGTGTCCATCTGGTCTTGGATGCGTTTGTAGTACTCGCCCGAGGTCTGGGTCGACAGCTTTTGTTCCTCGGCAAAAAAGTCCACCAGGCCCGGATCGCTGCTGCGGGCAATGGCGGTGGCCCGGGTGATGGACGCCCTCACGTTGCGAAACCAGTCGCTCATGGTGCGCTCGGTGGCGATGGGCTCGGTCATCATCTTTTCGGTGGCGTCGGCCACCGCGTTGAGCTGGAAGATGCTGAGGCAAATGACCACCGCGGACAACACCAGCACCAGTGCAAAACCCAGTGTGAGGCGTTTGGCGATGGAGATGTCGGGCAAATGGATCATGGCAGTGGGCGGGCAGTGGGATTGGTCATGCTATTCCAGCATACATCCATGCAAATGCGCCGGTATGACACTCGCAAAAAAAATGGGCTGCCTCAGGCAGCCCTTTCCATGTCCAAGGTCCGGTGGCGGGTCAGTCGGCGAACTTGCCCGCGCCCTCGATCACCGGCTTGAGCTTGGCGATTTCAGCGGCCACAAACGCCTTGTGGCCTTCGCGTTCGATGCGCTTGTCGGTGGCGACGATGGCACCCAGGCCCTCTTCCTTCTTGATGAAGTCGGGGTCTTTCAGGGCCACTTTCAGGGCGTCGTTGATCTTCTTCAACACGGCTTCGGGCGTGCCCTTGGGGGCGTACAGGCCGTGCCAGATGGTCAGCTCAAAGCCCTTCAAGCCCATTTCCTGCAGGCTGGGGTAGTCCTTCAGCAGCTTGTGGGTGCTCAGGGGTTTGGCGGTGGTGACGGCAAAGGCCTTCACCCGGCCGGCTTCGATCTGGCCCACGGTGTTGGTGGTCTGGTCACACATCACGTCCACTTGGCCGCCAATCAGGTTGGTCATGGCCGGGGCCGTGCCACCGAAGGGGATGGTGGTCATGGAGTCGGTCAGCTTGACCGCGTGTTGCCACATCAGGCCGCAAATGTGCGAGGCCGAGCCCAGGCCCGCGTGCGCAATGTTGAGCTTGCCGGCGTTGGCCTTGATGTAGTTTTCAAAGTCGCGGTAGGTGTTGGCGGGCAGCTGGGGCTTGCCCAGCAGGGTCATGGGCACGTCGTTGACGATGCCCAGGAACTCGAAGTCTTCCATGGGCTTGTAGGGCAGCTTGCGGTACAGCGCCGGGGTGGCCGCCATGCCGATGTGCCACAGCAGCAGGGTGTAACCGTCGGGTTTGGCCTTGGCCACCTTGTTGGCGCCGATGGTGCCGCCCGCACCCGCGGCGTTTTCCACGGTGATGCTGACGTTGCCCAAAGGTTTGCGCATGGCTTCGGCCAGGTCGCGGGCCACACGGTCGGTGGGGCCACCAGCGGCAAACGGCACCACGATGCTGATGGGCTTGCTGCCAGGGAAGTCCTGGGCCAGTGCGGCGGTGTTGCTGGCCAGCGCGAGAGTGGCCAGGGCCAAAGCGGTGCGACGTTTCATGGTGACTCCTTGAGATGGTTGCAATCGCCATGCTAGGGCTTTTGTCTTGCCCGGGGCATCGCGGCTACTACGTAACGGGGGGCTAGGGATTACCCCGAGGTGAAGGGGCTCACTCATAACGGCGGGCGTCTTCAATCACCTTGCCGTCGTTGGGCAGGCGGCCCGGGTCCACCCGCACCACCTCGGCGCGCAGCTTGGTCACGTCGCGTACGGCGGCCCCGATGGCGGCCTGGGTGGCCTCGTCCAGGGCCGCGCATTCCACGTTCAGGGTCATCTGGTCGTTGGCCATTTCTCCGGTCACCACCAGGCGGCCCTTGCCCAGCTGGGGGAAGCGCTTGAGCACCTCGTTGACTTGGCCCGGGTGCACGAACATGCCGCGCACCTTGGTGGTCTGGTCGGCCCGGCCCATCCAGCCCTTGATGCGGGGGGCGGTGCGCCCCGTGGGGCAGGGGCCCGGCAGGATGGCCGACAGGTCGCCGGTGCCGAAGCGGATGAGGGGGTAGTCGGGGTTGAGGGTGGTGATGACCAGTTCGCCCACATCGCCATCGGGCACGGGCTCGCCGGTGCCGGGGCGCACGATCTCGACAATGACGCGTTCGTCCAGCACGAGGCCCTCACGCGCTTCGGTTTCGTAGGCGATGAGGCCGATGTCCGCCGTGGCGTAGCACTGGTAGGCGTTCACGCCGCGCTCGGTGAACCAGTGGCGCAGGCTGGGCGGGAAGGCCTCGCCCGACACCAGGGCCTTGGTCAGGCTGGGCAGGGCCACGCCGGTTTCGGCGGCTTTTTCCAGGATGATCTTCAGGAAGCTGGGCGTTCCCGCATACCCGGCGGGCCGCAGTTCGGCCATGGCACCCACCTGCTGCTCGGTCTGGCCGGTGCCGCCGGGGAACACGGTGCAGCCCAGGGCGTGGGCACCGGTTTCCATCATGGAACCTGCTGGGGTGAAGTGGTAGCTGAAGCCGTTGTGCACCAGGTCGCCCTGGCGGAACCCGGCGGCAAACAGGGCGCGGGCAATGCGCCAGTAGTCGGGGCGGGTGCCCTCGGGTTCGTACAGGGTGCCGGGGCTGGCAAACACCCGGCGCATGGCGGGGCCGAAGCCCACGGCACTGAAACCGCCAAAGGCGTTGGCTGCACGACCGGCTTTCTGACGCTCCAGCAGCTCGTGTTTGCGGATGACGGGCAGCTGGGCCAGGGCCTCGCGGCTGGTGATGCGGGCGGCATCCACCTCGGCCAGCAGGCTGGCAAAGGCGGGGGTGGCCTGCTGGGCGTGGGCCACCACGCCGGGCAGGGCCGCCATCAGGGCCGATTCGCGCTCGGCAGGGGAACGGGTTTCAAGCGCGTCAAAAAAAGCGGACATGGCAAGACTCCTTGGGCGGGCCAGGGGGCGGCGGAAAGAGGGGGAACAGGCGGGGGAACGGCAGGAGAAAGGCTGGGGCGAGGAGGCGACGGATCAGGCCAGCCAGCGCTTGCGGCGCTTGTAGCTTTTCACGTCCTTGAAGCTCTTGCGCTCGCCACCGCCCACGCCCAGGTAGAACTCCTTGACGTCTTCGTTGTTGCGCAGGTCTTCGGCGGTGCCGTCCATCATGATGCGGCCCGACTCCATGATGTAGCCGTAGTCGGCGTACTTCAGGGCCATGTTGGTGTTCTGCTCGGCAATGAGGAAGGTGACCTTTTCCTTGGTGTTGAGGTCTTTGACGATCTCGAACACCTCCTCCACGATTTGCGGCGCCAGGCCCATGGAGGGCTCGTCCAGCAGCACCACGTTGGGGTTGGCCATCAGGGCGCGGCCAATGGCGCACATCTGCTGCTCGCCGCCCGAGGTGTAGGCCGCCTGGCTGGTGCGGCGCGTCTTCAGACGGGGGAAATAGGTGTAGACCTTGTCCAGGTTGGCCTCCACCTCGGCCTTGCTGGTGCGGGTGTAGCTGCCGGTCATCAGGTTTTCTTCGATGGTCAGGTGGGCAAAACAATGCCGCCCTTCCATGACCTGCACCACCCCGCGTTTGACCAGTTCGGCGGGCGAGAGGTTTTCGATGCGTTCGCCCCGCAGTTCGATGCTGCCCTTGGTGACTTCACCCCGCTCGGCCTTGAGCAGGTTGGAGATGGCGCGCAGTGTGGTGGTCTTGCCCGCGCCGTTGCCACCCAGGATGGCCGCAATCTGGCCTTCGTTCACGGTCAGCGAGACGCCCTTGAGCACCAGGATGACGTGGTTGTAGATGACTTCGATGCCGTTGACGTTGAGGACGGTGTGGGGGGTGCTCATGGTGCGACCTTGGAAGGGGGCCCGACCACCCCCGGGCAGGGGCGGTCGGGCGGATGCGATCAGGACTGGCAGTCTTTGGCGTCCCGGCGGGTCAGCTTCTTCTCGGCGGCGTACTTGTCGGCCGCGGTCTTGACCATGGGCTTGAGGATCTGCTCATCGGCCTGGTACCAGTCGGACGACCAGTTGAACTTGGCCCCGTCCCAGGTGTGCACGCGGGCCCAGGCGGAGCCCATGTGGTCCTGACAGCTGGTGGAGATGGGGCGCATCACGCCCTTGAAGCCCAGCGCATCCAGCTTGGCCTGGGTCAGGTTCAGGTTCTCCAGGCCCCAGCGGACCTGTTCACCCGTCATGACCTTGCCCTTGCCGAAGCGCTCTTGGGCGGCACGCACGCCTTCCACGGCCAGCATGGCGCTCATGGCCCCGCGCACGTACAACACGTCACCCACTTCGTCCTTGGGGCCGGTGCCCTGGTTCTTGCCGTGGACCTTGGTCAGGATTTCCTTGACGAAATCGGCACCCTTTTCGGCCCCGTGCTGCATCATCACCGCCTTGTAGCCCTTGGCACCCTGGCCCACGTCCTTCACGTCGGGCTCGGCACCGGCCCACCACACGCCGTACATCTTGTCGCGCGGGTAGCCGGTGGCCTGGGCTTCCTTCAGGGCGGTGGAGTTCATCACGCCCCAGCCCCAGTTGATGACGTAGTCGGGCCGGTTCTGGCGGATCTGCAACCAGGTGGCCTTTTGTTCGACACCGGGGTGGGTGACCGGCAGCAGGCTCAGCTGGAAGCCGTGGGTGGCCGCATGCTCTTGCAGCACCGGAATGGGCTCCTTGCCAAACGGGCTGTCGTGGTAGATGAGGGTGATCTTCTTGCCCTTGAGCTTGTCCCAGCCGCCCAGGTTCTTGGCAATGTCCTGCAGGATCACGTCAGCCGCCACCCAGTAGGTGCCCGCCAGCGGGAAGTTCCACTTGAACACCCCACCGTCCTGGCTTTCGGAACGGCCATAACCCGCGGTGACCAGCGGAATCTTGTCGGACGGCGCCTTTTCGGTCAGCGCAAAGGTGATGCCGGTGGACAGCGGCTGGAACACGGTGGCCCCGCCGTTCTTGCCCTTCAGGCGCTCGTAACACTCCACGCCGCGGTCGGTGGCGTAGCCGGTTTCGCACTCTTCAAAGCTGAGCTTCACGCCATTGAGCCCGCCGCGCTCGTTGACCAGCTTGAGGTAGTCCACGTAGCCGTTGGCAAAGGGCACGCCGTTGGGCGCGTAGGCCCCGGTGCGGTACACCAGCACGGGGAAGAACTGCTCCTTGGTCTGGGCCACGGCTTGCGTGGTGACGAGGGCACTGGTCAGGCCGGTGGCGACCAGGCCCACGGCGAGGGCCAATTGACGGATTTTCATGGTTTGTCTCCTATCGAAAAGAAAGCACTCAGATCAACACACACAAGCGCAAGGGGCAAAAATTGCTGTGCAAGTGCGCCAGCTGCACAGGCAGACACTGAAACCTCAATGCGGGAAGGGCCACAGCCGCAGCTTCTGCTTGGCCACGCTCCACAGCTTGGCCAGGCCGTGGGGCTCGACGATCAGGAACCACACGATCAGGGCACCGAACACCATGTACTCGGTGTGCGACACCGCGGCGGTGGAAATCTCCACCCCCACCACACCGCCCAGCAGCGGCAGGAACTGGTTGAGGAAGATGGGCAGCACCACGATGAAGGCCGCGCCGAACAGGCTGCCCATGATGGAGCCCATGCCGCCGATGATCACCATGAACAGCAGCGAGAACGAGCGGTCCACCGAGAAGGCCGCCGGTTCCCACGAGCCCAGGTGCACAAAGCCCCACAGTGCACCCGCCACGCCCACGATGAAGGAGCTGACGGCAAAGGCGCTGAGCTTGGCGTACATGGGGCGGATGCCGATGACCGCGGCGGCCACGTCCATGTCGCGGATGGCCATCCATTCGCGGCCAATGGCCCCGCGCACCAGGTTCTTGGCCAGCAGCGCAAACACCACCAGGAAGGCCAGGCAGAACAGGTACTTCTGCACCGGGGTTTCGATGGGCAGGCCGAACACCTGCAGGTTGGACACCGACACCGAGCCCGACGAGTTGTTGTTGGTGAACCAGCCGATGCGCAAAAACGCCCAGTCGCAGAAGAACTGCGCCGCCAGCGTGGCCACCGCGAGGTACAGGCCCTTGACCCGCAAGCTGGGGATGCCGAAGAACATGCCCACCAGCGTGGCAAAGAAACCCCCCGACAGGATGGCCACCACCAGTGGCATGCCCTCCACCCGCACGAAGGTGTTGTAGGCCATGTAGGCCCCCACCGCCATGAAGGCCCCGGAGCCCAGCGAAATCTGCCCGCAGTAGCCCACCAGGATGTTCACCCCCACGGCGGCCAGCGCCAGGATCAGGAAGGGGATGAAGATGGCGCGGAACATGTACTCGTCGAACAGCAGCGGCACGCCCACGGCGGCAAACGCCACCAGCGCCAGGATGGCCCAGCGGTCCTGGGCAATGGGGAAGATCTGCTGGTCAGCCCGGTAGCTGGTCTTGAACTGGCCGTTTTCGCGGTAGAACATGGTGTGGCCCTTTAAAACAAATTCATACCCGGTCGATGATCTTTTCGCCGAACAGCCCTTGGGGCCGGAACAGCAGGAACACCAGGGCCAGCACGTAGGCAAACCAGATTTCGATGCCACCGCCCACCATGGGGCCGATGTACACCTCGGACAGCTTCTCGCCCACACCGATGATCAGCCCGCCGATGATGGCGCCGGGCACCGAAGTGAGCCCGCCCAAAATGATGACGGGCAGGGCACGCAGCGCCACCGTGGTCAGCGAAAACTGCACCCCCAGCTTGGAGCCCCAGATCATCCCGGCCACCAGCGCCACCACCCCGGCCACGCACCACACGATGACCCAGATGCGGTTGAGCGGAATGCCGATGGACTGGGCGGCCTGGTGGTCATCGGCCACGGCCCGCAGGGCACGCCCGGTGCTGGTCTTCTGGAAGAACAGCGACAGCGCCACCACCAGCGCGGCGGCAATGCCGGCGGCGATCAGGTCTTCCTTGTTGATGAGGATGCCGCCCTCGAACACCGACTCCAGCACAAAGATGGGGTCCTTGGGCATGCCGATGTTGATCTGGTAGATGTCGCTGCCAAAAATCGTCTGGCCCGCGCCGTCCAGGAAGTAGGTGATGCCCAGCGTGGCCATCAGCAGCGTGGCCCCTTCCTGGTTGACCAGGTGGCGCAGCACCAGCCGCTCGATCAGCCAGGCCACGGCAAACATGATGGCCGCAGCCACCGCAAACGCCAACAGGTTGGCCAGCAGCAGGCTGTCGGTGCCCAGCCACTTGGGAATCCAGTCCGAAAAGCGGGCCATGGACAGCGCTGCGAACAGCACCATGGCCCCTTGGGCAAAGTTGAACACGCCCGAGGCCTTGAAGATGAGCACAAAGCCCAGCGCCACCAGCGAATACAGCATGCCCGCCATCAGGCCGCCAAACAGGGTTTCGAGGAAAAATGCCATGGTGTGCCTCGCGTTCAGTGTGAGGTGCCCAGGTAGGCCCGGATCACGTCTTCGTTGTTGCGCACCTCGTCGGGGGTGCCGTCGCCGATCTTCTTGCCGTAGTCCAGCACCACCACGCGGTCGGAGATGTCCATCACCACGCCCATGTCGTGCTCGATCAGCACGACCGTGGTGCCGAATTCGTCGTTGATGTCGAGGATGAAGCGGCACATGTCCTGCTTTTCCTCCACGTTCATGCCCGCCATGGGCTCGTCCAGCAGCAGCACCTGCGGCTCCATGGCCAGGGCGCGGCCCAGGTCCACCCGCTTTTGCAGGCCGTAGGGCAGCTGGCCCACGGGCGTCTTGCGAAAAGCCTGGATCTCCAGGAAGTCGATGATGTGTTCCACCTTCTCGCGGTGGGCCACCTCCTCGCGCTCGGCGGGGCCCAGGCGCAGGGCCTGCATCAGGATGTTGCTCTTGATGCGCAGGTTGCGTCCGGTCATGAGGTTGTCGATCACGCTCATGCCCTTGAACAGCGCCAGGTTCTGGAAGGTGCGGGCAATGCCCATCTCGGCCACCTGGCGGCTGTTCATGTGTTTGAACGTCTGGCCGCGGAAGGTGATGGAGCCTTCGGTGGGCGTGTACACGCCGTTGATGCAGTTGAGCATCGAGCTTTTGCCCGCGCCGTTGGGGCCGATGATGGCGCGGATCTCGTGCTCCTTCACGTTGAAGCTGATGTCGGTCAGCGCCTTCACGCCACCAAAGCGCAGGCTGATGTTCTTGACGTCCAAGATGACTTCACCGATTTTCTTGCTCATGCTGCGGCTTTCACGGGGGCAAAGGTCTGGGTGTCCATCAGCTTCAGCGTGGCGCTGACGCTGCCGGTGCGGCCGTCTTCAAACTTCACGGCGGTTTCGATGAACTGCTCGGTCTTGCCCTCGTACAGCGCATCGACCAGCACCTTGTACTTGTCGCCAATGAAGCCGCGGCGGACTTTGTTGGTGCGGGTCAGCTCGCCGTCGTCGGCGTCCAGCTCCTTGTGCAGCACCAGAAAGCGGCTGATCTGGCTGCCCGCCAGCAGGCTGTCCTGCGCCAGGTCGGCATTGACCTTTTCAATGCACTCCTTGATGAGCTGGTACACCTCGGGCTTTTGCGCCAGATCGGTGTAGCCCGCATAGGGCAGGTTGCGGCGCTCGGCCCAGTTGCCCACGGCATCGAAGTCGATGTTGACCATCACGCACACCCGGTCGCGCTGGTCGCCAAAGGCCACCACCTCCTTGATGTGGCTGAAGAACTTGAGCTTGTTCTCCACGTACTTGGGCGCAAACATGGCCCCGTCGTTGGCCCCGCCCAGGATGCGGCCCACGTCCTTCACGCGGTCGATGATCTTCAGGTGGCCCTGGGCGTCGATGAAGCCCGCGTCGCTGGTGTGGTACCAACCGTCGGGCGTGAGCACCTCGGCGGTGGCCTTGTCGTTCTTGTAGTAGCCCTTGAGCAGGCCGGGCGACTTCACCAGCAGCTCGCCGTTGTCGGCCAGTTTGATTTCCACGCCCTCGCAGGGCACGCCCACGGTGTCGGCGCGGGCCTCGTGGTCGGGTTGCAGGCACACAAACACCGCCGTCTCGGTGGAGCCGTAGAGCTGCTTGAGGTTGATGCCAATGCTGCGGTAGAAGCTGAACAGGTCCGGCCCGATGGCCTCGCCCGCGGTGTAGGCCACCCGCACCCGGGAAAAGCCCAGGGTGTTTCGCAGCGGGCCGTACACCAGCAGGTTGCCCAGCGCGTACATGAGGTTGTCGACCAGGCCCACGTCCTGGCCGTCCATCTTGCGCGGGCCGACCCGGCGGGCCACGTCCATGAAGGTGTGGAACATCTTGCGCTTGAGGGCACCGGCGTCTTCCATGCGGATCATCACGCTGGTCAGCAGGCCTTCAAACACCCGGGGCGGCGCAAAGTAGTAGGTGGGGCCCACTTCCTTCAGGTCGATGTTGACCGTGCTGCCCGACTCGGGACAGTTGACCACGTAGCCCGCCGCCAACCACTGGGCGTAGCTGAAGATGTTCTGGCCGATCCAGGCCGGGGGCAGGTAGGCCAGCACCTCGTCGCTGGGGCCCAGCTTGTCGAACTTGGCCCCCACGTCGGCGCGGTTGAGCAGGCTGAAGTGGGTGTGCACCACGCCCTTGGGGTTGCCCGTGGTGCCCGAGGTGAAGAACATGGCGGCCACGTCATCGGGCTGGGCCTTTTGCACCTCGTCGGCAAAAAACTGGGGGTGCACCCCGGCAAAGGCCTGACCCGAGGCGGCCAGCTCGTCCAGTGCGGCCAGGCCCTCCTGGTCGTAGTGGCGCAGGCCGCGCGGGTCGTCGTAATACACGTGGGTGAGCTGGGGGCACTGCTCGCGGATGTCGAGCATCTTGTCCACCTGCTCCTGGTCCTCCACCACGGCAAACCGCACTTCGGCGTTGTTGATGGGGAACACGCATTCATGGGCCACGGCGTCCTGGTACAGCGGCACCGGAATGGCCCCCAGCGCCTGGGCGGCCAGCATGGTGGCGTACAGGCGGGGGCGGTTGGCCCCGATCACCACCAGGTGCTCGCCCCGGTGCAGGCCCGCCTGGTGCAGGCCACAGGCCAGGTGTTGCACCAGGCTGAGCATGCCGCCCCAGGTGGTGGTTTGCCAGATGCCGTATTCCTTCTCGCGCATGGCCGCCGCATCCGGTCGCTGGGCCGCGTGCGCCATCAGCAATTGGGGGAAGGTGGTCCGCATGACGTCTCCTGGTGTTCTGTGGGCTTGCCTTGGCCCGTGGTTGAAGCGCATGGTAGGAGTCGGTTTGACGCCATGTTGTCGTTGTGACGACAATCTAGGGTCTGCCCTCCTAGGACTTTCCCTAGATTCCACCCGGAAAATTCCGATTTCTCGCCATGACGACGATTCCTTTGCTCCGACAGCGGGCGCGGCCCCTGACCCCGGACGAACTCGCCTCGGTGGCCTGGTTGTCCGCGTTGACCGAGCCCGAGCGCGAGCGAGCGGTGGATGCACTCATCGTGTCCGAAACCCGCCCCGGCGACACCATTTGCCGCATCGGCAAACCCGCCAACTACTGGTTCGGCTTGATCGACGGCCTGCTGAAGATGAGCAACGACGACTCGCAGGGCCCCGTCATCACCTTCACCGGCGTGGCCCCGGGCGGCTGGTTTGGCGAGGGCACGGTGCTCAAGCGCGAGGTGTACCGCTACAACATCCAGGCCTTGCGCAAGAGCCGGGTGGCGGGCCTGCCGTCGGACACCTTCCACTGGCTCATCGAACACTCGCTGGGCTTCAACCGCTTCGTCATGCTTCAGCTCAACGAGCGGCTGGGGCAGTTCATTGCAGCGCGCGAAATTGACCGCCTGAACGACCCCGATCTGCGCGTGGCCCGCAGCCTGGCCACGCTGGTCAACCCGGTGCTGTACCCCAACGTGGGTGAGCTGCTGCGCATCACCCAGCAGGAGCTGGCCTACCTGGTGGGGCTGTCGCGCCAGCGGGTGAACGAGGCGCTGTCGTCCCTGCAGGCGCAGGGCATGATCCAGGTGGAATACGGCGGCCTGCGGGTGCTGGACCTGGCGGCACTGCGCGCCAGCGCCCCGCTCAAGCGCTGATCGTCGGCGCTTGCCCCGGGAACGCTCAGAACGGCAGCAGCTGCCGCGCCAGGGGCAGCAGGCGCAGGGGGTTGCGCATCACGCTGGACACCACGTAAGGCAGGTAGGCCTGGCCATACGCCACGTACACGGTGGTGGGCAGCTGCCGCGCCTGGGCCAGTGTCCGTTGGCGGCGCATGGGCAGGCCGTGCAGCTGTTCCAGGCTGATGGGCGTGCCCGCGTCCAACAGGCAGCGGGTGGCCTGGTCGCACAGCGCGGGGTTGTGGGTGGCCACGCCCACGGGGGCTTGGCGGCCCGCCAGGGCGCGGGCCACCGCCAGGTAGCCCGCAAAGGGGTCCAGGGCGTCGGCGTCGGGGAACTGGCCTTTGACGATGCGCACCGCCAGGCCCAGCTCGGAGGCCCAGGCGGCATCGTCCACGCTGCGCTTCCAGCGCCCGGGCAGGGTGTAGCCCACCTGCAAGGCGCTGCCATGCCGGGCCACCAGGCGTTCCACCGCGGCGCGGGTGGGTGCGGCGGATTCCGGCCCCATGGCGTCAAAGTGCAGGCGCACCCCGCGTTGCAGTGCCAGCGCGGCCAGGGGTTCCAGCAGCGCTTGTGATTGGCCCGAGCCGCCAGGGCCCTCCAGCGCCGTGAGTTTGATGGACACGT
This sequence comes from Hydrogenophaga soli, assembly GCF_054777695.1. Classification (NCBI taxonomy): domain Bacteria; kingdom Pseudomonadati; phylum Pseudomonadota; class Betaproteobacteria; order Burkholderiales; family Comamonadaceae; genus Hydrogenophaga; species Hydrogenophaga soli. Next base: position 245,159 of record NZ_BAAHAK010000003.1, on the reverse strand, counting down.
AGTGCGGCGGCGTCAGCACCGCCGTGGCCTGCAGGCATTCGCGCTGCACCTGCTCGGGCGGCTCGCCCTCCTGGTCCCAGTAGCCCAGCGTGGTCGCCATGCCCTGGGCCTGGTAACGCTGCGCCACCCGGCGGGCGTCGTCCAGCGTGGGGCCGGCCACATACCGTTTGGCCACCTGGGCCAGCAGCCGTTGCATGGACTGGGAGGCCAGCGCTCGGATCATGAGGGGGTCCTTTCAAAATGCGTCGCCGCGGGGCGGCGCAGCAGGGTGGCGGCGCGGCGCAGCGCCAAGGCGCCCACATGCCAGCCTTGGGCCCAGCGGTGGGGGTAGAGCGTCACGCTTTCGGTGGGGTATTCCAGCTCGGTCCACATCCGCGTCCACCGGGCGGCCAGCCCCAGGAATTCACACGCGCCCAGGCCCTGCTGGCAGGCATACCGCAGCACTTCCATCATCAGCAGGTTGCCGGGGGAACAGTCGGCAAATGCCTCGTCGTAGCCGATTTTCAGCAGCCAGATGGCCCCGCCGCACACCACGTCCAGCTGAACCGCCACGGTCTGCCCACCCAGCGTCATCGTCGCCACGCGCAACACGCCCGCACGGCAGGCCAGCGTGGCATAACGCTCAAAAAAGGCCTTGGCCGCGTGGTCTTGCATCAAGGCCGATTGCTGTGCGCCTTTCCACCCGGCGGCCTCCACCCGGAAGGCTTCGGCCAGCAGGGCGGGCAGTTCGGCCTCGGTGGGGGTGAGCACGGCAAAGTGTGCGGGGCCGTGTTTTTCGGCGCGGCGCAGCATGCGCCGCAGGTCGGAGCGCCGCCCGGCGTTCAGCACATGGTCGGGGTTGCCATCCAGCAGCACCCGGGGCGAGCCGGGGCGCGGGCGTCGGCGGCAGGCCGCGGCGGCGGTGAGGCCGCGGGCCAGCGTGTCCAGCGATTCGGCATGCCCCGGGTGCCGCTCCAGCACCACAGGGCAGCCCTGCTGGCGCAGGGTGGCGTCCAGCAGCTCGGCCAACGCGGCTGGGGTGCGGTACAGCAGCTCGGTGGGTTCGTACAGCTCGCTGGACGACAGCAGCTCCAGGCAGGGCAGGCCCCAGGTGCGTTTGCGCACCAGCGGCAGCACCGCGTGCAGTTCGCCCGCCCGCACCAACACGGCCAGGCACACGGTGTGGGGCCGTTGGCGGGCGTAGCTGTCCAGGTAGGCCTGCGTCCACTCCGGGCGGGCCATGGGGTTGGCGGCCTGGGCTTCGGCCAGCGCCGTCCAGGCGGGGGTCAGCAGGGGCAGGTCGTGGGCACCCAGAAAGTGGACGCCGTCGGGCAGGTGGGGCAAGTGCATGGGCAGGTCAGGGGCCGCTCAGGGGTGGCGGGTCAGGCGGCAGGCCAGTGCGGTGGCGTGCCGCAGCAGCGTGGCCTTGAGGCCGCTGCCGCCGGTCAGCAGCACCTCGGCATAGTCCAGCTCCTGGGGGGACCAGCGGGTTTTGGAGACGTCCCGCCCCACCGACAGGTTGACGTGGCGCAGCCCCTGGCCCAGGGCCCATTGCAGCACCTCGGCCACCAGCGTGGTCATGACGCTGTAGGGCGCCCAACGGTGTTCGTAGCCCGAGTAGTACAGGTACAGGCTGCCCGGCGTGCGAAACCCCAGGCGCAGGGCCACGCGCTCCTGGTCCACCCACAGCACAAACATCAGCGGTTGCAGGGTGGCATCGGTCTCGGCCTCGGCCTGTTGCAGCAGCGCCCGCAGAAACTCACGGTGCTGGGGCTGTGCGAAATAGTCGGGGTGGGGCACGGTGTCGGGCCGCTGGGAGCGCTGGCTGTGCAGTTGCCAGAACAGGGGCAGCAGGCCCTCGATGGCGGCGGCACCGCTCACCACCTCCAGCCGGGGGGTCTTGCCCTCGCGGGCCAGCGAGTTGTAGCAGCGCCGCAGGGACTCCTTGATGTTGCGCTTCAGCCCCGTGCGAAAGACCTCCCAGCTGTCGGGCAGCGTCAGCCAGAACATGGGCGTCAGGCGGTGGCGGTGCACACGGGCGGGGTCCAGCGGGGCCAGGGTGGCCTCCAGCGCTGCGGCGGGCAGCTCCAGCTTGTGCCAGCCCCACACCCGGCGGGCGCGTGCCAGCAGCGCCTGGGCCACCGCGGCCTCGCAGCCGGGTTCGATCAGGGGGGCCCTGAGCTCGGTCAGGTTGGGGTCGGCCCCCACCGGGCGGTCAAACACCAGTGCGGGGCCCAGCGGCCACAGCCGGTAGCGGGTGCGCACCATGGGGGCCAGGGCCACCAGCCGCGGGCCTTGGGTCACCCGCAACAGCAGCGGTTCGTCCTGGCGCAACAGGCGGCGCACACCAAAGCTGCTGATCCAGGCCTGTGCCCAGGCGGGTGTCTGGAAGGGCAGGGGGCCGGGCAGGCGGTGCAGCAGGGTGTTCCAGTCGGTCTGCACGGCCCGGAAAGCGTCCACGCCCAGGCACTCCTCCACCCGAAGGGGCTGAGCAGTGTCGGATGAAGGAACTTGGGCAAGGCTCACACGGTGACCGGGCGCAGGGAGTGGGGGATTCGGGGGGGCGGGACAGGATAGCAGAGGGCAACGGGGCCCATTGCCCCGACAATCCCCCCATGACCGAACGCAAACCCCTGGGCCTGGGCCCTGAGCAGCAAAAGCTGCGTCAACAGCGCCAACAGGCCCTGCAACGCCTGCAGGCCGCCAAGAGCGAATCCGCACCTCCCCCCGCTGCCGAATGGCCCAAGGCCCCACCCGCCGCTGCGCGCCCTGGCCCCGGCACCGGCCCCCGCTCTGGCCCCAGCGCCGGCCCCCGCTCGGGTCCTGGTGCTGGCCCTGCCCGGGGCAGGCCGCAGCCACCCCAGCGCCCGCAGCCTGCACGGCCTGATGCCCGGCGGCCCCAACAGCCTGCCCGTTTCCCCGTGGCCGCTGCGGCCACCGCCCCGGTTCCAAGAGCCGCGCCAGCACCCGCGCCCGCGGCTGTCCGTGTGCCCGCCGCGTCGGGCCAGGCGGTGCGGGTCACCGGCGCTGCCGAGGGCATCCGCCTCAACAAACGCATGGCCGAGCTGGGCCTGTGCTCGCGCCGCGAGGGCGATGCCTGGATTGAAAAAGGCTGGGTCACCGTCAATGGCGAGGTGGCCGTCATGGGCCAGCTGGTGCAGCCGCTGGACCGCATCGACATTGCGCCCCAGGCCAAGGGCGAGCAGGCGCAGCAGGTCACCATCCTGTTGCACAAGCCGGTGGGTTTTGTGTCGGCGCAGGCCGAGGACGGCCACCCCCCGGCGGTCACCCTCATCAACCCGCGCACCCATTGGTCGGGCGACACCAGCCGCATCCGCTTCAACGCCCATCAGCTCAAGGGGCTGGCCCCGGCGGGGCGGCTGGACATCGACTCCGTGGGCCTGCTGGTGCTGACGCAAGACGGGCGGGTGGCCCGCCAGCTCATCGGTGAAGACTCCGACACCGAAAAGGAATACCTGGTGCGCGTGACCTACGCCACCGTGCAGGGCGAGGTGAGCACCGACGTGCAGGCCATCTTCCCCAAGGAGCAACTGGCCTTGCTGCGCCATGGCCTCAGCCTGGACGGCGAAGCCCTCAAACCCGCCCAGGTGGAGTGGCAAAACCCCGAGCAGTTGCGCTTTGTGCTGCGCCAGGGCAAGAAGCGGCAAATCCGCCGCATGTGCGAGCAGGTGGGCCTGAAGGTGGTGGGCCTCAAACGCATCCGCATGGGCAACGTGGTGTTGGGCAACCTGCCCGCCGGGCAGTGGCGCTACCTGGGTGCCCATGAAACCTTCTGACCTGCGGGCGGCGGTTCAGCTGGCGTCTGCGGCCACGCAAGGCGTGGTCAACATCACCGAGGGCGTGCACCACGCGGTGCACCGCAGCATGGGCCTGCCCACCGCCCCGGGGCGCACCACCGGGCTCACCGGGCTGGTGTACCGCAGCATCCGCAACACCAGCCTGTTGGTGGGCCTGGGGCTGGACCGGGTGTTGCAAGCCCTGTTGCCCCCCGACGCCACCGCCCAGCCCGACGGCTCCGAGCGCCAACAGGTCATCGCCATCCTGAACGGGGTGCTGGGCGACCACCTGGCCGCCACCCACAACCCGCTGGCGTTGGACATGACGGTGCAGGGCCCAGGGGGACTGGCCTTGCCCGTGGCCAACCCCTCGCCCCACCTGCTGGTGCTGATCCACGGCCTGTGCATGAATGACCACCAGTGGCTGCGCCACGGGCACGACCATGGCGCGGTGCTGGCCCAGGCGCTGGGCTGCACCCCGCTGTACCTGCGCTACAACACCGGCCTGCATGTGGCCGACAACGGCCAGCGCCTGTCCGAGGTGTTGCAGGATTTGGTGGCGCACTGGCCGATGCCGGTGCAAAGCCTGCGCATCGTGGCCCACAGCATGGGCGGGCTGGTGGCCCGCAGCGCCTGCCAAGTGGCAGAGCAGGCCGGGGCCGCATGGTTGCCCCACCTCAGCCACCTGGTGTGTCTGGGCACGCCGCACCACGGTTCGCCGCTGGAGCAGGCCGGGGCCTGGGTGGACACCTTTCTGGCCCAGGCGCCCGGGCTGTCCCGCTTCACCGCGCCGTTTGCGGCGCTGGGCCGGGTGCGCAGCGCGGGCATCACCGACTTGCGCCACGGGCGGGTGACCGCCTCCGGCCAACAGGTGCCCTTGCCGCCGGGCGTGGCCTGTTTTGCCGTGGCGGCCACGCTGGCCCCGCAACGCGGCCTGCTGGCCGACCGGCTGGTGGGCGACGGCCTGGTGCCGCTGCGCAGCGCGCTGGGCCAGCACACCGACCCGCGCCGCATGCTGGCCTTCGGGGCGGGGCACCAGCGGGTGTTTCACAAGCTGGGCCACCTGGGCTTGCTGAGCAGCCCAGCGGTGGCGCAGCAGCTGCGCACCTGGCTGGCCACGCCACCCACCGCCAGGGCTTGAAACCGGCCTGACCGTCCCCACTTCAGCGCCTTGGCGGCACAGGCCCCTGTGGCCGCCGCCACCCGGTGGCCCTGCCACTGCCCGATTTCGCCGTTTTTTTTGTTGAACGACACCATGAGCAAACAGACCCTGAACTTCCAGGCCGAAGTGGCCCAGCTGCTGCACCTTGTGACCCACGCGCTGTATTCCAACAAGGAAATCTTTTTGCGCGAGCTGGTCTCCAACGCCTCCGATGCCTGCGACAAGCTGCGCTTTGAGGCCCTCAACAACAACGCCCTGTACGAAGACGCGCCCAACCTGGAAGTGCGCCTGGCCTTCGACAAAGAGGCCAAGACCCTCACCATCACCGACAACGGCATTGGCATGAGCGCGCAGGAGGCCATCGACCACCTGGGCACCATCGCCAAGAGCGGCACCAAGGACTTCATGAGCCGCCTGAGCGGCGACCAGAAGAAGGACGCCCAGCTCATCGGCCAGTTCGGTGTGGGCTTTTACTCCGGCTTCATCGTGGCCGACAAGATCACCGTGGAAAGCCGCCGCGCCGGTCTGAAGGCCGAAGAAGGCGTGCGCTGGATCAGCGGTGGCACCGGCGACTTCGAGGTGGAAACCATCACCCGCGCCGCCCGCGGCACCAGCGTCATCCTGCACCTGCGTGAGGATGCATCTGAGTACCTCAGCCACTGGAAGCTGAAATCCATCGTCGGCAAGTACTCCGACCACATCAGCCTGCCCATCCTCATGCAAAAGGAAGAGTGGGACCAGGAGAAAAGCGAGTACGTGCAGAAAGACGAGTGGGAAGCCGTCAACTCCGCCAGCGCCCTGTGGACCCGCGCCAAGAAAGACATTTCGGAAGAGCAGTACGCCGACTTCTACAAGAACATCAGCCACGACCAGGAGGCCCCGCTGGCCTGGACACACAACCGCGTGGAAGGCAGCACCGAGTACACCCAGCTGCTGTACATCCCGGCCAAGGCCCCGTTCGACCTGTGGAACCGCGACAAGAAGGGCGGCCTCAAGCTGTACGTGAAGCGCGTGTTCATCATGGACGACGCCGAGGCCCTCATGCCCTCCTACCTGCGCTGGGTCAAGGGCGTGGTCGATTCGGCTGACCTGCCGCTGAACGTCAGCCGCGAGCTGCTGCAGGAAAGCCGCGACGTGAAGGCCATCCGCGAAGGCAACACCCGCCGCGTGTTGTCCATGCTGGAAGACCTGGCCAAGAAAGACCAACTGCCCAGCGCTGAAGGGGCCGACGGCCAAAGCAACGATGTTGTCGACGTGCTGAGCGCCGAAGACAAGGCCGCCGCCGAGAAAGAGGCCGGCAAGTACAGCCGCTTCTACGCCGAATTCGGCGCCGTGCTGAAGGAAGGCCTGGGCGAAGACTTTGCCAACCGCGACAAGATCGCCAAGCTGCTGCGCTTTGCCTCCACCAGCACCGACACGGTGAGCGTGGGTTTTGCCGACTACAAGGCCCGCATGAAGGAAGGCCAAGAGGCCATTTACTACATCACCGCCGACAGCCTGGCCGCCGCCAAGAACAGCCCGCAGCTGGAAGTGTTCAAGAAAAAGGGCATTGAAGTCCTGCTGATGACCGACCGCGTGGACGAGTGGGCCCTGTCCTACGTGCACGACTTCGACGGCACCCCGCTGCAAAGCGTGGCCAAGGGCGCGGTGGACCTGGGCAAGCTGCAAGACGAAGAAGAGAAAAAGGCCGCCGAAGCCGCCGCCGAAACCTTCAAACCCGTGCTGGACAAGCTGAAGGAGTCCCTCAAGGACAAGGCCAAGGACGTGCGCGTGACCACCCGCCTGGTGGACTCCCCCGCCTGCCTGGTGGTGGAAGACCACGACATGTCCAACCAGCTGGCGCGCCTGCTCAAGTCCGCTGGGCAAAAGGCCCCGGACAGCAAGCCCATTCTGGAAGTGAACGCCGAACACGCGCTGGTGAAAAAGCTGGACGGCTCCAGCCACTTCGACGACCTGGCCCACATCCTGTTCGACCAGGCCCTGCTGGCCGAAGGCGGCCTGCCCGAAGACCCCGCCGCCTACGTGCGCCGCGTGAACGCGCTGCTGGTGTGATGTTGTGAATGTTTTTGGCCTCTTGCGCTTTTAAATAAAGCGTAGGCAGCTATTAAAACGAGAGTGAATGCAAACGCCCTGGGTTCCAGGGCGTTTGTGTTTTTGGGGGCTGTTCACACCTCGGTGTGCGTGCATGTCAGCGCCGCGGGTGTGGTGAGCGGTACACAGTGGGGCTGGGAGGATGGTTCACTTTTTGTAGCTGCTTGCACTTGTGTATCAAGAGCTAGGTGCACTTTTGGTATGAGGTTTTGGCTGGTGCGGTGGCAATCAGCCCCAGCGCCGGGGCCGTGGCCGTGGCCGTGGCAGCCTTTACATTGGTGGGGCCAAAAGAACTGCGCCGGAGAACGTGCAGGGCGACACTTTCAGGAGGAAATCGTGACCAGAACATTCCACACCGTCCGTTCGATTCCGCAGGTTCTGCGGGATGCATTGAGTTGGGGCGAAACGTGAAACGGATCTCTGCTCGAACCCGAGTGAATCAACGTCAACTGACTGGCGCTCTCATTCACAAGGCGATGGCTCGTACTGGCTGCTTTTTTGGCTATTCTGAACTGGTGTTTGCTCTTGTTCTGATCGTGTCCCCAGATCCATGCGATGCGGCACGGCGTCCATTCATTTCGAAATGACAGGTAGGAGATAAAGCAATTGACTTCTCGACTTCGACGAATGTTGCTGGTGAACACGCGCACGAGTGGCAACTTCACTTCGGCCAGCATCAATGAGATCGATCCGCGAGGCGGTGCTTCCATTACTGGTGAGAACGCGGTTGGCAAGACCACGACGCTCGAGCTCTTCCCACTTTTTTTTGGCACTCTTCCAAGCCAGATCACAGAGGCCGTCGGCGGGCGTGAGCCAATGCTCAAGTTCGTACTGCCCATGCCCTACAGCGCGATCGTCTACGAGTACCAGTGCGGCGCAGATGAAGCACACGACTTGCGCTGCACCGTCTTGCGTCGCACCGACAACGATCACAGACCGGTTTACCGCTTCATCAACGGAGGCTTTCGAGAGGAGGCTTTCCTGCGTTCCGATGAGCAAGGACGTCAGATCTTCTGTGATGACAAGCAGATGGTGGACGCCTATTTCTCCATGGGGGTCGAATGTTCTCGCCAACTCGATATTGCTGAGTACCGGGCGGTGATCCTGGGGACTGAGGCAAGAACGCAAGACGCCAAGGCTTTGCGTCGCATGAGCGTGGTCTATGGCTTCGGAACACGCCTCACCAACTTGGATCGTTTGATCGCAGCGGTTGCCAAGGAACGGCTGGACTTCAAGGACTTTGTTCGCTTGGCCATCACTATCGTCCAAGAGCGTCTGAACACGCATGGCGATGCCCCCAGTCGACAGAAAGTCACACTGCGCCAGAGCAAAGATCAGATCACTCGTTGGCTGCGCGATCGCAGTGCCTTGGACCTCGCCTTCGGCATGGCCAAGGATGTCGGGCTGCTTCGCGATGGACTCGAACAACACAACCAAGCAGAGATGGCATTTCGCGCCGTCCGCTTGGAGGTTGCTCCCGCACTCAAGCTGCGCCGTGAGCGGTTGGCTGCGGCCCAAGACTCGCTCAAACAAGCGCGCAGCGACATGAATGCACACAATGTTCAGTCCCAGCAAACGTTAGAGACGTTGCAAGCAGATGTCGAGAGGGCAGCCAACCACAAGGATGCCTGCGCCAACAAAGTGCGCGAAGAAGATGCACGCCGGGGGGCGCTTCATCTATCGGAGGTCCAGGAATGGGCTCGCGCCCTCGATCGACTGGATCAGATGCAGGTCACGCTTCAGGGCCTCGACTCCAGTGCAGAGGCGATGTCCGGCAAGTCAGCCGACATTGAAGTTCGATTTACCAATCTCGTCAACGACGCCCGACACGCAGCGAGGGACGCTGCCAGCCGGCTTCGGGCGTCGAAGGACGACATCCGGTCCCGCGCAAAGGATGCGGAGGATGCCCTTCGCAAGGCATCGAAGGTGCAGGAGGAAGGCTTGACGGCAGAATTCGCAGCCATTGAAGCCGATCTCAAGCTACAGATCGACCATCTGGTCGAAGGCAAGGCCAAGCTTGATGCACAGATCGAGGCAGCTCAACCCAGCCGCACGGCTTCTGATGCCCAAGCGGACGCACGAGTATTGGTTCGAGCGGCCGATCAACGCTTGCTCGAAGCCACGGATACTCTCGCTAGAGCAAGGTCGGCGTGGGAGCGCGCAGTCCGCGAGCAAGGCGATGCTGACGGCGTAGTCGAAAGAGCCGAACAACGAATCAAAGGCGCTCAGTCGGACGTGGTTGAGGCTCAGTCCCGCCTGAACCCCGCCGACGGGACCCTGCTGAGCGCTCTTCGCTCACACCCTGACGAAGCCTGGAAAGCGGATCTCGCCAAGATCCTGGATCCCTCGTTGCTCTCACGCACCGATCTATCCCCGACGCACCACCCCAATGCCGATCCTGGTACGGCATTCGGCTGGCAGATGGGCACCACGGCCATCTCTCAGCCCATCTGGTCGGACGATGCGCAGTTGCGCCAGGCGCTCGCCCAAGCCGAGAGCACGCTCGCTGCAGCCAGAGGTCGCCTGGTTGAGGATAAAGAGCTGCTTCAGCAAGCCGCAGAGAACGCTCGGAAGAAAAAGACGTCGTTGGATGAGGCTCAAGCCGAGCATTCGATCGCTGTGTCGCGCCAAGACAGCGCGCGTAAACAGGAAGCGGACGCTGACGAACAATGCCGCATTGAGGTCGCAGAGCTGAAGCGGAACGGGACCCAGCGGGCACAAGAGCTCGCCGATCAGCTACGTGAACTTCGCAGCCAGTTGACCAATGGGGCGAGCCAACTCAGAACTGCTCGAAGTGAGGTCGCCGCATCGCTCGACGAAGAGCTTCGCCAGCATAGGGATGCGATGAACCAAGCCATCGATTCCATCGAGCAAGAGGCGCGAGATGCAGAAGCCAAAGGCGAGACTTCCGTCAAGTCCCTTGAAGCCGACCGCGATGCGAGTCTGAACGCTGCAGGCGTTGATCCCGTCCGGCTCGCTGAGATTCGTAAGCAGGCGAACGACCTCAGGAACGAGATACGCACCATCACCGCTCGCCGCCCTACGGTGGATCTGTGGCGGCAGTGGCTCAACGAGGGTGGCGATCAGATCCTGGTCAAGCTCAACTCGACCGCCAGCAGCGCGCAAAGTGAACATCAAAAAGCCCGAACTGCGTACACCGAGTGCGAAGCAAAGGCAAAGCGGGAGCTGGAGCGGCTGACGCAAGAGGTGGAAAAACTGGAGTCGCTTGAGCGCAAGCTCATCGAAGAGATCAGCGTCGTCAAGGGCATGCTCGACGAGTGCGGATTGAGCGAGGTGACTTGGCGAGACGTGGATCCTGAGCAGAGCCTGGAAGATCTGCGTGCACGTCTGAACCGCGCAAGATCGCAGGTCGAGGGCAGCGAAGCACTGATCCGTAGGCGGCATGCGCCTATCCGCGATCAACTCACTGGTCAAACAAGCTCTGTGGCCGACTATGTCCAGCGCAGCCTGGACGCTTTGCCCGGCGAGATGTCGCTCGTGGGCAAGGCCGCCGAGCTGTGCGCCATCTACGATGGCCTGAAGCGACAGGTGCTGCCCAACGTCATCAACGACGTGACCACGATCTTGAATCAGGTTCGGCAGTTCCGAGGGGTGATCACCCGTTTCGAGAGCGAGGTCAACCATTTCAACAAGGAGCTGCAGCGCGGCCTGAACGTGGCCCAGTTCCACCGCATCGAGAGCCTCAAGGTCGCGATCGTCTCCAACTTCGCCGAGCTCTCGCTCATGCGGGAGATCGATGAAATCGACAAAGTCGCCCGGGCACACGAGACGAGCTCGGCGGTCAATGATCGAGCCCAGTTGCCAGACGCCCAGACGGCGAGCGCTTTGACCAAGTTCCTGCAGCTGTTGCGCCAGGACTCCACGGTGGAGCTGGACCTTGCTGCGCACGTGGACCTCAAGGGCAGCGTGACGGTCAACGGCCAAACCCGTCATTTCAGTCGGCCGGCTGATCTCGAGCACATCTCTTCCACCGGCATCAACGCGATCATCCTGATCAGCCTCCTCGTGGGCATGCTCAACATGATCCGGGGCGACAACGACATCTACATCCCCTGGATCAGCGACGAGGTCGGCAAGTTCGACCCGGGCAACTTCAAGGGTCTCATGGACACGCTGCGCGAGAACCGAATAGATCCGGTAACCGCCTCGCCCACCCTCACCCATGCCGAGTTCCGCCACTTTGCCCGCCGCTACGTCTTCAAAGACCGCGGCTCTATCGGAATGTTTGCGCCGCAGGCCAGGTCAGGAAAACGGGCTCACGCGGAGCCACAGCATCAAGGTGTTGAGATGTCTTCAGGAGTTGCCCATGAAGCCTGAGACCCTCAACACATTGCTCGCTGGCCACTTCGTATGTCAATACGCCTTCCCCGAAGCCTACGCAGACCTGAGTGATGCCGGTGAGCCTGAGCGGGTCGACCAATGGTTGCAGAACATCGACCGACGCCTGTCTCGACTGGGCGCTGATGGAGCTTTCTTTGTGGCGCCCTTGCAGGTGCACACGAACGAACAGGTCAACAAGGTCAAGGCAGACCTTGCGCGGTTCCGCGACGTTTATGGTCTGCTGGTGGAGATGCTCAATCTGGTGCGTCTGGCCAAAGAGGGCTTCCGCGGTGTTCCAGGCGACTACGTCCAGCTGGCCGACATCCTCATCAAGGTCAACGAGGACACCACCCTGGTGAGCCGACTTCGCGAACTTCGTATTCCAGGGGCAGACGCCCGACTCTCGAACAACGAGCTGCTGCGCAAGATGCTTGAGCGGCTGCGAACCGATGGCTACCTTGTCCTATCCAATTCCTCGACAGAGACCTACCAGATAACAGGGAAAGTTGACCATCTGCATGCCGTCATGCAGTACCTGGTGGAAAACGTTCCGGAGCTCACGGACCACGCACTGGCCGATGCGGACCTTGCCGAGGACGAAGCCTCAGATCCGCAAAGTGACCTCCTTCGTGCAGCAAACAGCGATCACGAAGCTGATCCTGGGAGCCGTGGGTGATTGAGGCGCCGAACCTGATCCAGCAGCTGCTCAAGGCGCTGGCGGATCACAGCGACTTGGTGAGCGAGGCCATCAAGGGGCCCGTATCCACTGGCGGCAAGCGCAACAAGGGTGTGGACGCACTCATCCGCATGCGTGCACTTATGCCCGTTGACGAGGACACGTACTACCTCAATCCCCTGCTACGCGAGTTCATCGGGGACTACGTTGTCAGCTACGGCGCTTTTCGTCAGTTGGCCCAGCTGGACATGCCGATCCGGCAACTGCGGCTGGAGTTCGACAACCTGCGCGAGTTTCGCCGGGAGGGCTCAGTACGCGATGCAGATAGGGCGATGGACAGGCTGGACGAGGCGGTCGTGAGGATCGGGTTCTTCATGGACCAGAACCTGCAGATGCTCAGTGCAAAGGTCACGACAAACTTCGGTGACGTGGATTCCGTGGCGGGCAAGATTCGCGAAAACAAGTTTTACGTCGCGGAGGTGCGCCGCTTCAGCCGTCAGATCGTGAGTCTGAACGCGAAGGTCCAGGAAATGGAGCAAGAGGCTGTCGGACTGCAACTGCCCGAGGTGCGCCGACTGCTCAATGTCCGAATCCTCTCCCGCCTGACCGACTGGACCGCCCGCATTGGTGACATCCAGCGCGTTGTCTCCAAGAACCTGTTCGCGCTGCGCCAGATCGAGCAGCGCCAGCGCAACCTTGCCAACGTGGCGCTATGGCTGTCGAAGAACAGGATGAGCGACGGCTTTGAGCTGGACGTCACGCCCGAAGCTGCAGAGCGCATGGTCACACCGGTCGGGCTGGTGGCCACCTGGAACGTGGATGTCTCCGACAACGACATTGCTGTCACTCAAGGGATCCTTGCTGGGGCCAAGCGCCTTCCGCCCATCACCATCACGCCCAAACCTGATCCTATCGAGTCACCAGAGGTGCTCAACACTACCCAGGCAGTTGTCGAGCCTGAGGTCGATCCGATAGACGAACTCATCGATGCTTACGTTGTGCACATCCGAAGCCTCGATCATCACGACAACGAACAACCCGCATCATTACTGGAGTGGCGAGAACGTTTTGGAGAAACCTTCGGCTTGGAGCGAACTGTCACAGACGAGGAGTGGCTGCTCTACGCCTGCGCTCAGATGGCCTCTACCGGACTACAAGTTGAGGTGGTGGCCCGTCCGCGTACACCAGGGGAGTACAACGACATGTTTACGGATGCCCACGCTTGTCGACAGGACTCTCGATCGGATGGATTGAACTCATGAGCCTTTCTTCACGCGATATTGCATTTCTGCAAGACTTGGTAGCCAAGGGGGCCGGACAAAAGGGAGCTTCCCAGGCGTCTCAGCACTTCTGTCGTCACTTTGGCATGGGCCAGCACATTGGGAGCCGTTTCGAGTTCTGCCAAGCTGATGCCGATCGTGCGCGTCAGATGTTGACGATTGCCGGCATTGCCATTGAGCCTGCTGCGCAGGCGCTACGGCGATCGCAGGCGGGATTGAACAACCCGTCGCAGGAGAAAGCTGGCACCCTACCACCCCACCAAGACTCTATCGCCGTCAAAGCAGCCCACGGTCGCTGTGAATACAAGGGCGACCCCGTGCCGTCAGTGGGCTACCAAGTGCTCACCCTGGAACAGGTATGCGAGATTCGCGCCGACGTACTTCTCGTGGTCGAGAACCTCGAGAGCCTTCGGTTTTTGGAGCGCAACCTCTGGATCGAATACCAGGAGCTGGATGTGCTGGCCATCTTTCGGGGTGATGGGGTCTTCAGGGCAGATCTAGTGTCACGTCTGCTGGAAGCTAGCAGCGCACCGGTTTGGGCCTACTTCGACTTCGACCCCGCAGGACTGGGCATGGCTGCCAAGCTGCCACGGCTGCAGCGAGTCCTCTTGCCCGACGAAGTGGTGCTTGTGAGCGCGGTGCGCAAGGCGAATCAGGTCCATCTGTATGCCGACCAACTCGACCAATGGGGAAGCGTCCTCTCGTCAGACGGTCGCTCGAAGATTCAACGCCCTTGGGCTCTTCTGCGAAAGCTGAGGGTTGGATTGGCGCAGGAGCTCATGGACTTGCTCTGAGGCCGCTTTTGTGCAATTGCAGGCAAGGAGTTAACCATGTAATCAGATGGGCGGCAGGTCAGTGCTTGAACCGCCTCGGGGCGGTTCAGTACTGGTTCGCATATCCTGCACTTGTTCGAACGGCGGCAGTTTTGGAATTTGGCGAGGAAGCCGAAGTTTATGAATCACCTTCCTAACGAGTCAGGTGAGATCGTGCAAAGCCGCCATCCGATCCTTTCATGGGGCAGGCCCAGGCGGTCTGAGGTGAGGCGTTGAGCTGCGGTAGATGGGTCCATGGAATCGGGGGGCGGCGGGCAGACGGCGGTGTTTTCCCGTGTTTTCTCAGCGCACAGTGCAAGCCCACTGGTGTGCTTAGTTTTTGATACTTTTTTGCTACCTACCGCTTTCTGTATAAGAAAAGTTTGCTATTGATTGGATACCAACACATGTCAAATCAAATCGGGTCTATGGGGCGCTGGGTGATGGCCATGGCTGTGGGCGGCGTGCTCACCGTGGCGGGCACGCAGGTGTTGGATGCGGCGCGTTATGTGCGGGCCTTGCCCCTGCAAACGCCTGCGGTGGCCCAGCCCATGCCTTTGCAGCCGCTGGCCGATGCCCCGGCCACGGTGCAGGCGGGGCGGCCTGCGTTTCGGGCGGCGCATTACACCGATTCGCCGGGGCGGCATTCCGGCAGCGGCATCTGGGCGTGTGACGGCCCCAGCACCTTCGAATGGCATTTCGAGGCCGACGAGGTGGTCTACCTGCTGGAGGGCGAGGTGCAGGTGACCTACCGCGGCCAGCAGTTCACCATCCACCCCGGGGAAACGGCGGTGTTCCACCAGGGCAACAGCGCGGTGTGGCATGTGCCCGAGCGTGTGAAAAAGTCGTACACCCTGCACCACCCGCCGCTGCTGGTGCGCCTGTGGCGGCGCTGGGTGGGCTGAGCGGCTGAGCGGCGGGGGGGCCGCCTCACATCAGCGCACGGCAGGCTTGCAGCACCTCGGCGTGCATCACCCGCCGGGCGTCGGGGGCGGTGAGCAGGTGGTCGGCCCCCGCTACCAGGGTCATTCGGGTGTGGGGCAGGCGGGTGAAGCGCTGGCCCTGCGGGCCGAAGTAGTGGGCGAATTCGTCACGCCCGCCGTCGTCTTCGCTGTAAACCACGGTGACCCGGGTGCCGCGTTGGGCCATGCGGGCAAAGCCTTCCAGCACCCGTTCGTGGGGGTCGGTGGGCCAGGTGTCGGCCTGGGGGGCGTGCAGCCACCGCAGGGTGGCACGGCGCAGGCGGCGGCCCAGGGTTTGCAGCCGTGCCCAGGCCATGTGGCCGAATTTGGCGGCAATGCCTTGCCAGTTCACCTGCCCCTGGAGCAGCCGTTTCCAGGTGTCGGCTTGCAAGGCCAGTTGGCCGTAGGCGTGGGCCGAGCGGGTGGTGCTGCGCATCACCGCTTCGAGCGAGGTGCCCGGCACCCACACGAACTTTTGCACGTTGACCAGCAGCAGGTGGCGGATGCGCGGGTCGGTGCGGGCGTGGTGAAAGGCCAGGTAACCCCCGCTGCACGTGCCCACCAGCACCAGCGGGTGGCTGGGGTGGGTGTGGCTGAGGTGGTCCACCACGCGCTGGAGGTGGGGCAGCATCTGGTCGTTGTACAGCAGCTCTTGCGGGGGCTGGGGCAGCGGCAGGCTGTCGCCCACGCCGGGCAGGTCAAAGCGCAGGCTGTGGCAGCCGTTCTGCGCCAGGGTGCGGGCCAGGTCCACCCAGCTGCGCGACCACCCGTGGTGGGGGTTGCGCCCGGTGTTGCACAGGATGACCACGGGGCGCGGCCCTGCCGCCGGGTGGGCGGGGCTGGCCGTGGCTTCGCACAGCACCGCGGCCATGGGCGCTTCGCCCGGGATGAGCAGGCCGGTTTCCACAAAGCCGGTGTCGGCCAAGCGGGCGCTGGGCAGGGGCAGGGGCGGTGCCGTTGCGCAGGTGCCATGGGTGTTGGCGGGCGCGTCGAGGGCCGGGTGGGGCTGGTGCAGCCACTCGGCCAAGGCCTGCCACAGCGCCACGGGCGGGCGGCTGAACAAGGGGTTGCCGATGTGCTGGTCCAGGTCGTCGTAGGGCACGGTGGTGAGCTGGGTGGCGGGGGCCCACAGGGCTTCAAACTGGGTCCAGGCCTTGGAGCGTTGGGCCAGGCCCACCAGCACCTGGGCCACGCCGGGTGGGGGCGGGCGGGTGGTGGCGTCCACCGCAGACAGGGCACTTTGCAGCTCGTCGCCCCAGGCGATGCCGGTCACTTGCAGGCCGGTGGCGCCCGGGTCGGCCAGGGTGCGCAGCTCGCGCAGGTGTTGGCGGCCTTGGAGCACCGGGGCCAGCAGGGCCAGGCGGGGCACGGTCAAGCCTTGCTGGCTGGCCTGTTCCACGCAGGCCAGGGCCACCAGGGCACCCAGGCGGTGGCCCAGCACACAGGCGGTGGGGGTTTGGGCCTGGGCCAGCAGCAGGCGCAGGGCGTCCACGCCCGCGTCTATCCACTCGGGCCACAGCGCGGGGTCGGTGAGGCTGCCCAGGGCGTCTGTCGTGCCTGGCAGGTCCACGCGCAGCACCCAGTGGCCTTGGTGGGCCAGTTGGTCGGCCAGGCAGGCCAGGCTGTGGCGGGCGCACAGGTCTTCAGCCCCGTGGGGGCCGAACATCAGCACCGGTTCTTGCCGTGGGGTTTCAGCCGCGGGGCGGTGCAGCCAGCCCCGGCTGCGGCCCCAGGCCACGGCGTGCAGGGTGGTGGGCGTCATGGCGCGCCACCATAGGCCACGGCCTGAAGGCCGTTGAGCGCGTGCACGGTGCCTTGGGGCGGGGTGGGGGTACTGCCGGGGCGGGGGTGCAGGGGCACCCGGCGCGGGTGGCCGGGCACCAGGTGGAAGTGGTTGTGCCGCGGGCGGTGGCTGTCGTCCTGGATGTGGACAAACCGGGCCAGCGTGGTGGTGCTGAGTTCCAGGCACCAGCCTTGGGGGGTGGACACCAGGTGGGCGCTCAGGCCCAGCTCGGTGCGGTCGGTGTTCAGCCCCAGGGGGAAGTGCACGGCCTGCAGGGGCTCGGAGGGTTCGGAAGCCTCGGGGGTGGCGGTCACCACCACGGCGTCGTGCGCGGGCGGGCCGAAGCGGTAAGCGTAGGTCACGTCGGCAAACGCGCCCAGCACCTCGGTGGCGTTGAGGCTGAGGTGCCCATGCGCAGGCACCTGCACGGGCAGGCTGCCTTCGGCCACCGGCTGACGGCCCTGGCGCAGCAGCGCCACGTGCAGGGTGAAGGCGTGGGCGTGGGGGTGGTCGTTGACGAGGTGGATGTCCAGCCCGTCGTTGCCCTCGTCGGTCAGCAGCAGGGCCAGGGGCTGGGCGGCCTGGGCAAAACCCTGGGCCGCGGCCTTGGGTTCGCCGTCCACGGCCAGCAGGCCCCAGCCTGCGCCGGTGCGCAGGTCGGTGGAGGTGAACACCAGCGCCCCTGCGGTGGGCGAGCCGGGGTGCCGCCATTCGGCCAGCGTTTGGTGCAGCACGTGGGCCGACACGGCGCGCGACAGCGCCAGGTAGCGCTGCGCGTCGGTGCGGCGCAGTGCCTGGGGGTCCACCTGGAACAGGCGTTGCAGGTAGTGGTCGCGGGTGTCTTCAAAGTCCCAGCTGGCGTGGCGGTCGCGGGGCACGCCGGCCTTCCAGTCGGGGTGGTGCACGGCGGGCACGCCCAGGGCGTGCAGCGACACGGGTTCGGGCACGTGGGCCAGGGCCAGGCATTCGGCGGCAAAGCGGGGGGCGGTGCGGCGGGCGTCGCCCAGGTCGCGCTCGTAGGCGCCCACGCCAAAGCAGTGCGACACGCCTTCGCGCACCGAGAACGGCAACGCGCCGCCCCACGGGGTGCTGGGCAGCACCACGCGGCCCGGGCAGTGGGTGGCGCACCAGGCGGGCAGGGTGTCTTCCAAAAAGGGGATGCGGCGCTTGGCCTCGGGCAGGCCCAGCATGGCGGCCTGTTGGTGAATCTCGCTGCCGCCGCACACCACCACCAGGCTGGGGTGTCCGGCCCGGGTGGCCACCTGGGCGTCCAGTTCCTGCAGCAGGTCGGCGGCAAAGCCGGGGTCGGCCCAGGGGTAGTCGAAGTTGGCCAGCATCAGGTCTTGCCAGACCATCAGGCCCAGGGTGTCGCAGGTGTCGAAAAAGCCCGGCCCCATGTAGCTCAGCGGCCCGGGCAGGCGCACCATGTTCACCCCCAGGTGGGCCAGGGTGTGCAACTGCGCCTGGTTGGCGGCGTCGTGGGCGGGGTCCAGCAGGTGGGCGGGGGTGAACACCGCGCCGCGGGCAAACACCGCCACGCCGTTGACCCGAAGCTGAAAACCTTTGCCATCGGCCTGGCGGTCCACCGTCACGTCGCGAAAACCCACGCGGCCCAAGCCCATGGGCCGCAGCAGCGGGGGGGCGGGCGTGTCAGGGCCTGTGGGCGCGGTGGGGGCTGGGCTGGCAGGCGTGTCGGGGGGGCACAGCGTCACGTCCAGCAAGATGGCGGGGCCGTACCCTAGTGGCCACCAGCGCGGAGGCGTGGGCAGTGTGAGTTGGGCTTGCCAGAGGGGGCGGGCGGCAGGGTCGTCCGCCACCGCTGCGGCCACCAGCGGGGCGTGCTGACCGTGGCAATGCACCTGCCAGCCGTGCAGCGCACGGGCGCTGCGCAGGTGCACGCGCAGGTGGCCGGTGTCGCCGTCGAGCTGGGCGGCAAGCCGCACGTCGGTCACGTCGTCGGGCTGCACCAGGGTGACGGGTTGCCACGGTCCCACCACGTCCACCGGGGGGCACCAGCTGGGCAGGTGGCCAATGAGGGTGGTGCGAATGGCGCGCAGTTGGGCCGGTTCGGCCATGGCCACGCGCCACCGGGCGCGGGGGGGCTTGAGGGTTTGCAGGTGCTGGCCCAGGCTGCGGAACACCAGGTGCAGGGTGTGGTTGCCGTGCAGGGTGACGGGCAGTTCCAGCGGCGCAAACATGTGGGTGTGGCGGGCCAGGCGCACACCGTCCAGAAACACCTCGGCCACGGTGGCCAGGCCCTCAAACCGCAGGTGGTGGGGGCCGTGGCCGGTGAGGTTGTGGCGGTACCACAGGTCGTGGTCGTGCAAGGGGCGCGGCTGCGACGCAAGGTATTGGCCTGCGGCGGCCAGGTCCGATGCGGCGGTGCCGGGCACGGTGGCGGGCCACCAGCTTGGGGCCTCGCGTTGCGTATCCGCATGGGCATCGGTGCCAGTGCCGCCAAGTGGGGGCAGGTCCCACGCATTGGCGGGGGTTTCGCACAGCGTCCAGCCGTGGTCCAGGCGGATCATGGTGCGGGGGCTGCCGCGTTGGGGGCCAGTGCCTGGGCCAGGTGCTGCTGGAGGGTGTCGTACACATCGGCCAGGGCCAGCACGCCGTCCACCAGGGCATCGGGCTTGCCGCGGGCCACGGCGCGGGCCAGTTTGAACTGGAGCACCTTGGCCTCGTTGGCGATGTGTTCGGCCTGTTGCGCCGCCTGGGCCAAGGGTGTGTGGGGCCAGCGGATCAGCAGCGCGGCCATCAGGCCGAAGTTGGCCCCGAACTGGCGCAGGGTGTTGAAGGCGTAGGCGTGGAAGTAGGCCTGTCCGCGCTGCATCAGCACCTCCAGGTGCCGGGGCAGGGCTTGTGCGTAGGCGCGGAAGGGGTTTTGGGTGGGGCGGCGTTGCCAGTGGCGTTGCAGCTGCCGCCAGGCTTCTGCCGCGGGTTGGGGGTGGGTTTGCCCGCTGGATTTGACGATTTCGGTGTACGGCAGCAGCAGCCCTTGCTGGCCGGGCTGGCGTTGCAGCACGCCGTCAAAGTCGTCCCCTTGCAGGCGGCCCCGGGCTTCGTTGTGGAAGTAGTCCAGGGTGCGGGCGTCGGTGTCCATGCCGAAGATGCCGATGGTGGTTTTGCCATGGGCTTCGCGGTAGGTCACGCCCTGGGTGTCGGGCAGGTGGTAGCCGTCCACCTCGACCAGCACCACGCGGTCCAGGTTCAGTTGGGCCAGCACATGGCCTTGCAGGTCGTCCCACACGGCCAGCTCGTGGACGGACAGGCCGTACAGGGCTTCCATGTCGTCGCTGGGCACCTTGAAGAAGCTGAAATGGTCGCCCTCGAAGTCCTGGATGAGGGTGAAGGCCAGCATCCACACCGGGTCGTGGCCATGGGCGGCCACGAGTTCCACCATCAGGTCGACCGAGCAGTTGGTTTGCGGCCAGGCCCGCTCGGGGTGGTGCAGGGCATGCAGGGTGTGGGGCTGGCCCGCCAGCGCGGCCAGTGCGGGGACAAGGGCGTTCATGCGGGCTCCGGCATCAACCCCACAAGGCTTGGCGAACGGAGGCGGGCCATTGCGCCACGTCGGTGCCGTGGTGGGCAAACAGGGCCAGGGCCACGCGCTCCATGCCAAAGCCCACGCAGGCGGTGTGGGCGGTTTCGCCGTCTTCGGTTTTCAGGCCCCAGGTGTCGCCAAAGTGTTTCTGGTGGTAGTTGAAGCTCAGGCAGGCGGTGGGTTTTTCGGTGCTGGTGATGGGCACCAGCAGTTCGAACTTGAGCGCCTGTTCCCGCTGGCCGCTGGCCAGGATGCGGCCTTTGCGGCCAAAGAAGGGGTCGTTGGCCACGTCCACTTCCACCGGCAGGCCCAACGCGGCAATCATCTCTTGGCCGCGTTTCATCCAGGTTTCCCGGAATTCCAGCACCTGTTCTGCCGTGCCCATGCGCACGTACTCGCGCATGCGGAACAGTTGCATGCGGGCCGGGTCTTGCGAGGGTTCGTGGCGGAAGCAGTACGACAGCAGGTCGTACAGGTGGCCTTGTGCGGGCATCGCCCCCAGCTTGGCCGCGGTGGGGTAGAGGGGATAGCAGGCGGCGGGGGTGAGCACGATGTCGGTGGCTTTCTGCCCGCCGGTCCAGTCTTCACCCGCGTCCATCTGGCCCAGCAGGTGGAGGTGGTCGGCTTCGTTGCCCATGAAGGCGTGCACGGTGCCCGCCAGCTGCGGAAAACCCTTCATGTAGCCCGATTTCTCGAACAGGGCGCGGTTCATGCCCGGCGGGAAGCGCACGCGGGTGGCGCCGTCGTCACCGCCAAAGCGGGTGATGAAGGCGTCAAAACGCTCCACCACGTCTTCAAACACATGGCCGCGGCCATACAGACCGTCCACGCCGGTGTCGATCAGCAGCCCGGAGAACAGCAGGCGGTTGAGCAGCGGGTTTTGGGTGTCGCACATGGGGGAGTCTCCGGCTGGGGGGGATCAGGGGGCAGAGGTCAGAGCTGGCTGTTGAAGCGGTTCATCAGCGACAGGTTGGCCGTGTTGGTCAGGATGCGGTCGTTGCTGATCATCACGGGGGCGGAATGGGCGTCGCGCAGCAGGCGGCCCAGGCTGTAGGGGCTGTCGTTGCGGTATCCGGGCAGGCCGCAGATCAGCATGCAACGGTTGAGGATGTCCACCACCGCCTGCGAGGTGTTGACCTTGAGGGTGTTCATGTCGGCCAGGAAGCTCACGCTTTCCAGTTGGTCGGGCTGGCGCAGGGCGCGTTCCAGCCGGTCAATGCCGCCCAGGATGGCCCCCTTCATGGCCTGCACGGCGGTGGTCAGTTCGGCCAGGCGGGCCATGCCGGGGGTGGGGTACACCCCGGGGCCCATGACATGGCCGCGCCGCTTGGTGTCGGCCTTGACCATGGCGTGGGCACGGCTGGCGGCCTCGGTGGCAATGCCGTACCAAACCGACGCCCACAACACATGGGTGTAGCCCAGCATGGACTGCGCGGCGATCTCGGCAAAGGGTTGCGGGAAGACCTGCTGTGCCGGGGCTTGCACCGACAGCGCAAAACCGTCGGAGCAGGTGCCCCGCATGCCCAGGGTGTTCCACCCGCCGGTGTGCGTCAGGGTGTATTGGTGCTTTTCGGCCACCACCATCACCTGGTCGGACGCCGGGGCTGCGCGGTCACGCCGGGCGGTGATCAGGATGGCGTCGGACTGCAACCCGTAGGAGATGACGGTGGCGTCTTTGTGGAGTGTGAAGGTTTCTTCGGCCCCTGAGCCCTGCCGTTCCACCGCGCAGATGGAGCTGCGCAGGTCCCCGCCAATGCCCCCGCCTTCGGTGGTGGCGGAGCCCAGCAGCAACTGCTCGGCGCAGACGCGGCGCATGAAAGCCTCGTGCCAGGCGCTGCCCGGGCCGTGCGCCACCAGGCTGGACACCTTGATGTGGTGCATGGCGTACACCAGCGCGGACGAACCGCAGGCCTGGCCGAGGGCAGAGCACAGCTCGGCCACCTGCCGCAGGCCCAGGCCCTCACCGCCGTACGCGGTGGGGATGAGCGCGCCCATGAGACGCTGGGCCTTCAGGGCTGCGAAGGTTTCGGTGGGGAAGCGAGCGGCAGCATCGACATCGTCGGCGTGCGCGTGCGCCACGGGCAGCACATGGTGCTGCAAGCGCTCAAGGGCTTGGGACATGGTGTTCAACCCTGCAATTCAGCGATGGCCGCCGCGATGTTGGCAATGCTCTGGAAGGTTTTGCGATTGAGCATCTTTTCCGTGAATTCCACCTCAAAAGTGTCTTCCAGAGCCAACATCAGTTGCACTGAGGCGAACGAGGTCAGCCCCGCTGCATACAGGTCGTCGTCGTCGCCCAGCTGAGCAGCCGCAGCGCCCAGCTTGCCCTCGTTGGCCAGAATGGTTCGGATTTGTTCCTTCATGGGTCCCTCATAATGGTTCAGCCCAAGCATGGTAACGCTGGGTATGTTGCACAGCCGTGATGTCAGGAGACCCCGATGCACAACCTCACCTCTTCGTACATGGCGTCGTTCTGGTCGGGCGCGATGCTGGAGGTGAACCTGCTGGTGTTCATGAACCTGATGGGGGCCTTGTGTCTGGGCCTGCTGGTGGGGTATGAGCGTTCCTACCATGGCCGTGCGGCGGGCATGCGGACCTATGGCATCGTGTGCATGGCGTCTGCGGCCTTGACCGTTTTTTCCGGTTTTCCGGCCTACTGGTGGGGCGGGCATGCGTCGGTGGCCAACCTGCCGTTGGCGGGGGCAGACCCGACCCGGGTCATCCAGGGCGTGGTGACGGGGGTGGGGTTCCTGGGGGCCGGTGTGATCATGAAGGAGGGCCTGAACATCAGTGGCCTGACCACGGCTGCATCCATTTGGGCCAGTTCCGCGATTGGGGTGCTGGTGGGCATTGGCTTTTATGGCGCGGCCATTTTGCTGACGGTGCTGTCGGCCTCGCTGATGATGTGGGGGCCCAAACTCGAAATGCGCCTGCCCTCGCGGCGGGCCATGGGCGTGAGCCTGGTGTTTGGGGCGTCGACCGAACCCGACGAAAACCTGCTGCGTCAGCGCGTGGTGTCGTGGGGGTATTCGGTGGCCGAGGGCACCTTGCAGATCACCCGCAACGCCGAAACCATTTCATGGCATTTCGTGATGGTGGCGCAGCGCAGCCACCCCGATCCCAGTTCCCTGTTCGAGTTGTCTCGCGGGTTGCAGGCGGTGGCCGGGGTGGAAAGTGTCCAGATCAGCCATGCGCGCAACTGAGCGTCGCCTTTGGCGGGTGGTCCTGGCCCTGGTCGTGTTCGGCTGGGGGGCCTTGGCGGGCTGGGCACAAACTCCGGCCTCGGAGCGTGTGGTTCGCTTGGGGGTGTACGACAACCCACCCAAAATCTTCATGGGTCCCGACGGGCAACCCAGCGGTGCGTTTGGTGCGTTGGCCCGGGAACTGGCAGCCTTGCAAGGGTGGCGCTTGCAGGCGGTGGCCTGTGAATGGCAGGAATGCCTGAGCCTGCTGGAGCAGGGAAAGCTCGACCTGATGCCTGACGTGGCCTACAGCGACGAACGGGCCACTCGCTTTGCATTTCACCAGGAGCCGGTGATGCACAGCTGGTCCCAGGTGTACCAGCGCAAGAACCTGCGTGTTGAGTCGGTGCTGGACCTGCGGGGCTTGCGTGTGGCGGTGCTGGAAGGGGGCACGCAGCGGCCCTACTTCGAGTCGCTGCTGGCGGGCTTTGGGGTGCAGGTCCAATGGGTGCCAGAAGCCACCCTGGCACTGGCGTTCCAGGCGGTGGCCCAGGGAAAGGCCGACGTGGTGCTGTCCAACCATGTGTACGGCGAGTGGCAAGCCCATCGGCACGGGGCGGTGCGCACGCCCATTGTGTTTCAGCCATCACGCCTGTTTTTTGCAGCCCCACGGTCGGGGGACCCCGAGCTGCTCAACGTCATTGACGCCCAGCTTCGTCGGTGGAAGGCCGACCGGGACTCCTTCTATCACCGGAACCAGCAGCTTTGGGGGGATGGGGCTGCGGCGAACCCGGTGCCCACGTGGTGGTGGTGGGCGCTGGGTGTGGGCGGCAGCTTGTTGTTGCTGGCTTCGGCCGTGGCGTACGGGTTCCGACGCAAGGTGCAGCAGCAAGTTCGGGAAAGCCGCGCCAGCGAGGAGCGGCTGAACACCATCCTGGACAGCGTGGACGTGGCCATTTTCATCAAGGACCCGGCACTGCGTTACCAGTACACCAACCGGGCCTTTTGCGAGGCACAGGCCCGGTCGCTGAGCGAGATCGTGGGGCAAACGGCTTCGGCATTCCTGTCCCCCGAGGTCGCCGCTGCGGAGGAGGAGAGCGACCGCCGGGTGCTGCTTGAGGGGGAGCGGGTCTCCCAGGAGGTGACGCGGGAGACGGGGCATCCTCCGCAGTTGCGCACCTACCGGTCGCTGAAGTTGCCCTTGCGCTCGCCCGACGGGCGGATTTATGCCCTGTGCGGCATTGCCACCGACGTCACCGAGCTGCGCCGCCAGGTGGAAGAAATCCACCTGTTGGCGTTTTTTGACCCGCTGACGGGTTTGCCCAACCGGCGGCTGTTCATCGAACAGTTGCATGCCGCCCATGCGGCCAGCCAGCGCTCCGGGCGCGATGGGGCGCTGATCTTCATTGACCTGGACCATTTCAAACTGGTCAACGACACCCGGGGACACGAGGCCGGGGACAACCTGCTCAAAGCCCTGTCCAGCCGCTTGCAGGCCCACATTCGGGACAGCGATGTGCTGGCGCGGTTGGGTGGCGATGAGTTCGTGCTGTTGCTGCGCGACTTGTCGATCGTGCCCGAGCAGGCCGCTTTGCAGGCCCAGGTGGTGGCCGACAAGGTGCAGCAGGCGTTGCGCTTGCCGTTTGATCTGGGTGCGGTGGCGCACGAAATCACGGCCAGCCTGGGCATTGCCCTGTTTTCGGATGCGCGCTCCAGCAGTGACGACTTGCTGCGCTGGTCGGACATGGCCATGTACGAGGCCAAGCTGAGCGGGCGCAACGCCACCCGCTTTTTCAACCCGGCCATGCAGGACCGGGCCACCGCCCATGTGGCACTGGAGCAAGACATCCGGCATGCGCTGGCCCAGGGGCAGTTTGTGCTGCATTACCAGCCGCAGGTGGATGTGGACGGCAACCTGTGTGGAGTGGAGGCCCTGGCGCGCTGGCAGCACCCGGAGCGTGGTCTGCTGTCACCGGCGCATTTCATCCAGGTGGCCGAGGAAACGGGTTTGATTGTTCCGCTGGGCCAATGGGCGTTGCACACCATCTGCCGTGACATGGCCTCGTGGCAGGCGGTTCAGCCCGACGCCCGCTGGCGGGTGGCGGTCAACCTCAGTGCCAAGCAGTTCCACCACCCCGACTTCGTGCGCCATGTGACCGACGCCCTGGAGTCGTCTCAGGTGGACCCGGGGCGTGTTGAGCTGGAACTGACCGAAAGCCTGTTGCTGGACGACGTGGACCAGGTGGTGGAGCGCATGCGGGTGTTGAAGGGGCGGGGGGTGCTGTTCTCCTTGGACGACTTTGGCACGGGCTATTCCTCTCTGAGTTACCTGCGCCGCTTGCCGTTGTACAAGCTCAAGATCGACCAATCGTTTGTGCGCGACCTGGGGGGTGAAGGCGATTCGGCTGCCATCGTCCGCACCATCGTGGCCTTGGCCGATTCCCTGGGCCTGGAGACCATTGCCGAGGGGGTGGAACAGGAGGCCCAGCGGGACCGCCTGGCCGAGCTGGGCTGTACCCAGTACCAGGGGTACTACTTCAGCCGCCCCATTCCCCGGGCCGATTTCGAAGCCAATTGGCTGCACGCCTCAGAAAGTGCGGGCTGCTGAGGCAGTGGCTCACACTTGCAGCGGGGGCTCCTGCATGGCCTCCATCTGCTCTTCCAACTGGTGGATCTGCCCAGCCCAGTAGGTGCTGGAGCCGAACCACGGGAAGTTGACCGGGAAGATGGGGTCCTGCCAGCGGCTGGCCAGCCAGGCGCTGTAGTGGATCTGCCGCAGGGTGCGCAGCGGTTCGATCAGGCGCAGCTCGTGGCGGTCAAACGCATGGAATTGCTCGTAGCCGTCCAGCAGGGCGGACAGGCCCAGGGTCTGTTCGCGGCGGTCGCCGCCGGGCAGCAGCATCCACAGGTCCTGAACGGCGGGGCCGGTGCGGGCGTCGTCCAGGTCCACAAAGTGCGGGCCTCCGCCGGGCAGGTCGGTGGGCGTCCACAACACGTTGCCCGGGTGGCAGTCGCCATGCAACCGCAAGGTGGTCAGGGAGGCGGATGGGGCACCCAGCTCGGGGGCCACGCGGTTCAACACCGCCAAGGCCTGGCCCAGCGTGTCTTCCCAACGGCTGCGGATGTCCAGTGGAACGGCTTCATGCCGGGCCAGCCACTGGCTGGGTTGGTCGGCCAAGGTCTGGCGGGTGAGGGCCGGGCGGTGCTGGAACGGCTGGCGCTGTCCCACCGCGTGGATGCGGCCCACAAACCGACCCACCCACTCCAGCACGTCCAGGTCGTCCAGTTCGGGACGGCGCCCACCCCGGCGTGGGCTCACCGAAAACAAAAAATCCTGATGGCGGTGCAAGGTTCGCCCATTCAAGGTCAGCGGGGGGACCACGGGCACTTCGTCAACCACCAGCTCCAAGGCAAAGGCGTGTTCTTCCAGGATCTGGGCCTCGGTCCACCGTTGGGGGCGGTAGAACTTCAGCACCACCGCGCTGTGCCCCTCCACGGGCTCGTCCAGGTGGGCCAGGTACACGCGGTTTTCGAAGGAGTTGAGGGCGGTCAGGCGACCGTCGCCCCACAGGCCCACGGCGGTCAGCGCGTCCAGCACGGTGTCGGGGGTGAGGGTTTCGAAAGGGTGCGGTGCAGGGGAGGCGGTCATGGCCCCATTGTGCGCTGGGCCGCTTCCGGTGCTGTCGGTGGCCCTGCCACTATGATCCCCGCATGAAATCCCGTGCCAAGCCCTCGCGCCCGCCGTCGTCCGAGGCCGTGCCTTCCGTGTCTCAGCAGCTGGACCTGCGCCCCGGCCAGTCGGTCGAGTTGCTCCAGGAGTTGCACATCCTCACCCGCGAAGGGCGCATCAACCAGGACAGCCGCCGCAAGCTCAAGCAGGTGAACCACCTGCTGCAGTTCATCGAGCCGCTGTTGCAGCAGGTGCTGGACGAGCGGGGTGATGTGTCGCTGGCCGACCATGGGGCGGGCAAGTCTTACCTGGGGTTCATGCTGTACGACCTGTTCTTCAGGCCCCGAAGCGTGGGGCAGGTGTATGGCATTGAAACCCGAGCCGAGTTGGTGCAGCGTTCGCGCGATCTGGCGGCCCGCCTGGGGTTTGAGCGCATGCATTTCCTGCCGCTGACGGTGCAGGCCTCCATGACCAGCGCCGAGCTGCCCGCCACCATCGACGTGGTGACGGCCTTGCACGCGTGCGACACGGCCACCGACGACGCCATTGCCTTTGGGCTGGCCAAGCAGGCCCGCCATTTGGTGCTGGTGCCGTGTTGCCAGGCCGAGGTGGCCGGGGTGCTGCGCAAGCACAAGGCGCTGAGCCTGTCGCGCACGCCCTTGA
Organism: Hydrogenophaga soli; assembly: GCF_054777695.1. NCBI lineage: Bacteria > Pseudomonadati > Pseudomonadota > Betaproteobacteria > Burkholderiales > Comamonadaceae > Hydrogenophaga > Hydrogenophaga soli. The sequence goes on along the minus strand of NZ_BAAHAK010000003.1, from coordinate 217,217 downwards.
GCGAAATCTGGCGTCACCCGCTGCACACGCGCGAGTTTGGCAGCCAGATCACCAACGTGCTGCGCTGCTTGCAATTGGAAGCCCATGGCTACCAGGTGACGGTGACCGAGCTGGTGGGTTGGGAGCACTCGATGAAGAACGAACTCATCCTGGCGTCCAAGGTGGGGCGTGGCAAGCAAAGTGCCCGCGAGCGGCTGGCTCAGGTGCTGGACGAGCTGAACCTGGGGGAACTGAGGCAGCGTTTCGCCGTCTGACCCCTTTTCCGCCTCAAGTCCATGTCCTTGCCCGCCGACATTTCGTTCCTGCTCCAGACCATTGCCTGGCCCCTGGTGCTGCTGATCGCCTGGTTGCTGGCCGACAGCCTGCATTCGCGTTGGGCCATTCCCCGCGTGACCAGTTATGTGGCCATTGGCATGCTGGCCGGTGCGGTCAACCTGCCGGGGCTGACCGACGACATCACCGGCCTGCCTTTTGTGGCCAATGTGGCCTTGTCCCTGGTGCTGTTTGAGTTGGGCTACCGCATCAACCTGCGCTGGTTCCGGGCCAACCCCTGGGTGCTGGTGGCGGGGGTGGTGGAGTCGCTGCTGACCTTTGGCGCGGTGTACTGGGTGGCGGGTTGGCTGGACCCGGACATGCGACTGCATGTGCACCTGGCGGTGGCGGCCCTGGCCATGGCCAGTTCGCCCGCTGGCATCTTGCGGGTGGTGCACGAGTTGCGCAGTGCCGGGCAGGTGACCGAGCGGGTCATGCACCTCACGGCCATCAACTGCCTGCTGTCGGTGCTGGCGCTCAAGCTGGTGATGGGGTCGCGCACCCTGCGCGTGTCGGGCGATTGGATGCAGGCGGTGTTTGGCAGCATCCATGTGCTGGGCACCTCGCTGGCCGTGGGCATGCTGCTGGGCTTTGTGGTGCCCAAGCTGCTCAAGGGGCGGTTGACCACCTCGCCCGACGGGGCCACGGTGGTGTTTGCGCTGTCGGTGTTGTTGCTGTCCACGGCGGCTTACGGGCTCAAGCTGTCGCCGCTGCTGGCGGCCCTGACCTTTGGTGTGGTGGCCCGTGAGCGGCGGGTGCACCTGACCAATGCCCAGCGCAACTTCGGCACCCTGGGGGACTTGCTGGGCGTGTTCCTGTTTGTGTACGTGGCCTCGGTGCTGGAATGGCGCGATGTGTTTTCGGGCATGCAGCTGGGGCTGGTGCTGGTGGTGGTGCGACTGGCGTGCAAGGTATTGGTCAATGTGGCCACGGCGCAGGTCAGCGGCATCACCCCGCGCAAGGGGCTGATGACCGGGCTGGCGCTGGCCCCCATGTCGGCCTTTGTGGTGCTGCTGGTGGGCCAGACGGGGGCTGTGGGTTTTGACCTGGCGGAGCAAACCCTGTCTGCCATCACCGGCATGGTGTTGGTGCTGGAACTGCTGGGGCCCCTGGTCACGCAACGGGCGTTGATGGCGGCCAACGAGGCCCATGTGTCCCAGGAAAGCTGATCGAACGTCGGAACGCCACACGCCATGTCCTTGGAAACCTTCAAATCGTCCGAGTCGCTCACGCTGGGGGTGGAGCTGGAGCTGCAGCTGCTCAATACCTACGATTTCGACCTGTCCAGCACCGCCGACGACCTGCTGGAGCTGCTGGGCCGCGCGCCGTTCCCGGGCGTGGTCACGCCCGAGATGACGCAGAGCATGATCGAGGTGGCCACTGGCATCCACACCCGCCATGGCCCCCTGCTGGCGCAGTTGCAGGCCATCCGCGACACCCTGGTGCAAGGGTGTGACCGCCTCAACATCGAGATTGCGGGGGGCGGCACCCACCCGTTCCAGCGCTGGTTCGAGCAGCGCATTTTTGCCCGGCCACGGTTTCAGCAGCTGTCGGGCCTGTACGGCTACCTGGCCAAGCAGTTCACGGTGTTCGGGCAGCATGTGCACGTGGGCTGTGCCAGCCCGGACGAAGCGCTGTTCCTGCTGCATTCGCTCAACCGCTACGTGCCGCATTTCATTGCGCTGTCGGCCTCGTCGCCGTTTTTCCAGGGGGTGGACACGTTGTTCGACTCCGCCCGGCTGAACTCGGTGTTTGCCTTCCCACTCAGTGGTCGGGCACCGTTCACCCTGAGTTGGGATGAGTTTTCCGAGGTGTACTTCACCAAGATGGAGTCCACCGGCGTGGTCAAGTCCATGAAGGACTTTTACTGGGACATTCGCCCCAAGCCCGAGTACGGCACCATCGAACTGCGGGTGTGCGACACCCCGCTGACCGTGGAGCGCGCCGCCGGGTTGGCCTGCTACCTGCAGGCGCTGTGCCGCCACCTGCTGGAACGCACCGAACCCATGCCCGAGGAAGACGACTACCTCGTCTACACCTACAACCGCTTCCAGGCCTGCCGCTTCGGGTTGGACGGCATGATGGTCAACCCCAAGACGCGCGAGCAGATCAGCATCCGCGAAGACATCCTGGCCACGCTGCGGGTGCTGCAACCCCATGCGCTGGCGCTGGATTCGCTGGCCGCACTGGATGAGATTGAACGCACCGCCGGTCACGAGGGCAACCACGCCACCTGGCTGCGCCAGCGCTTTGCCGAGCACGGCAGCGTGCAGGGCGTGGTGCGCTCGGCGGCGGACCTGTTGCGGGTGTGACAGCGATTTGAAAAAGAGGTCACGAGAGAACATCTCGTGACCTTGAATGTCACACCAGTGAAGCGATTTTCACTGGCGCAACCTTGGAAACTCAAGGCGCCAAAGCGGTGCTTTGGCTATCACTGGGAGGCGGTCAAAAATCGTGCCGAACCCCCATTGCGTACAGCTGAGTGTCGGTGGATTTGACGCCCGCACCCGTCTTGATGTTGTGGCTGCGGTAGGCGGCGTAAAGGGTGGTCCTTTTGGACAAGGAGTAGGTCGCACCGAAGGCATATCCGTTGGCTTTGGCCGTGGTTGCGTTGGCGATGGTGGTCTTGCCGCTTGCGATTCCGGCAGAAAAGTTCCACGCACCCATGGGCATGTTGACGCCCAGTGTCAATTCGTTGTCATGCCCACTGGCTGCATTGCCATTGCGGTGGTTGTAGCCGCCTGACACTGCGACGGCACCCAGGTCATATGCACCCGAAAGCATGGTGTAAGACGATTTGCCCTTTTCGTCTTGGTAACCCAGGCTGATGTGCCGTGGACCCGCTTTGTAGCCCAGTGCCAGGGCGACCATCTTGTTTCCCTTGCCGGTGGTTTGTTCGAAGGCATAAGAGGCGTTGGCGTAGAACCCATTGATCAGAGGGCTTTCGTATCTGATTTGGCTGTTGAACCGATTGCCATAGTCCGACCCTGACCCGAATACGCCGTTGGCGTTGGGTGTGAACGCCGAATCCCAGAGGCTGTGCATCTGCGACACACCGCGCACGTCGTCATACACCGTGGTCATCCGCCCCGCCACAATTTTGCCGAAGCTTCCCGCGAAGCCGACGGAACTCTCGCCCTTGAACGAAGGGGACTGAGCTGCACCGGTGTCACTGTCCAGGCGCTGTTCCAACTTGAAAACGGCTTTCAGACCTCCACCCAGGTCTTCGCTCCCTCGAATGCCCCAGCGCGAGGTGGTCAATCCACCGACGCCACCATGAAACATCTTGGATTGGGTGCCTTTCCCCAGCTCCTTGATCCCGCCAATCGAGGTGTCAATGCGGCCATAAAGCGTATAGGACGACTGGGCAAAGGCCCCTGTGGTGAGCACCAATGCGGTGAGTGCAAGCAGTTTCTTCTTCATGGGGCTTCCATAAATATGAGGAGAGGTGTCATGCCCAGGACGGGCACACGGTCGGCGAGAAGAGTCTCGCTCCGGCAATCCTCCAACCTGGCTTGTGTGCCGGTAAGCGGACGATCACGGTGCTTTCGTGAAAGCAACTTGAAAGTGCTGGATGGGGCAGGTCACAGCCAGTCGCCTGGCTTTGGCGCCGTCCGCGCGGTTGGCTCAGGTGTTGGAAAACCGGGACCCGATTCGAGACCGGTTTTCCAACCGATTGGAATGCGGCCTTTCGGTTCGCGGTGAAAGACTTCGCTGTTGACACGGTGCTGCCAACCTAGCCTCCTAATGTCCGTTCACAGATCCAGGAGACGTAGGAAATGGCATTTGGAATCAGACGCAATGGCCGTCAGGCGACCCAGGATGCATCCCTCAACGGTGGACTGCCGGACGACACGCTCATGCGCAAGGGCGGAAATCGCATCACCCAGTCCAAGGTCGCCTTCGCACTGGGCTCCAATGTGCTGACGCAACGCGCGTCGGAGCGGACATCCAAGACAGATGGCGACGAAGCGAAGATCCAGCAGGACTGGCGTAACTACGATCTGCCCCCGCGCAATCTGGCGGCACTCAGTCGCACGAACCTCACGGCCACCGAGCAGCGCATGCAGGCGCGGCATGACCGTTCCGGCCATGCCGCGCAGATTTCCGGTGGTGTGATCGCCCACCAGGCGCTGGCGCAATTCGAGGCCCTGCAGGATGCGCTGTCCAGGGCTCAGGAACGGCTGCCACAACTTGAAGATGCAGCGCAGATGCAGGCGTTACTGCAAACACATTGGTCTGGGGTGGCGCAGAAGATGAACACGGAGTTGCAGCAACTCCGTGCAAGTTTGGGCATGACGTCCGCAGAAGCGCAAGGCCGGGTGGCGCAGATGCAGCAGACGTTGCAGACCCTGGAGCAGAAGTTGCAGGGCATCAGTCCCAAGTCGCTGGAGTTTTTTTTGATCCAGGAGCAGCGCGACAAGCAGGTGGAGTCCCTGGCAAGGTTGCAGGCCGACGCGGATCGCCTGACCGCTGCCACGACCCTGGCCGAGCGCGCTGACGCCCATTTGAAGGAGGCCACGGACAGCTTGTCGGCCATTCGCGAGGAGTTGCCTGCCGCAAGCAAGGCCATCCGCGATCTGGGGCGGCAGCTGGAGTCTTCTCGGACCAGCTATGACAAGGCGCGCAGCACCACCATTCGAGACAGCTTGCAGCAGTTTTTCGAAGCTTATTCCGACATTCGTGAGCAAGAGGCGGACCGGGGGCGGTCCACAGCCATGCAGCGCGTGCTGGGAGAGTTGGCGGCCAAACTGGACCTGCCCGCACGAATTCTGGACGGTCGAACGGCACTGGAGCGAGCCGAGCTGCTGACCCAACGCATCGAGGGGCAGCATTTGGCCCGGCTGGGCCAAGTGAGCGAAATTTTGGAGGCGGTCGTGCTGGGACAGGGCGCCCAATCGTCACAGACCGCTGAATCTGTTGCCGCCTTCGGGGAGGCGGTGCGCATCCACGCGAAGGTGCTCAAGGCCGACAACGCTCCGCATCGCGCAGAGATTGCCGATGCGCTGCTCGGCCAGCCGGTGCGTCAGCTCACCGCCGGGCGCACGAGCCAGTTGCCGGACATGCCCAGTCCGGCCGAGGCAACCGCCTGGCAGAAAGACGCTGACACGTTGCGGGCGCTGGCGCAGGACTACGGCAAGTTGATCGACAGCTTGAAAAAACAGATGACGCCCATTGAGCAGCGTGCAGATGCCGCGGCCCGACGCGCCATGTCCGAACTCGTCCAGCACCTGCCGCAGCTGGACCGGATCCAGTCCGCCGAGCTGCGCAACGCCACGACGCAGGTGTTGCAGACGGTGGCGGATCAGCTGCTGGCCACTTCGGTTGGTACGCTGCGCAAGGACGCGCCGTTGGTGCCAATGCAGCTGATGCACATCGTGGGGATTGCGAACACCGTGACCGATGGCGATCCGCAGCGCAATCTGGAATTGTTCACGGCGCTGGCCGAAGGTTCGATCCGCGACACCATGCGTGCGCACATCCGGCCCGGTGAGAGGCCGCTGACTCGACTGCAACGCGATCTGGCTCAGGCCTATCAGGTCGCAGCCCATCAGGTGCCGGAGGCGGTCACGTCCCTGCTCGCGGCCAGTCCCCAGCACGCCGGTTCCGGCAAGGTCGATTGGCGAGACGTGCAGTCCTTTTGGCGTTGTGACCGGGAAATCGACCGGCTGGGCGACAGTCCGCGCGAGCAGGCTCACCAGCAGCGGCTCGACCATGCCATGCGGGGCCTGAGCGCCGAGGTGGCCGACGGCCGCCGCCCCGAACCCGGAACGCCTGAGCGGCGCTGGGCGGCGATGGTCAAAAGCGCGGTCTGGCGGTTGGAGACTTTCGAGGCCGTCAATGCGTCGATCGAGCAGCTTGCGCAGGCTGGGTTGCAAATCAGTCCGACTGAGGTCGGTATCGTGCACGGCATGTTCGAGCAGAAGGGGCGTGGCAACCCGGCAGATGCCGCCCGGCGCACGTTGGACGCCACGCGCACCCAAATCGCAGACGCTGCCAGGACCTTGTTTGATCGGGAGCAGGCCAGCCCAGAGCAGCGCGCCACTGCGGCCGTCGTGATGGCCTTGGAGAAGCAAATTTCGGCGCATCGGGGCAGCGAAGGGCTGTTGAGCAAGGCGAGACGGCACCTGACCGGAGGCACCGCCAGTTACAACTCGGGCGCCCAGCCCTGGACCCAGCCGATGGGCTGGCGCGAGAAGGATCGCATCCTTCAGGCTGCCTCCGCAGAACTGGAGCGTGCACACCTGAGTCCGGCGCTGCTGCGTTCGCTGGGGCCAGCGGTTCAGGCGATGCTGGACGGGGACAATCAACATCCGTTGGAGCACATGCTTGCTCTGGCTGCTGAAGGTCTGAGGTCCGTGGTGGGCGGGCGTGACCTGACGCTACCGGACGCAGCCCGACTCGACGAGCTCTCGGATCGCCTGTCGCTGGCCCGCGGCACGCAGACGGGGAACCTGGCGGATGCACGCAAGTTCCTGCATGACGCGATTGACCGTACCGAGCTGGGTGATCGCATGGACATGGTGATTGGTCGCACCGACAAGCTCAGTGTGCCCATTCGCACGCAGCCGCTGCCGCATGCGCTCAATGTCACGGTCACGCCCAGCATGCAGGCGGCCAGTGGTGCCATCGTCAACGTGCAGGCCAACAACGATTGTGTGCAGCTGACGCTCGGATCCACCCGCGAAGTGGCGGGCAACCTTGCTGTAGCGGCCAGCTCCGGTTTTGACGTGGGTCACCCCTTTGGTCACGAATGGCAGACCACGGATGCGGCCACGGGCCAGTTCCGGACGCACCATTCCAACAAGCTCAAAATGGCTGGCCCCGGGCTGGGGGGCAAGGGCGAGTACAAGCATCGGCACGACCCTGCCACGGTGTTGAAGTGTTCGATCGAACCCGAAAACGGGTTGCGAGACCTGGCGGACGCTCGGGGGCGACTCAAGCAGGCGATAGACCTGAGCCTGACCTGGCGTTCGCTCACCGACAGCGCCGGTCGTGGCTTTGAGAGCCCCTTGGAAGCTTTGTGCGACAAGATGGATCTGCCCCCGACGATCGACCAGGAGGCCCGAACCTATACGTCCGTCGGTGGAGAGGCTGCGCTGAACGTGGGTGCGCAGCTGGAGATTGGCGATCGACTGAAGCTCGGCCTGGGTGTTGTGGGGCGCTTTGGCATGCAGCGCGATGTCATGCGTGCCGAGAACCAGCAGGGCGCCGAGGAAAAGTACGTCACCCACAAGAAGTCACTGCGCGTGGAGGGCATGGCCAACATCGTGGCACCGCGCACGACGGACAAGGCTGCTGGGGTGCCGCTGAGTTTCGGACCTTCCGGTGCCGTGGCTTTCAACATGGGGGGAGAGGAGGTCAAGTTCAAGTTCCCCGTGGGAACCGACAGGTACCGTGCCTACAAGCTCGAATATGGACTCTTCGGTCGCGACATGAAGGCCGCCCAGGACCTGGTGTTCTCCACACTCCCCCAGGTGGCCAAGCGGGTGGAAGATGTGTGCAAAGGCCTGAAGTTGGATCCCGAGCTGACTGCGTTGGTCGAGGCCGAGGTCATCATGAACTTTGCCCGTCGTCTGCGCGAGCACAAGACCGATCGTTTCTCCACGAAGGCCGAATCCAGCATGCAGTGGGCGCATCGCGGGCTCGATGCAGGCATTGCCTCGGCCCGAGCTTCCGGTGACGCCGCAATGACCGAACAGCTCACTTTGCTGCGTGATGCAGTGACGGCCAAGGACCGCGATCAGGCAGTGAAATACTTTGTGGCGGCTGGCGAATACGCTGTCAAACGCACCACCATGGCGGGACACCGCTTCGAGGCCAAGTCGATGAAGGAGGATCCGATCCCGGACACCCGTTCCGCGACGCTTCGTCCAACGGAGCAGCGGCTGAAGGACGAGCGTGCCAAGGAACAGGCCCTTGCGGACTGGCAGCAACGGGTGGTGGCAACGTCGCTGGCGTCGGTCCGAGCGACGTCGGCCGGGATCGCGGGTGAAACGACGACCCGCCGGACGCCATCGCCCGACCGGTCAGGCGCTTGAGTCGCCACTGAAATCGCGGGATCTTTCAACTTCCTTTCAATTGGCGTGCGTGAATCACTCGATGCCTTCTGTGCTCAACAGGCGCAACATCTGCCCTCATGATTCAGGCGTTGGCTTGGGTAACTCTGGAGAGAACCGGAATGAATCTGCTGCTGGTGGAAGACGATCTCGACTTGTGTGATGCGCTCAGTCGCGTGTTGTCATCCCGTGGATTCCAGATGGTTTGCTGCTCTTCGGGTTTGGAGGGGCTGGCACTTGCGCGGCGCCGGGAGTTTGATGCGTTCATCCTTGATTTGAGTTTGCCCGGTGTGGATGGCCTGGATGTCCTCCAGCGCCTGCGCGATGGCGGCAGCCAGGTGCCGGTGCTGGTGGTGACGGCGAGAAGTGCGGTGGGCGAAAAAGTCATCGGTCTGGAGGCCGGTGCGGACGACTACCTCAGCAAGCCTTTTGACGTGGAGGAACTGGTCGCCAGGGTCAAGGCGCTGATCCGCCGCCGCCATGGGGATGAAGGATTGCGTTGTGGCAACCTGAGTCTCGAAGAGGCGAGCGGTGTGTTCTACAACGGCATGCGCCCGCTGGAACTGTCGCCGCGCGAGGCCGCCTTGCTGAAGGCCTTGATGCGGCGCAAAGGGTTGGCTGTATCGAAAGAATCCTTGCACCGGTCGGTGTTCGGGCCAGAGGCGGCCGAGGCCCCTGATGCCATTGAAGTGTTGGTGCATCGCCTCAGGAAGCGGCTGAACAACGCTGCGGTGGAGTTGGTCACCCTTCGTGGCCTGGGTTACCTGTTGGTTGATCAGCTGGCGATGGAGAAGGACGCCTGAGATGGCCCTTTGGCAGCAGCTCCGGTTTCACTGGAATCGCCGCTCCGTTCAGCGAGTGGCGGCGCTGCTGTCCGTGGTGGGTTGTGTCCTCTTGTTTTCGCTGGATGCCTGGGTGTCCTACACCCATGAGTCCGCTGAAATCCAGGCGTTGCAGGACCGTGCGCTGGTGCGTGAAACAAAGCTGCTGGCCGCCGCGTTGAGTCTGGGTTTGGCCATGCCAGATCGGACCGTGGCGGCGGTGCCAGGGGCGTCGGAGCCGTTTGTCTACCGGCTGTCGCGTTCAGATGGCACCTGGGTCTCGGGCAACCCGGACATTGCCTTTCTGGGTTTGGAGGACGTTCAATCTTCCGAGGAACCCAATCTTTACCAGGGCACTTTCCGCGGTGATCGGGTCAGGACGGCGTGGCTGCGAGTGGAGGGGGCGGACCCCGGCCTGCAGGGGGCTTCTTACGTGCTGCAGGTGGTTGAACCTTCGCCTGCGCGGGTCTATGCGCAGGGTTCTGCGTTGGCGCGGGCCATGTTGAACATGGTGGTCCGGACCCTGTTGACCTTGATGCTGATGGGGTTCATTTTGTGGCTGACGCTGCGCCCTCTGAAGGCTTTGCAGGATGAGGTGGTGGAAGGGGGCTTTCAGGGTGAATCACGCCTCTCCGAGGCTCGTCCCGTGGAGTTGTTGCCACTGGTGCGGGCGCTGAATGAGCTGATCGACACGCAGCAGCAGGCCGCTGAGCGAGAACACAAATTCTTGGCGGATGCCTCACATCAGTTGCGCACCCCGTTGGCCGTGATGCGGACCCAACTCCAAGGCCTTTCTGCGGGGCAGTTGGAACTGGGTGACACGCTTCCGAAGATGCTGAGGACCGTTGACCGTGCCACCAGCTTGGCCAATCAATTGCTCTCGTTGGAAAAAGTCCGCCAGTTGGTGCGGCAATCGGATTGGGTTCCCGTCGATCTCAGTGGTGTCGCCAGCGACATGGCCTTGGAAATGGCGCCTTTGATGGTGCGCAAGAGGCTGGATTTTTCATTGGATGCCGTTCCGGTGGTGGTGTTGTCGGACAGTTGGATGCTGGGGGAGTTGGTTCGCAACCTGTTGGCCAACGCCATTCACCATTCACAAAACCATGCCTCGATCGGCATTGCCATTCGCCAGCTTCAGGGCGAAGCCGAACTCATCGTCTGGGATCACGCGGGGGGGGTGAGTGAGTCTGTGCAAGCCCGCCTGTTTGAACCCTTTGCCGCAGCAGCCGGGGGAACCGGCATTGGACTGGGCTTGGCCATTTGTCGGGAAATTGCCGAGTCCATGTCGGCATCGGTTGACTTGTTCAATCGTCAGAAAGACGGGGTCGTCATTGGCTGCGACGCCGTGGTTCGCTGGCCAGCGGCACTTGTACAGGGGAGTGTCGGTCAACAGCCCCCCTTGTCGGAGGCCAAGCACCCATGCTGAACTTCGACGGGGCTTGGGGTCAGGCGCGTGGGGCATGCCCGCCAACGTTGGGCGGTGTTTCCATCCATCTGGAGGGTGTCACACGACGGCATGCGGACGGCGCCACGGCTTTGAACAATGTCTCGTTGACGATCCCCGCCGGCAGCCTCACATCGGTGCTGGGCCCATCGGGTTGCGGAAAGTCCACCCTGCTGCGCCTGATCGCAGGCCTGGACGTGCCGGATGAAGGTCACATCTTCATCGATGGTGAGCGTGTGTCCGATCTGGGGCCGGCCCAGCGGCATGTGGGGTTGGTGGTGCAGTCGTATGCCCTTTTCCCGCACCTCAATGTGTTGGAGAACGTGGCTTACGGGCCGCGAATGCGCGGCGAGTCTTCCCAAACCGCACAAGCCCGTGCTCGGGAGGTGTTGGAGAGTGTTGGCCTGGAGGGCATGGAAGATCGGTCCCCGCAGGCCCTGTCGGGTGGGCAGCAGCAAAGGGTTGCGCTGGCCAGGGCGTTGGCACACCGTCCTCGGCTGTTGTTGCTGGACGAGCCGCTGTCCAACCTGGATTCACGCCTTCGGCGGCAAATGCGCGAAAACATCCGGACGTTGCAGCAGCGCTTGGGCCTCACCGTTGTGTATGTCACGCATGACCAAGCCGAGGCCATGGCGGTCAGTGACCATTTGGTGGTGATGCGTGGGGGATGTGTGTTGCAAGCCGATGTCCCTGAGGAAATTTATCTCCATCCCGCAAGTGAAGACGTGGCTGTGTTGATGTCAGACATCACATCACTTCAGGCCCGCGTGGTCGAACGCGGGGTTCTGGAGGTCCACGGACACCGCGTCGGTCATCTTGCCGCTGCAAACCAGGCTCCGGGTGACTGGGTGCGACTGACCGTCAGGCCGGAGGCTTGGCAAATCCAGCCTGCGGGGGGGCGTGGCATTCCGGGGCGGGTGATCAGCCGGGCCTACCAAGGGCGGATCACCGAGTACCAGATTGCGGTCGACTGGGGGCGTGTGCCGGTCACCGTTTGGGGGCCCAACGCACCCCTTCAGCCAGGCTCACCGGTCAGCCTGGCTTTTCGCACCGCGGGTGTCGGCTTCAGCAAGCCTGCACTGCCCAGTGACCCAGCCGGATCAGCGTGCTGAACGGCTTTTCTTAACTTTTTCATTCAACGAGGCAAACATGAACATGAAGAAAGCAATCGTGTCGGTGGCAGCAGTGATGCTGGCGGTGAGCGCCCAGGCGCAGGACAAGGAGTTGAACGTCATTTGCTCCATGCAAGGCGACTGGTGCAACCTGATTCAGACCACGTTCTCCAAGACCAGTGGGATCAAGGTCAACATGACCAACAAAGGCACTGGCGAGGCCTTGGCCCAGATCACGGCTGAACGGGCCAACCCCAAGACCGACATCTGGTTTGGGGGCACCGGTGACCCCCACATGGTGGCCGCAGAACTGGGTTTGAGCCTGGAGTACAAGTCCAACCGTCTTTCCGAATTGCAGCCCTGGGCGCAGAAGCAGGCGGAGCAATCGAAGTTCCGTACCGTGGGCGTGACCCTGGGCCCCTTGGGATTTGCATACAACACCGAGTTGCTGGCCAAGAAGAAATTGCCGGTGCCCAAGACCTGGGCCGATCTGTTGAAGCCTGAATACAAGGGCGAAATTCAGGTGGCGGACCCCCGAGCCAGTGGCACGGCCTACACCATGATCGCCACCCTGGTGCAGCTGATGGGCGAAGACAAGGCCTTCGAATACTTGGCAGGTCTGCACAAAAACGTCAGCACCTACCCCCGCTCGGGCACGGGGCCGTTGAAAGCGGTGGCCCGCGGCGAAGCGACCGTGTCCATCAGTTTCATGCAGGACGTGCCTGGGGAAAAGGCCCAAGGCTTCCCCGTGGATTCGGTGACGCCCACCGACGGCACCGGGGCGGAAATTGGCTCCATGTCGATCGTCAAGGGAGCCCGGAATCTTGAAAGCGCCAAGGCTTTTTACGAGTGGGCTTTGACGCCTTCTGCGCAGCAATTTGGAGTGGCGGCCAAACAATTCCATTTGCCGTCCAACAAGGGAACGGCCACCGATCCGCGCATGCCTGACGTGAAAAAGATCAAGCTCATTGACTACGACTACGCCAAGTTCGGCCAAGCCGCAGTGCGCAAGCAACTGATCCTGAACTGGGAACGCAAGGTGTTCAACCAGCCCAAGTGACCCTCCGGTCGACTGGTTTTCCTTCTGGGCGTCCCGCGTCTGCACGGCGCGGGACGCCCCGGCTCACCCTGTAGGGGCTGATTTGATGCAAACAAAATTCACTGAGCGCACCCAGCGTTCCATTCATGCATGGGTGTTGTTGGGGCTGGTGGCCTACGTGGCGCTGCCTTGGTTTTTCCTTCAGCGTGGCAGCCTGATGTCGGCATGGCCACAGCTGTTCGCCTCTGAGACCGTGGCCAATGGCCTGATGCAGGCGGCCGTTTACGGACGTTCCTGGCTGTGGACTGGGCTGGTGGGTCTGGTCATTGCCGGCATGGGTGCCATGCTGCCGGCAGGTCGTCGGCAAGGGTGGGTGCTGGTGGCAGGGGCGCTGGTCGGCCTGCTGGGTTTGGTTGGCAGCGGCTACCTGATTGGCGTCGCGGGCTGGACACACGACGGACTGAACCGCTTGTTCGGGGCTTTGCCGGTCGGTCAGTTTGGGGTGGGCTGGGGCGGATTTGTCGTCCTGCTCTGTTTGTTCATGCTGCTGGGTGCGGGCTTGGCGCGGTTGGGTTTTTTCCGGCGCGACGTGTTCGTTTCATCGTCGGTGGTGGGGTGTCTGGCACTCCTGGGCTTGTTCGTCGTGTGGCCCGTGTTGAGGTCCCTGGTCTCCGGCTTTGACGACGACGCGGGGGTGTTCTCGGTCCAGGCGTTGGTGGACCGCGTGCTGACCGAGCGGATCTGGGGTGTGGGGTGTCTGTCAGGCCGCGGTTCTTGTGGGGTGGCGTGGAACACGCTGTACCTGGCCCTGCTGACGGCGGCGGGAACCACCTTGTTGGGAACCATGATGGCGTTGCTGGCCGAGCGTGGCAGCCAACGCGTGGCCAAACCCCTCAACGTGCTGGCCATGTTGCCCATCATCACCCCGCCCTTTGTGGTGGGTTTGGGCCTGATTCTGTTGTTTGGCCGTTCCGGCGTGGCCAACCAGTTGCTCGAATGGGCCTTTGACGTGCCGCCAACGCGCTGGTTCTATGGCGTGTTGGGTGTGTGGCTGGCGCAGCTGTTCGCCTTCACACCCATCGCCTTCATGATCATGCGCGGCGTGGTCCAGGGGGTCAGTCCGTCGCTGGAAGAAGCGGCGCAAACCTTGCACGCCTCTCGCATGCGCACCTTCATGTCGGTCACGCTGCCCCTGCTCAAACCTGGCTTGGCCAACGCGTTTTTGGTGGGTTTCATTGAAAGCATGGCCGACTTTGGCAACCCCATCATCTTGGGGGGCGGGTATTCGGTGCTGTCCACCGAAATCTTCTTTGCCATTGTGGGTGCGTCGCTGGACCAGGGCATGGCCGCGGCCTTGGCGCTGGTGCTGACGGTGTTTGCCTTGACGGTGTTTTTTGTTCAGCGCAAGGTGCTGGGGTCCACCAGCTTTACCACCGTGTCTGGCAAGGGTGACGCCGGGGTGCCCATGGCCTTGCCCGCAGGCATCAAACGGATTTGCCAGTGGACCGCATGGCCGTGGCTGGCGTTCACCGCCGTGGTGTATTGCTTTGCCTTTGCCGGGGGCTTTGTGCGCGTGTGGGGGCGTGACTACACCCTGACGCTGGACCACTTCCGCTCGGCGTTTGATGTGCAGTTGGGATCAAACGGGCTGGTTTGGGTGGGTTCGGCCTGGAACTCCCTGTTCAACACCGTGTACCTGGCCGGCGTTTCTGCACCCATCTGTGCCGCTCTGGGGCTGTTGATCGCCTGGCTGCTGGCCCGAACGGAGTTCCGCGGCAAGGCGGCGTTCGAGTTCTCGGCACTGTTGACCTTTGCCATTCCAGGGACCGTGCTGGGGGTCAGCTACATCCTGGCCTTCAACGTGCCGCCTGTGGAGCTGACGGGCACCGGGCTCATCATCGTCCTGTGTTTTGTGTTCAGGAACCTGCCGGTCGGGGTGCGGGCGGGCACCGCATCGTTCAAGCAACTGGACCGTTCCTTGGATGAGGCTTCGGTGATGCTGCGCGCCAGCAGCCTGACCACATTGCGTCGGGTGATTTTGCCGTTGCTCAAGTCGGCACTCGTCACGGCGCTGGTGTACAGCTTTGTGCGCTCCATGACCACGGTGTCCGCGGTCATCTTCCTGGTCACGGCCGAGTACGACTTGGCGACCACTTACATCATCGGTCGAGTGGGCAACGGGGACTACGGCGTCGCCCTGGCCTACTGCACCGCACTCATTGTTCTCATGTCGGCGGTGACCGTGGCGATCCAGCGTCTGGTGGGCGAGCGCAAGCTTGGCCGACGCAGCGTGGGTGCCCATGCCTGATCGGTCGCTTTCACCAACCCTTGCACAGGATTTCACATGACTTCCACAGGCGTCGAATTTCGCAACGTGACCAAACGATACGGCGGTGCCCGATCCGAATTGGTCGTCAAAGGCATCAGCTTTGTCATTCCCAAAGGAACGCTGACCACCATCCTGGGGCCTTCGGGATGTGGCAAGACAACCACCCTGCGCATGATTGCCGGGCTGGAAAGCCCCAGTTCCGGCCAGATCCTCATCGATGGTGCAGATGTGACCATGCTCGGCCCGGCCGAGCGCAATGTGAGCATGGTGTTTCAGAGTTACGCCCTGTTTCCGCACATGTCTGTGCTGGACAACGTGTGTTACGGCCTCAGCGTCAGTGGGGTCAAACCGGAAGACATGCTCGAACGCGCCGCCAAGGCCATGTCTGCCGTGGGGCTGAGCGGCTACAACGACCGGATGCCCAGCCAGCTGTCGGGCGGGCAGCAACAGCGGGTGGCGGTGGCGCGTGCCTTGGTGTTGGAGCCATCGGTGCTGCTGTTTGACGAGCCCTTGTCCAACCTCGATGCCCGGTTGCGTCGCTCCATGCGTGAAGAGATTCGCGGCCTGCAGCAGCGCCTGGGGTTGACGGTGGCCTACGTCACGCACGACCAGAGCGAGGCCTTGGCCGTCAGCGATCAGATCATCGTCATGGACCATGGCGTCATTGCCCAGGCCGGCACCCCCTCCGATCTGTATGACCGTCCGTGCAGCGAGTTTGTGGCGGGCTTCATGGGCGAGGCCATGCTGTTCAACGCAGAAGCCTTGCCCGATGGCCATGTGTTGGTGGGTCCCTTGCGCCTGAAGCCCCTGCACCCGGTGGCCCCGGGGCGCGTCAAGGCCGCCATCCGACCCGAGGCATGGCGCGTGGGGGGGCCGGGTGGCGAGGGCTTGGCCGGTGTGGTGGCCAAAAAGGCCTACCTGGGCAGCTATTACGAACTGACCGTGGAAACCGGCTTGGGCCCCATCTTTGTGGTGTCGCCCGACATCGAACATGAATGGACGGTGGGCGAGTCCGCAACGCTCACCTTGCCGGACCGGGGCATTTCGGTGGTGCCGGTCTGACCGGACAGCCCCCTGTTTGAAGGCCCGTGTCGAGACGATGAAATGAGGGTGCCGCCATGAAAAAACGCCTTGCGGGTGTGACGTTGTCTGGCCGTCTGATGCTGGGCTTTGGGTGTGTGCTCCTGTTGCTCTGCGCGGTGGCCGGTTTGGGGGTGTTTGCCCTCAAACAATCCACCGCAGACTTGCGGCGGGTGATTCAACTGAACACCACCCGATCAGGGTTGGCCAACGAGCTGGTGAGCAACATGGGGCGCATGGCCACCGAGGTGCGCAACATGGCGTTGTTGACCAGCTTGGACCTGATTGACCAGGCGGGCAACGAACTCAAGCGCCTGGACGCCAGCACCGTGGCGCTGCAAGTGCGCCTGAAAGATGACCTGGCGGCATCGGGAGACGCCGATCCCGAGGCCCTGGCGATCCTGGAGCGCATGGTGAAGGCGAGCCAGACCACCCGTGCCCACATTGCCACTGCGGCCCAGCAAGGCAATGCGGGGGACAACAGCGCAGCGGCGGCCACCCTCAACGATCTGGTGGTGCCGTCCGAGGCCCAATGGCGTTCCCATGTGGCCGCGTTCGTGGCCCAGCTGCAAAAGCATTCGGATGCGCTGACGGAAGACGTGGACCGCAGCCAGCGCAGGGTGACGCTGATGCTGGTCGTGCTGGTGGTGTTGTCGGTGGGGATCGGCCTGGGCATTGCCTGGTCCATCACCCGCAGCGTGGTGCGCCCCGTCGATCAAGCCGTTCACGTGGCCGAAGCCATTGCCCATGGCGACCTGACCCACGACGTGCCCGCGGGTGGTGCCGACGAAATCGGTCGCCTGTTGCAAGCGATTGATGCCATGCAAGGGCAATTGCGCACGCTGGTGGGGCAGATTTCGGTGGCCACCCACAGCATCGATGCCTCCAGCGCCGAAGTGGCCACCGCCACCCAAGACCTCAGTGCCAGAACAGAGTTGGCCTCGCAAAACCTGCAGTCGGCCAGCGCCAGTTTGAACGACTTGGCCCGTGGCGTGGAGTCCACTGTGCAGGCGGCTCACGACGCGCGGGCGCTCGCGTCGTCGGCATCCCAGACGGCCGTTCAAAGCGGTGAGGTGGTGTTGCGTCTGGTCCAGACCATGAACGTCATCAGCGAAAGCTCCAAGCAGATCGCCGACATCGTCGGCGTGATCGATGGCATTGCCTTTCAGACCAATTTGCTTGCCCTCAACGCCGCGGTGGAGGCCGCTCGCGCAGGCCCGCAAGGGCGTGGTTTTGCGGTGGTCGCGGGCGAGGTGCGCAACCTTGCGGGGCGTGCCGCCGGATCGGCCAAGGAAATCAAGGGCCTCATCCACCGAAGCGTCGAACAGGTGCGCGAGGGCTCTGGCCTGGCCACGGAGGCCGGTGGCGTCATCGGCCAACTGGTGCAGTCGGCCCAGGCGGTGTCTCGTCTGGTGGACGAAATGGCCGCAGCCATGGCCGTCCAGGCCCAAGGCATCAACACCGTGGCCAACGTGGTGACGGTCATGGACGACACGGTTCAACAGAATGCCGCCATGGTGGAAGAGAGCGCCGCCGCCTCCACCAGCCTCAAGGATCAATCCAATGCCTTGTCCCAGATGATGGACGCGTTCCGCTTGAACGCCCCCTTGTCGTTGCCCCACACCTCACCGTCGAGAGACCTGACATGAGCACCTTTGCTCCCACAGGAGGTCCCATTCGGGCCTTCATTTTTGACATGGACGGCACCATGGTCGACTCCATGGGCCACCACGCCCTTTCGTGGGCCGAATTCTTGCGTCGCCACGGTCTGCAACTGAACATGGAAGAGGTGATGCGCATGACCACCGGGCGCACCGGCGTGGAGTGCATGCGCCTGTTGCTGTCGTCGCCTGACTTGCCCGAAGCGCAGGCGCGTGCCTTTGTCCACGAGAAAGAAGCCATCTACCGAGAGTCGTTCAGCAACAACTTCACGGAAGTCGAAGGATTCACTCGCTTTTACGAAGAGGCGCTGTCCAACGGCATGCGGGTGGCCGTGGGGACGGCGGGGGACGCCGTCAACGTCGACTTTGTGCTGAGGCGCTTGGCCTTGTCGGCCGCCCCAGGGGCCATTGCGCGTGGCGATGAGGGGCTGGCCGGTAAACCCGAGCCCGACATCTTCTTGGCGGCAGCCGCCCGCCTGAACGTCGACCCCCGCGAGTGTGTGGTGTTTGAAGACGCCCCGCTGGGCATCGAGGCGGCCCGCCGCGCGGGCATGCGTGCCGTGGGGATTTGTTCCAGCCACACGCCGCAGGAGCTGGATGGCCCCCATGTGTTGGCCTGTGTGGACAACTACCATCAAATCGATCGGCGGTGGTTCTGGCCCGCATCCCCTGATGGGTCGACCGTGGTGCACTCGGCAGCGGATCTGTCGCGGGTGTGATGCTATATTTTGTGTAGCTGCTTGCGCTTTATTTAAAAGCGCAAGCAGCTATTTTTCTTGAATTTATGCGAGCGGCTTGGGCTTGCTCACTTGGCAAACCGCTTGCGCGTGAGCGCCAGCGCCACCCAGAACCCCACCACCGCATACGCCGCCAGCACGCCCAGGTGCACCAGCGGGGCGCTGGGCCACTGGTCCAGGAACAGCGGGCGCACCAGCGCCACGGCGTGCGACAGCGGCAGCACCTCGGACAGCCAGCGCACCGCCTGGGGCAGTTGTTCCAGGGGGAAAAACACGCCGCTCAGGAACATCATGGGCGTGAGCCCCAGCGTGAAGTAGAAGGTGAAAAAGTCGTAGCCCTTGGCCAGCGCGTTGAACACCAGCGCCATGCAGGAAAAGGTGATGCCCGTGAGCGCCAGCACCGGCAGGGCCACCAGCAGCTTGGGGCTGTGGCTGATGCCCAGCACCAGCATCACCCCCAGGATGGCCAGCACCGTGAACACGCTCTTGAACGCGGCCCACAGCATTTCGGCCAGCACCACGTCGTCCAGCCGCACGGGGGCGTTCATGATGCCGTCCCAGGTCTTTTGCACATGCATGCGCGAAAAGGCCGAGTACAGCGCCTCGAAGGTGGCAGCGTTCATGGCGCTCATGCAGATGCTGCCGCTGGCCAGGAACAGGATGTAGGGCACCTGTTGCCCGCCCAGCGGCACCTGGCCCACCAGGGCACCCAGCCCGTAGCCAAAGGCCACCAGCCACATCAGCGGTTCGGCAATGTTGCCCACCAGGCTGGGAATGGCCAGCTTCTTCCACACCAGCAGGTTGCGCAGCCACACCGGCCACCAGCGCATGGAGAGTTGGGGCGCACGCCAGACAGACGGCGCAGCAGGGTGGGGCAGGGATGTGGGGTGGGTGTTCGACATGCCCGCATTGTGCGCAAACTGCCGCAACCCTGTGCTTTACAGTGGCGGCCCAGCCCATTTGCGCACTTGTGTCCAACTTTTCACCGGAACCCCTGCCCATGACCACGCTCGGCACCCCCTTGTCTCCCCACGCCACCAAAGTGATGCTGCTCGGCTCCGGCGAGCTGGGCAAGGAGGTGTTGATCGCCTTGCAACGCCTGGGGGTGGAAACCATCGCGGTGGACCGCTACGACCACGCCCCCGGCCAACAGGTGGCGCACCACAGCCGTACCATCACCATGAGCGACCCGGCGCAGCTCAAGGCGCTGATCGAGGCCGAACGCCCCCACCTGGTGGTGCCCGAGATCGAGGCCATTGCCACCCCCATGCTGGAAGAGCTGGAAGCCGCAGGTGGGGTGACCGTGATCCCCACCGCCCGCGCCGCCCGCCTCACCATGGACCGCGAGGGCATCCGCCGCCTGGCCGCCGAGACGCTGGGCCTGCCCACCAGTCCCTATGTGTTCTGCGACTCGCTGGCCGAGCTACAGGCTGCCATCGACGGCAGCGGCGGCCAACCCGGGCAATCCGCCATCGGCTACCCCTGCATCGTCAAGCCGGTGATGAGCAGCAGCGGCAAGGGCCAAAGCAAGATCGACGGTCCAGCCGACGTGGCCAAGGCCTGGGACTACGCCATGGCCGGTGGCCGCGTCAGCCACGGGCGGGTGATCGTCGAGGGCTTCATCGACTTCGACTACGAAATCACCCAGCTCACCGTGCGCGCCCGTGGGGCCAGCGGTGAGGTGGAAACCCACTTCTGCGACCCCATCGGCCATGTGCAGGTCAGCGGCGACTACGTGGAGAGCTGGCAGCCCATGTCCATGCACCCCGTGGCACTGGACAAGGCGCGCCAGATTGCCAAGGCCGTGACCGACAACCTGGGCGGGCAGGGCCTGTTCGGGGTGGAGCTGTTCGTCAAAGGCGAGCAGGTGTGGTTCAGCGAGGTCAGCCCCCGTCCGCACGACACCGGGCTGGTGACGCTGTGCACCCAGCACCAGAGCGAGTTCGAGCTGCACGCCCGCGCCATCCTGGGCCTGCCGGTGGACACCCGCCTGCGCAACCCCGGTGCCAGCGCCGTCATTTACGGCGGTGTGGAGGCGGCGGGCATTGTGTTCGACGGGGTGGACGAGGCCCTGCGCGTGCCCGACACCGACCTGCGCCTGTTCGGCAAACCCGAGAGTTTTGTGAAGCGCCGCATGGGCGTGGCCCTGTCCCGCGCGGCCGACACCGACACCGCCCGCACCCACGCCAAGCTGGCGGCCAGCAAGGTCAAACCCCGCAAGGCCTGACAGAAAAATGCCTGAAGGGGGTGCTGGAATGGATGTGTACATCGCAGGCTCGGGCAAGCTGGCCACCGAGTTGCTGACCGCGTGGCCGCCGTCGTCGCCCACCCGGGTGTTGCCCTGGGCGGGTGATGCGGGCGGCTCACACCGTGCAGTGGTGGTGCATGCCGGGTCGGGGCGGATGCTGCCCGAGCTGAGCGCGTTTTGTGAACGCACCGGCTCCGCGTTGGTGGAGCTGTCCACGGGTTCGGCGCTGGAAGGGTCGGAGCCACGCTTCTCCGTGGTGTTGTGCCCCAACACCAACATCCTGATGCTCAAGTTCATGTGCATGCTGGAGCGGGCCGGGGCCTTGTTCCGGGGGGCGAACATCAGCCTGACCGAATCGCACCAGGCCAGCAAGTCGTCGGTGCCCGGCACGGCAGTGGCCATGGCCCAGTCGCTGGGCGTGCCGGTGGCCGACATCGTGTCGGTGCGCAACCCGGCAGAGCAGACCGAACGCCTGGGGCTGGCCCCGCAGGATTTGGCACGCCACGCGTTTCACCGCATTGACATTTCGGACGGCGCTTGCCAGTTGAGGCTGGAGACGCGCGTGCTGGGCGACACGCCCTACGTGAGCGGGGTGAGCCAGATCGTGCAGGCGGTGCAAAACCAGCCCTTGGAGCCCCGCGTGTACGACGTGATGGCCTTCATCGAGAACGGCTGGCTGTGAGGGCCTTCAGCCGTCTTCGCGGATCTGCCGCCCGGTGAGTTTCAGGAACAGGTCTTCCAGGTTGGCGGGGCGGTGCAGGGTGCGCAAGCCCGGGTGCGCTTGCAAGGCCGCCAGCAGCGGCGCGGCCTGCGCGGTGTAGAAGAACAGGGTCTCGCCGCTCACCTCCACCCGGGCGGCCAGGGCGCACAGGGCGGGGTCGTGTTGCAGGGCCAGGGCGCCCACGCCATACACCTCCACCACATCGGGCTCCAGGTGCTGGGCGATCAGGTCGCGGGGTTTGCCCTCGGCAATGGGGCGGCCATGGTCCAGCACCACCAGGCGGGAGCACAGGCGCTCGGCCTCGTCCATGAAGTGGGTGGTCAGCAAAATGGCCTTGCCCTGTTGCAGCAGTTGTTGCAGACGCTCCCACATCAGGTGGCGGGCCTGAGGGTCCAGGCCGGTGGTGGGCTCGTCCAACAGCAGCAGGTCGGGGTTGTTGACCAGGGCACGTGCCAGGCTGAGGCGGCGCTTCATGCCACCCGACAGTTCGCCCGGCTTGGCGTCGGCCTTGTGGGCCAGGGCCGCAAACTCCAGCAGCGCGGGGATGCGCTGCGCCAACGTGGCCCGGTCCAGCCCGAAGTAGCGGCCATACACCATGAGGTTTTCGGCGCAGGAAAAGTCGGGGTCCAGCGTGTCGAACTGGCTGACCACCCCCAGCCGGGCCTTGATGGCCAGGGCGTCCTGCGGCATGGTCAACCATGGCCCCCCGGACGCGGACTGGAAGCGCACGCGGCCCTGGTCGGGCACGGTCAGCCCCAGGCACATGCGGAAGGTGGTGGTCTTGCCCGCGCCGTTGGGGCCGATGACGCCCAGGCATTCGCCGGGCTGGATGTGGAGGGACACACCGCGCACCACCTCGTTGGGGCCGTAGCGTTTGTGCAGGTCTTCGACAACGAACATGGCGGCGTCTGGGGTCATGGGCAAGGGCGAATTGGATTCGAATATACGGATTGGGGTATGTACCGGGGGTGCGTTTGATGGATGTCACGCAAGATACCCCGGGGAGTGATCAAGATGACTCTCTCTGCAGGCACAACCGGAGACAAGCATGGCACACATCGTGATTTTGGGGGCAGGCATTGGCGGCATGCCCATGGCTTACGAAATGAAAGCCCTGGCCCGGCCGGGCGACACCGTGACGGTGATCAGCGAGGCCCCCAAATTCCACTTTGTGCCTTCCAACCCCTGGGTGGCGGTGGACTGGCGCAACCGCAGCGACATCGAGGTGGACATTGCCCCCGCACTCAAGCGCAAGGGCATCGAGTCCATCATCCAGCGCGCCCAGCGGGTGCACCCCGACAGCAACGAGGTGGAGTTGGCCGACGGCACCCGTGTGGCCTACGACTTTCTGGTGATCGCGACCGGCCCCAAGCTGGCGTTTGACGAGGTGGAAGGGCTGGGGCCGCACGGCGGGCACACCCAGTCCATCTGCCATGTGTCGCACGCCGAAACCACACAAGCGGCCTGGGAGCAGTTCGTGAAGGCGCCCGGCCCCATCGTCGTGGGGGCGGTGCAGGGGGCGTCGTGTTTCGGCCCGGCCTACGAGTTCGCCATGATCATGGACACCGACCTGCGCCGACGGAAAATCCGCGACCAGGTGCCCATGACCTACGTCACCCCCGAACCGTACATCGGCCACCTGGGCCTGGGGGGCGTGGGCGACTCCAAGGGCATGTTGGAGTCGGCCCTGCGCCAGCGCCACATCAAGTGGATCTGCAACGCCAAGACCACCAAGGTGGAGGTCGGCCAGATGTTTGTGACCGAGCACAACGACCAGGGTCAGCCCATCAAGGAGCATGTGCTGCCGTTCAAGCACAGCATGATGCTGCCGGCCTTCAAGGGCGTGGATGCGGTGTTTGGGATCGAGGGGCTGACCAACCCGCGGGGGTTCATCACCATCGACGCGCACCAGCGCAACGCCAAGTACCGCAACATCTTCAGCGTGGGGGTGTGCGTGGCCATCCCGCCGGTGGAGGCCACGCCCATCCCCTGCGGCACGCCCAAGACGGGTTACATGATCGAATCCATGGTCACCGCCACCGCCCACAACATCCGCGAACTGCTGGACGGCAAGGAGCCCACCCACCATGCCACCTGGAACACGGTGTGCCTGGCCGACTTTGGCGACACCGGCGCGGCCTTTGTGGCACTGCCTCAAATTCCGCCACGCAACGTGAGCTGGTTCAGCGAGGGCAAGTGGGTTCACCTGGCCAAGGTGGCGTTTGAGAAGTACTTCATGCACAAGATGGAGAAGGGCACGTCCGAGCCCTTCTACGAAAAGGCGGTCATGGACATGATGGGCATCACCAAGCTCAAAGACAAGCTCATGCGTTGAATTCATCAAAACCCTTGACAGACACCGCCTAGAATGCCGCGCAGGCCGGTCCAGGGGGACGGGGGCCTGCGTGTCTGGAGTACAACGTGTCTGATTTCTGGGCGGTTGCCCCGCAATACCTGTTGCCCAAGCAGGCGCTGACCCGCTTGGCCGGGGCTTTGGCCCGTGCCCAGGGGGGGAGGCTGACCACTTGGGCCATTCAGCGCTTCATCGCCCGCTACCGGGTGGACATGACCGAGGCGCAAGACCCTCAGGCGTCGGCCTACGGGTCGTTCAACGAGTTTTTTTGCCGTCCCCTCAAGGCTGGGGCCCGTCCGTTGGCCCGGGCCGACTGGGTGTGTCCGGTCGACGGCGCCATCAGCCAGGCGGGGCCGATTGATGGCGACCAGATCTTCCAGGCCAAAGGCCACAACTACAGCACCGCGGCGCTGCTGGGGGGCGACCCGGTGTTGGCCCGCCACTTCGAGGGCGGGCAATTTGCCACCATCTACCTCAGTCCGCGCGACTACCACCGCATCCACATGCCGTGTGACGGAGAGTTGACCCGCATGACCTACGTGCCGGGTGAGCTGTTTTCGGTCAACCCCGCCACGGCGCGCAACGTGCCGGGGCTGTTTGCCCGCAACGAACGGGTGGTGACGGTGTTTGAAACCACCCAGGGTCCCATGGCCTTGGTGCTGGTGGGGGCCACCATCGTCGGCAGCATGGCCACGGTGTGGCATGGCACGGTCAATCCGCCGCGCTACGGCTACGTCAAGCACTGGCACTACGCACCGGGCGAGGTGGTGCTGCGCCAGGGGGCGGAAATGGGGCGTTTCATGCTGGGCTCGACCGTGGTGCTGTTGTGGCCCAAGGCGGCGGGGTTGCAGTTCCCGCCAGACTGGCAGCCGGAGCGTCCGGTGCGCTTGGGCGAGGTGATGGGCCTGCGGCCCACCCTCAGCCCTTGACCTGCATCAATCGACATGGACGTTCTGACACGGGGGCGTCATTCAGAGCGCATGGGGCTGAACTAAAGTAGGCATTTTTGTGGCCACGGAGCCCGACATGACCGAACCCGACAGTCTTCACCCCCACCAGCCCGCCATTGACGAGCACATGAAGCGTGTGGGGGGCTCGTTCGAAGAACTCAACGCCCGCATCGCCCGCTTGGCCATTGCCCTGGGCGTGTCGCTGGAAACCGACGACGCCGTTCAGCGCGTGCTGGGCATGGCTGGCGTGAGGGCCAATGCAGCCCCACCTGAGGGTGTGGGGGAACGCCGCCGCCAGCGCGTGGCCTTTTCGGGCCAGGATCGCCGCCAGACCCACAAATGGGTGGAGTTGCGTGGCCTGCTCATCCTGCGTTATGGCGTGGAGAAGCAGTACGTGGAGGCCTATGGGCTGGAAGCCACCCGCCACCTGCTGTTTGCGGCCGAAGAACACCTGACCCGCGACGGATTCAAGCCCGGTGCCGATGGCCTGGACCTGCGTCCGCTGGACTGAGGACCGACCATGAACTCCCCTTTCCCGACCGAGTGGCAGGAAAACGTCACCTTTGATGAACTGAGCGTGGGCCAGAGCGCCCGGCTGTTCCGCACCCTCACGCTGGAAGACATCCAGGCGTTTGCCGCGGTGTCCGGGGACACCAACCCGGCCCACGTGGACCCCGAATACGCCAACGACACCCTGCTGCACGGCGTGGTGGGCCATGGCATGTGGAGCGCGGCGCTCATTTCCGCCTTGCTGGGCACCCGTTTTCCGGGGCCGGGCACCATCTATGTGGACCAGGTTCTGCACTTTGTGCGGCCGGTGCGGGTGGGGGACACGCTGTCCGTGGTGGTCACGGTGTTGACCAAACACGCCGAGAACAAACATGTGGACCTGGACTGCCTGGTCACCAACCAGAAAGGGGAGCGTGTGCTGCACGGCACGGCCTGTGTGCTGGCGCCCACCGACAAGGTGCGCCTGCCCAAGCCCAGCACCCCCCAGATTCAGCTGTACGACCCCGAGGCCCGCTACCTGGCCCTGATGGCCAAAGGCGAAGGCTTGGCCCCGGCCCGGTGTGCGGTGGTGCACCCGTGTGACGACGGTTCGCTCGCCGGGGCCATGGACGCGGCCCGCCAGGGCCTGATCGTGCCGGTGTTGATCGGTCCGGTGGCCAAGATCCGCCAGCTGGCCCAGCAAATCGGCGTGGACCTCACCGGGGCCGAGCTGCTGGACGAACCCCACAGCCACGCCGCCGCCGAGCGGGCCGCCTCGATGGCGGCGCAAGGCCAGGTGGAGATGCTGATGAAGGGCAGCCTGCACACCGACGAGCTCATCCACGCCGTACTGATGCAAAAGCCCCTGCGCACGGGGCGGCGCATGTCGCATGTGTTCCGCTTTGACGTGCCGCTGTACGACAAACCCCTGCTCATCACCGATGCCGCGTTGAACATCGAGCCCACCCTGCCCGAGAAGGTGGACATCGTGCAAAACGCCATCGACTTCTGCCAGGTGCTGGGGGTGGCGGTGCCCAAGGTGGCCATCTTGTCGGCGGTGGAGACGGTGAACCCGGCCATCCCGTCCACCTTGGATGCGGCGGCGCTGTGCAAGATGGCCGATCGCGGCCAGATCAAAGGGGGCGTGCTGGACGGTCCGCTGGCGTTTGACAACGCCATTTCGGCCCGCGCGGCCGAGGTCAAGCACATCGCTTCCCCCGTGTCGGGGCAGGCCGACATCCTCATGGTGCCCGACCTGGAGTCGGGCAACATGCTGGCCAAGCAGCTGGAGTACCTGGCCGGGGCTTCGGGGTCGGGGTTGGTGCTGGGCTCCCGGGTGCCCATTGCCCTCACCAGCCGCGCCGATGGCCCCATGAACCGCATGGCCTCGGCCCTGTTGGCGTTGCTGGTGGTGCAGAAAAACCGTGACGCGCAGGCCAAGGTGGCTTCTTGCTAGTATTTTTGTAGCTAATTACGCATTCAGTAAAAGCGCCATGGCCATTTTTTCTGTCAATTCTGGTTCGTCCAGCCTCAAGTTCTCGCTCCATCCGTTGAATGGAGACGACGTGCTGCCCGCGGTGCTGTCAGGCAACATCCAGGGGTTGGAGCCGGGTGGGCAGCCCACCATGGGCTGGACGTTGAAGGGACAGAAGGGCGAGCAGACCCTGCCCCCGGGCGGGGAAGACCCGTTCGAGACCGCCTTGCACAGCCTGGTGCAGTGGCTGGGTCAGCAGCACGGGTTGCCCACGCCGCAGGCGGTGGCCCACCGGGTGGTGCATGGCGGGGGGCGCTTCACGGGCAGCGTGGTGGTCACCCCGGAGGTGCTGGATGCGTTGGCCGCATTCCATTCCCTGGCACCGCTGCATCAGCCGCACAACCTGCAAGGCATTCGCAGTTTCCAGAAGGTGATGCCGCAGTTGCCGCAGATCGCGTGTTTCGACACCGCGTTTCATGCCTCCTTGCCGGAGGTGGCTTGGCGTTTTGCACTGCCGCAGAGCCTGGTGGACCAGGGCGTGCGGCGGTACGGCTTCCACGGGTTGTCGTACCAGTTCATCATGGGTCAGCTGCTGGCGCGCAGTGCCCACGCTCGGGGGCGGGTGCTCATGGCCCACCTGGGCAATGGGGCCAGTTTGTGCGGCACGCTGGACGCCCGCAGTCAGGCCACCACCATGGGCTTCTCGGCCCTGGATGGGCTGATGATGGGCACGCGCTCCGGTTCGCTCGATGCGGGGGTGCTGCTGTACCTGCTGGAGCAGGGCTGGGACCACGACCGACTGGAAAAGCTGCTGTACAAGCAGGGCGGCTTGCTGGGGGTGTCGGGCATTTCGGCAGACATTCGCCGCCTGCGCACCGATGGCAGCCCATCGGCCCGGTTGGCCATTGACCTGTTCACCTACCGGGTGGTGCGCGAGGCTGGGGCTCTCGTCGCGTGTCTGCAAGGGTTGGATGTGCTGGCCTTCAGCGGTGGCATTGGCGAGCACGATGTGCAGCTGCGTCAGGACGTGTGCGCACAACTCGCTTGGATGGGGGTGGTGCTGGACGCCGATGCCAACCGTGCGGCTGTGGGGGACGAGATGCGCCGCATCAGTGCCGAGCGCAGCACCGTGGAAGTGTGGGTGGTGCCCACCGACGAAGGCCGGGTGGCGGCGCAGGAGGCCGCGCAACTGCTCAGTGGATCAGGGCGTCTGGCACCGTGATGTTGATGGCCGGGCTGGCGCACAGCCTGCCTCGCCCATTGGCTTTGGCCTGGTACATCGCACCGTCGGCGTGGATCAGGGCTTTTTTCAGGCCCTCGGGGTCCTGAAGGTCGCAAAAGGCCAGCCCGGAGCTGAAGTTCAGTTCCAGCTGCATGCGGTCGGCGGTCAGGTGCTGAAAGCTGTCGCGCAGCCGTTGGTCCAGCGCCTGGGCATCGGGCGGTGTGATGTTGGGCAGCAGCAGCACGAACTCTTCCCCGCCCATGCGACCGCTGACGTCACTTTGGCGAAGGCATCCGTGGATGGCCCGGCCCAACAGGTGCAGGGCACGGTCACCCAGTTCATGGCCATAGACGTCGTTGACGTGTTTGAAGTGGTCCAGGTCCAGCAGCAAGACCGCCACATTCCATTGGTTTCGGCGGGCGTGGGCCAGGGTCAGCTCGGCGTGTTTCATCCAGCCCCGGCGGTTCAGCAGCCCGGTCAGTGAATCGGTGTAGGCCTGTTCCTCCAGCTTCACCTCCACTTCACGCCGCCAGGCCACCAGCACCGCCATCATGGTCAGCACCAGGCAAACGTTGGCCGCCACTTGTGCGGTCACGTTGGCCGGGTGAGGGGTTGCGAAGGTGGGATAGAGCTCGGTGAACCAGGCCCCCAGGATGCCGCGAATGGCGGTCAGGAGGGTCATGGCTCCGTAACACAGGGCCAGCAACACGCGCCAGCCGTCCTTGGGGCGTGCACGGTGGGTGGGCCACAGGGCACAGGCAGCCAACATGCCAAACTGCAAGGCCAGACACAGGTTGGCCCAGCCCACGCGGAAGGGGTAACTGTCAAAGCTCAAGGCGTAGCCCAGGGGCATGGCCACACTCAACAGCATGAGTGTCCGTTTGAAGGGGCGCGGGCCCAGCCAGCCTTCCAGCGCCCGATGCATCAGTTGGTTGGATGCGGTGGCGCAGACCATGGCCAGGACAGACAAGGGGCGATCCCAGAAATAGCCCGAGGTCACGATGGCGCTCCAACCCAATGCCTGCGCCACCAGACTGGCCCGCGCCGACCGAGCGGCGCGACTGAGCTGTTTGCCCATCACCAGCGACATGGCGGCGGAAATGGCAAACAGGTTCAGGGCCGTCAGGGCCAGGACGGTGCGGACGTCAAACAGCGGCATGCACGCGGCTCACTGGAACGCCACTTCGGCAAAGCTGCGCAACTTGCGGCTGTGCAACTGCTCGGTGCCTTGCTGGCGCAGGCGTTCAATGGTGCGGATGCCGATGCGCAGGTGCTGGTCCACGCGCTCCCGGTAGAAGTGGTTGGCCATGCCGGGCAGTTTGATTTCCCCATGAAGGGGCTTGTCGCTGACGCACAGCAGGGTGCCATAGGGCACGCGGAACCGGAACCCATTGGCCGCGATGGTGGCGCTTTCCATGTCCAGGGCCACGGCGCGGCTTTGCGACAGGCGGCGCTGCGGGGTGGTGGCCGCGTTGCGGGTGGGCAGCAGCTCCCAGTTGCGGTTGTCGGTGCTGGCCACGGTGCCGGTGCGCATCACGGTTTTGAGTTCGTGGGGTGCGAGTCCCGTCACGTCGGCCACGGCGGCTTCCAGGGCCAGTTGGACCTCGGCCAGGGCCGGGATGGGCACCCACAAGGGCACTTCTTCGTCCAGCACATGGTCCTCGCGGACGTAGGCGTGGGCCAGCACGTAGTCGCCCAGTTGCTGCCCGTTGCGCAAGCCGGCGCAGTGGCCCAGCATCAGCCAGGCGTGGGGACGCAGCACGGCAATGTGGTCGGTGATGGTCTTGGCGTTGCTGGGCCCCACGCCGATGTTGACCATGGTGATGCCCGAGCGGTCCTCGCGCAGCAGGTGGTAGGCGGGCATTTGCGGCAGGCGGGGCGGTTCCTGGCCCAGTGCATCCACAGCCTGTGCCGCCAGTCCCACGCGCCGCGTGACCACGTTGCCGGGCTCGACAAAGGCCACGTAGTCGCTGGCCGGGTCTTGCATGGCGGCACGCCCCAGGCGAATGAACTCGTCGATGTAGAACTGGTAGTTGGTGAACAACACAAAGTTCTGGAACCACTCGGGTGCGGTGCCGCTGTAGTGCCTCAGGCGTTGCAGCGAGTAGTCCACCCGTGGCGCGGTGAACAGCGACAAGGGCAGGGCCTCACCGGGTGCGGGTTCATGGGTGCCGTTGGCAATGCCGTCGTCCATCACCGTCAGGTCGGGCAGGTCGAACACATCGCGCATCAGCGCCCGGCGTTCGGCGCTGAGGTGGCCTTCCACGTGGTCGTGGTCTGCAAAAGAAAAATGGATGGGGATGGGCTGTGAGCTGGTGCCCACTTCCAATTCACCCCCATGGTTGTGCAGCAACAGTTCGAACTGGCGCAGGTGGTAGTCGGCAAACAGGTCGGGGCGGGTCAGGGTGGTTTCGTAGCGCCCGGGGCCTGCCACAAAGCCGTAGCTCAGTCGTGTGTGGGGGCCGCCTTCATGGCGTCGGCTGTGCGGGGTGTGCAGTCGCACCAGGGGGTAGTGGGCGCGAACACGCTGGTGTCCCTCCAACTCGCCACGCACATACGCTTGCATGGCTTGGCGCAGGTGATGGATGGCGGACTGGTAGATGGCCTGAACCTGTTGCAGCGCACTGCGGGCATCGGCGTGGCGGGTGGGGGCAATGAACTCGGGCAGCAGCATGACGGTTTGTCCGATGTTCATTGACGCGTGGGCTCGCGCATCGTCACGAATTCTTCTGCCGCGGTGGGGTGGATGCCCACGGTGGCGTCGAAGTCCGCCTTGGTGGCCCCGGCCCGCATGGCCACGGCAAACCCCTGGACGATTTCTCCAGCCTCTGCGCCCACCATGTGCAAACCCACCACACGGTCGGTGGCGGTGTCCACAATGAGCTTCATCAGGGTGCGCTCGCTGCTGCCGCTCAGGGTGTGCTTGAGGGCGCGGAACTCGGAGCGGAACACGGTGATGGCTTCGCACCGTTCTCTGGCCTGTGCTTCGGTTAGCCCCACCGTGCCCACGTTGGGGTGGGTGAACACGGCAGTGGGAACGAGGTCATAGCCCATGCGTCGCGGTGTCTTGCCGGGGGCGGGACCGAACAGGTGGTCCACCACCACCATGGCTTCGCCCAGCGCCACCGGGGTGAGTTGTACCCGTGCGGTGACGTCTCCCACCGCATGGATGTGGGGCACGTTGGTCTGGTACCGGTCGTTGACCAGAATGGCGCCCTGGGCACCTTGGGCCACGCCCACGCGGTCGAGCTGGAGTCCTTGCACCAGGGGCACCCGCCCGGTGGCGTACAGGACCACATCGGCGACAAGGGTGTTGCCGTCTTCCAGCCTCACGTGCAGGCCATCGGGTTGCTTTTCGACGGACAGCACGCCCGCATTGAGCCGCAGGTCCACCCCGGCTTTGAGCATTTCCGCCGCCAGGAAATGGCGGACTTCGTCGTCAAAACCCCGCAGCACCTGATCGCCGCGGTAAAGCTGGGTGACTTGCGATCCCAGTCCGTGGAAGATGGACGCAAATTCACAGGCGATGTAGCCCCCGCCCACCACCACCAGCCGTTCAGGGAACTGCGGGAGGTCGAACATGGCCTCGGAGGTGACGACGTGTTCCCGCCCGACAAAGTGCGGCACATGGGGCGTACCGCCGGTGGCGATCAGGATGTGATGCGCACTCACCTGCTGGTGTCCGGCGGA
This sequence comes from Hydrogenophaga soli, assembly GCF_054777695.1. Classification (NCBI taxonomy): domain Bacteria; kingdom Pseudomonadati; phylum Pseudomonadota; class Betaproteobacteria; order Burkholderiales; family Comamonadaceae; genus Hydrogenophaga; species Hydrogenophaga soli. Next base: position 185,475 of record NZ_BAAHAK010000003.1, on the reverse strand, counting down.
GCCATCGGCGTTGAGCGTCGCCAAACGCAGGGTGTGGGCATCTTCGAAGCAGGCAAAGGCATTGAACACCGTCACCCCGGAGCCTCTCAGCAGGTTGGCGTAGACGCCATTGAGTCGGTTGATTTCGGTGGCCCTGTGGGCCTTCAGGGTGTCCCAATTCAAGGTGGGCTGCTGCCCTTCCCAGCCGTAGCCATGCGCTTCCTGCGCGGCCTCGGCGTAGTGGGCGGCGTAGCTGTAGAGCTTTTTGGGGATGCAGCCAACGTTGACGCAAGTGCCGCCCAAACCATCGGTGCCCAGCATTTCTGCCATGCCCACGCGGGCACCACGTTGAGCGGCCATGCGTGCAGCCCTGACGCCGCCACTGCCACCTCCGATCACAAACAGGTCGAAGTCAAAAGAAGTCATGGGGGGAGCCTCACAGGTGGGTTGTCATCATCGCAGGATGCCCTTGTCCTTGTGTGCCGCACGGGTGGCGGTGCGTTGGTGCAGGGTCCACCGTCGTGACAGGTCGCGGCTGGCGCCTTGAAGCAGCTGGGCTGACAGGTGTTGGTGCGCCTGAGGATAGGCCACCGTTTCCTCCAACACCATGTGGTCCGCGTACAGGTCGGTGTAGAGGCCAACGGCGTGGGTCAGTTCTTGCTGGTCGAACCAGCGGCTGCCCATGACCGCGGCGTCAATGCAGGGGTCAATGGTTAGCCAGAGTTGTTCCAGCCACTGGTGGTCTTGTTGGAGCTTGCGGGCCACATCGGCGGTGGCGGGGATGGGACTGCTCAGGAGCGAGGGCAACACATGCCGCTCTTCGTCCTGGTGGTGGATTCGCGCGTCGTTCCGGAAAAAGCCGATCAACTCACTCCCCTGGCGCGTTTCGTCGGGGGTGAGTGGCCGGTGTTCCAGTCTTTCCACCAGCAGCGTCAGGCGCAGGAGCTGCAAGTCGATTTGTTGGTGGGTCGAGTCCAGGAACTGGAACATGTCGACCTCGTCGGTGGGCGCTGATGCCCCCACCGTGACACTGAATGCCCTCATGAGCGTCCCTCCCTGTGTGGCATGGCTGTTGCCGCCAGATTATTGCCGGGGGCGCGTTGCGGGTGTTGACTTGCCGCAACCGGAGGTGAACCCCTCAGTAGGTGTAAACCCCCCGTCCGGTCTTGCGCCCCAGATAACCTGCCGCCACCATCTCCTTCAACAAGGGGCAGGGGCGGTATTTCGAGTCGTTGAATTCGCTGAAGTACACGTTCATCACGGCCAGGCACACGTCCAGACCGATCATGTCGGCCAGTGCCAGCGGTCCGATGGGGTGGTTGCAGCCCAACTTCATGCCCGCGTCGATGTCTTCGGGGGATGCAAGGCCTTCTGCCAGGACAAAGAAGGCCTCGTTGATCATCGGCACCAGGATTCGGTTGACCACAAAGCCGGGCGCGTTCTTGACGGTGATGGGGGTTTTGCCCAGTTGTTCTGCCAGTGCCTTGACCGTGTCGTGTGTGGCATCGCTGGTCTGAAGACCTCGGATGATCTCCACCAGGGCCATCATGGGCACGGGGTTGAAAAAGTGCATCCCGATGAAGCGGTCGGCCCTTTGGGTAACCGCCGCCAGCTTGGTGATGGAGATGCTGGAGGTGTTGGTGGCCAGGATGGCGCTGGCATCCAACATTTGATCGAGCTGTTGAAGGATCTTGACCTTCAACGTCTCGTTTTCGGTGGCGGCCTCAATGACCAGTTGAGCACCTTTCAGGTCGTCATACTGGGTGCTGCCCTTGATGCGGGACATGGCGGCCAGCTTGTCGGCTTCGGTCAGTTTTTCCTTCTTGATCAAGCGGTCAAGGCTTGACGAAATGGTGGCCAGACCTTTGGCCACGGCGGCTTCGCTGATGTCCACCATCACCACGCTCAGTCCATGGACGGCGCAGGCTTGCGCAATGCCGTTGCCCATGGTGCCTGCGCCAACAATGCCGACGGTTTGAATGGCCTGATTGCTCATTTGTGTGCTCCTGCAAGGGGGTTGAAGTGACAAATACAGATGGTAGCGGGGCGGCAGTGCCGATCCGATCTCCAGAAATTGGTTCAACCCCACTAGGGTTTACTACAATCCTCAGGTTGACCGTATGGTTTCCCCATTGAACCTAGCCAGGAAAGATCTGCATGAGCGAAGCAAACGTAGACAACAGCCGACGCAATTGGCTGATCACATCGTGTGCCATGGGCGGGGCGGGTGCTGCCGCCGTGGCTGTCCCCTTTGTCAGCTCATTTGCCCCCTCTGAGCGAGCCAAGGCCGCAGGTGCTGCGGTGGAAGTGGACATTTCCGGGGTCAAGCCCGGAGAAAAACTCACAGTGGAGTGGCGCGGAAAACCTGTGTGGGTCATTCGTCGCACCCCGGAGCAACTGGCTTCTCTGGACAAGACGGAATCTCAGCTGGCAGACCCGAACTCCGAGCGCAAGGCCTACCCCATTCCTGAATACGCCAAGAACAAGCACCGCTCGATCAAGCCTGAGGTGTTTGTGGGTGTGGGCATTTGTTCACATTTGGGCTGCTCGCCCTCTGACAAGTTCACGCCAGGTGCCCAACCGTCGTTGCCAGATGACTGGGCGGGAGGCTTCCTCTGCCCTTGTCATGGTTCCACGTTCGACATGGCCGGTCGTGTGTTCAAGAACAAACCCGCTCCGGACAACCTGGAGGTGCCCCCGCACATGTACCTGTCCGACACGGTGTTGCTGATCGGCGAAGACAAGAAGGCCTGAGGCCGCACGCTCCCCACTTGCGATGAAAAACAAGGTCCATCATGGCTGAATTCAAAGAAGTCCCCGCTGACGCGCCCACGGGCGAGAAGGTCAAGGTCTGGTTCGAGAACCGCTTTCCGACCGCTTTTGACGAATACAAAAAGCACCTGTCCGAGTACTACGCGCCCAAGAATTTCAACTTCTGGTATTTCTTCGGCTCTCTGGCTCTGTTGGTGCTGGTGATCCAGATCGTGACCGGGATCTTCCTGGTCATGCACTACAAGCCCGACGCCAATCTGGCGTTTGCTTCGGTTGAGTACATCATGCGTGATGTACCCTGGGGTTGGCTGATCCGCTACATGCATTCCACCGGGGCGTCTGCATTTTTCGTGGTGGTCTACCTGCACATGTACCGCGGTTTGATTTACGGCAGCTACCGCAAGCCGCGTGAGCTGGTCTGGATCTTCGGTTGCGCTATTTTCTTGGTGCTGATGGCCGAAGCGTTCATGGGCTATTTGCTGCCCTGGGGCCAGATGTCGTACTGGGGTGCGCAGGTGATCGTGAACCTGTTTTCTGCCATTCCGTTCATCGGTCCTGATCTGGCGCTGCTGATTCGGGGCGACTTCGTGGTGGGCGATGCCACGTTGAACCGCTTCTTCTCATTCCACGTGATCGCTGTGCCTCTGGTGTTGTTGGGTTTGGTGGTGGCTCACTTGCTGGCCCTGCATGACGTGGGTTCTAACAACCCCGATGGCGTTGAAATCAAAGCGAACAAGGATGCCAATGGCATTCCTTTGGATGGCATCCCTTTCCATCCTTACTACACGGTGCACGACATCGTGGGCGTGTCGTTCTTCCTGATGGTGTTCTCGGCCATCGTCTTCTTCGCGCCTGAGCTGGGGGGGTACTTCCTGGAGTACAACAACTTCATCCCTGCTGATCCGTTGAAGACGCCCCTGCACATCGCACCGGTCTGGTATTTCACGCCTTACTACTCCATGCTGCGTGCCGTGACCGATCAGATGATGTACGTGCTGGTCGCCGTGGTGGCTTTGGCGGCCCTCCTGGCAGCAGCCAAGGCAAAGGTGGCAGCTCCGATCAAGGGCGCTCTTCTGGTGGCTGCCGCGGTGGTGATTGCCCTGATGCTCTCGATTGACGCCAAGTTCTGGGGCGTCGTGGTGATGGGCGGCGCTGTGGTCATCATGTTCTTCCTGCCCTGGCTGGACAACAGTGCAGTCAAATCCATTCGTTACCGTCCGTCTTGGAACAAGTGGCTGTATCTGGTGTTTGTCATCAACTTCTTCATCCTGGGTTATCTGGGGGTCAAACCCCCGAGCCCCGTGGGTGAGTTGGTGTCCCAGGTCGGTACCTTGATTTACTTTGGCTTCTTCCTGCTGATGCCGTGGTGGAGCCGGATTGGTGAATGCAAGCCTGTTCCCACCCGCGTGACCTTTGCCCCTCACTGATCACGTTGCGGAGTCAAGATTCATGAAAAAACTCATCACAGCCTTCGCTCTCGTTGTTGGATTGGTGGGCGGTGCCCATGCCGCAGGAGCCACCTTCCCGCTGGACAAGGCCCCCAATCGCACCAACGATCTGGCCGCCTTGCAAAACGGTGCCAAGTTGTTTGTCAACTACTGCTTGAACTGCCACTCTGCGGCGTTCATGCGTTTCAACCGGTTGCGCGACATCGGTCTGACCGACAAGCAGATCAAAGACAATTTGTTGTTCACCACTGACAAGGTGGGTGACCAGATGAAGTCCGCCATTGATCCCAAGCAGGCCACGGCTTGGTTTGGTGCCAACCCTCCTGACTTGACGTTGGTGGCTCGTTCTCGTGCCAGCGGAAGCGGCACTGGGGCTGATTACCTGTACACCTACATGCGGACGTTCTATCGTGACAGCACCAAAGCCACAGGCTGGAACAACATGGTGTTCCCCAGTGTGGCGATGCCGCATGTTCTGTACGATCTGCAGGGTGAGCGCACGCCCATTTTTGAAACGGTGACCGAGCACGGTCATGAGGTTCAAAAGTTTAAAGGCTGGGAGCAGGTCACCCCAGGGAAACTGTCTCCGGCTGAATACGACCAGGCCATTGGCGATCTGGTGGGCTTCATGCAGTGGATGGCGGAGCCGGTTCAAAACACCCGTGTGCGCATTGGCGTGTGGGTGCTGCTGTTCTTGGCGGTGTTCTCCGTCATTGCATGGCGCTTGAATGCGGCTTATTGGAAAGACGTCAAGTAACATTCACGATCGGCTGTCGCCGGTTTCGTGACCAGTGGCGCAGCGGCCTTGGCCGCTTCGCCACTTTTTCTTTGAGGAAATCACTGTCATGATGGTTTTGTACTCGGGCACCACATGCCCGTTCTCGCATCGTTGCCGCTTTGTTCTGTTCGAAAAGGGCATGGACTTTGAGATTCGTGACGTTGACTTGTTCAACAAACCGGAAGACATCGCGGTGATGAATCCGTATGGGCAAGTTCCCATCCTGGTTGAGCGCGATCTGATCCTTTACGAATCGAACATCATCAATGAGTACATTGATGAGCGTTTCCCTCATCCTCAGTTGATGCCAGGGGACCCCGTTGATCGGGCCCGCGTGCGGTTGTTCTTGCTGAACTTCGAAAAAGAGTTGTTCACCCACGTTTCGGTGCTTGAATCCCGTGCCGTGAAGGGTAACGAGAAAGCCATTGAGAAATCACGCGCATACATTCGTGACAAGCTGACGCAGTTGGCCCCTGTGTTCCTGAAAAACAAGTTCATGCTCGGCGACAGCTTCTCCATGCTGGATGTGGCCATCGCTCCGTTGTTGTGGCGTCTTGACTATTACGGCATTGAACTGAGCAAAAATGCAGCGCCCTTGCTCAAGTATGCAGAGCGGATTTTTTCTCGTCCGGCATACATTGAGGCGCTGACGCCTTCCGAAAAAGTCATGCGCAAGTGACCTTGTTGGAGACGTTGCTGTGACTGAAGCCCCTTCAACTCGTCCCTACTTGATTCGCGCACTTCATCAGTGGTGTGAGGATCATGGTTTCACGCCCTACATGGTGGTGGCGGTGGATGGCTCGGTTCAAGTCCCCATGCAGTACGTCTCACCGCAAGGAGAGGTGGTGCTCAATGTCAGCTACGGCGCAACCAATGGGTTGCGACTGGGGAATGACTTCATTGAGTTTCAGGCCAGGTTTGGCGGTGTTCCTCAGGCTGTGAGTGTCCCGGTGGGGCGGGTGACCGCCATTTACGCGAAGGAAAATGGCCAAGGAATGGCGTTTCCCGTGGAAGATGCGCCGGAGCCGCCCCCCAAAGGTGTGCCCATCTCAGGGGGGGGCTCAGAGCCTTCTCGGGGGAAGCCGACTCTGACGCGGATCAAGTAAACTACCCAAGCTGCCGGTTTAGCTCAGTTGGTAGAGCACTCGCCTTGTAAGCGATAGGTCGTCTGTTCGAGTCAGACAATCGGCACCATGCATGCCTAACGTGACTGCACAGCCTGATTGCGTTGTTGCAGTATTTTGATTCGGATGTTCAGTTCCCGGCCCAGCATGTCGGCGATCCTCTGCTTCAAGTCAGGCATCAGTTGGCGGATCTTGGCGGAAGCGGCATTGCCATTCACCAGCAGGCACCACTCTTGATCCGTGACGGGGCCTGATTGAACCTGTGCCCTCAAGTTGAACGGTAGCAGTGGACGCACGGCTTCAAGCAGCTTTTGAGAAAGCTGGATGCGTGCCGCCAGTTGGACCATGTCAGGGGACGCATTGAGCGCGTCCATCAATGGCAACGTTGCGCTCGAACGGTGTGTCATTGTTTGAATGAATGCGCAAAGAGGGACAGCATGCACTTCATTATCACGGATCCCTGGTTTGCCAAGCGGCAAGCGGTCCACCTTCATGCATGGCAACTCGCGGGTCTCATGGTTGCCCTGGTGGCGGCGTTGATCACTTTGTCGGTGGTTTCCTATCACTTGCTATTTGTGCATGGTGCTCGTCAGGGGTGGCCGGTGATTGCGCCGTTGGTTGAGTTGCTGACCACCCGAGAAAGGGAAGGGCAGGAGCGCTACATGAAAGAAAACCTGACGGCCATGGCTGAGCGTGTGGGGGCGCTGCAGGCGCGGGTGGTGCAGTTGGAGTCACTTGGGGAGCGGGTTGCCTCGCTGGCGGGGGTGGTGGTACAAGACTCGAAACTGCGGCCGGGCTCAGGGGGGCCATTGGTTCGCCCGGATGCTCTGACGTTGTCTTCCCTTCGTGAGGCTTTGGCGACGCTGGATGCTCGTGTGGAAGGGCGGGAGCAGTTTTTTTCGCGTGTCGAGGCGGATTTGTTTGGTGAGAAGATGCGCAAAATTCTTGTGCCGACCAACCTTCCCGTTGCCAATGCCCCGATTGGCTCAGGGTTTGGTTATCGCTCGGATCCGATCACGGGAGAGCGCGCGTTGCACACCGGGTTGGACTTTTCTGCGGACTCCGGAACTCCCATTTTTGCGGCAGCCGGGGGGGTGGTGACCGGCCAGGAGTTTCACCCAGCGTATGGGAATTTGGTTGAGCTTGATCACGGCAATGGTCTCGTGACGCGATACGCCCATGCGTCGAGAGTGCTCGTCAAGCTCGGGCAGATTGTCAAGCGGGGGCAAACCGTCGCGGAGGTGGGTAATACAGGACGATCCACGGGGGCACATTTGCATTTTGAAGTCTGGTTCAACGGCGTTGCGCAGGATCCACAGCATTTCCTTTTTCCTGTGGCTGGCAGCGACAAGAACAAGCCGCTTGCATCGCGCTCGGCCGGATCTCGCTGAGGGCTCTCTTCGGGCTGCATGCACGCAGCCTTAAAATCAGCGGTTTGCGTCAAGCAAGCGCTCTCGGTGTTTATACGAAGGGCTTGTTTGGCCGGATCAGGCTGTCATCTCGGCAGCGCCTCTATTCAGGCTTTCATGGCGACCAACATCCTCACCAAAATCTTCGGCAGCCGCAACGATCGACTGCTCAAAACCTACCGGAAGACGGTGGCCCAGGTCAACGCGCTGGAGTCCAGCTTCGAAGCCTTGTCTGATGACGCGTTGCGGGCCAAGACCGCTGAGTTCAGAGGACGATTGGCCGCTGGAGAGACGCTGGATGCCTTGCTGCCCGAGGCGTTTGCCACGGTGCGTGAGGCCAGCAAGCGTGTCATGAAGATGCGGCACTTTGATGTGCAGATCATCGGCGGCTTGGCGCTGCACAACGGCAAGGTTGCGGAAATGCGCACGGGCGAGGGCAAGACCCTCACCGCCACGTTGCCTGTTTACCTCAACGCACTGACGGGCAAGGGTGTGCACGTGGTGACGGTGAACGACTACCTGGCCAGTCGGGACGCGGAGTGGATGGGCCGACTCTATGGCTACCTGGGCTTGACGGTGGGCATCAACCTGCCCCATTTGAGCCGGGAGGAAAAGCAGGCTGCTTATGGGTCGGACATCACTTACGGTACGAACAACGAGTATGGGTTCGACTACCTGCGTGACAACATGGTCTACGAAGCCCAAGACCGTGTGCAGCGGGGCTTGAACTACGCCATCGTGGACGAGGTGGACTCCATTTTGATTGACGAGGCACGCACGCCCCTCATCATCAGTGGGCAAGCCGAAGACCACACGGTGTTGTATCAAGCCATCAATCAAATTGCCCCGCTGTTGACCCGGCAGGAGGGCGAGGCAGATCCGCGCACCGGTGAGGGGGTGACCAAGCCGGGTGACTTCACATTGGATGAAAAGTCGCATCAGATTTTCCTGACCGAGCAAGGCCACGAAACCGCGGAAGCCCTGTTGGCGCGAGCCGGGCTGTTGCCTGAGGGGGCTTCGCTTTACGATCCAGCGAACATCACGCTGATGCATCATCTGAACGCTTCACTGCGTGCGCATCACGTGTATCACCGCGACCAGCACTACGTTGTGCAAGACGGTGAGATTGTCATCGTGGATGAATTCACGGGGCGCTTGATGTCTGGGCGTCGATGGAGCGAAGGGCTCCATCAGGCGGTGGAGGCCAAAGAAGGTGTGACCATTCAAGCCGAGAACCAGACGCTGGCTTCAATCACCTTTCAGAACTATTTCCGCTTGTACGGCAAGCTGTCGGGGATGACCGGGACGGCTGACACGGAAGCGTATGAGTTCCAGGAAATTTACGGCCTTGAAACGGTCGTCATCCCGCCCAATCGGGTCAGCAAGCGGGACGATCAGCTGGATCGCGTGTACAAGACCACCCGCGAAAAGTACGTGGCAGCCATTGCCGACATCCGCGAATGCCATGAGCGTGGTCAGCCGGTTCTGGTTGGTACTTCGTCCATTGAAAACTCGGAAATCATTTCTGGCTTGCTGACGGAAGCAGGCTTGCCGCACCAGGTGCTCAATGCAAAGCAGCATGCCCGTGAGGCAGAGATCATTGTTCAGGCCGGACGCCCGAAGATGATCACCATTGCCACCAACATGGCCGGTCGGGGGACCGACATTGTGTTGGGGGGCAACCTGGAGAAACTGCTCAAGGCCGTGGAAGACGATGTGTCTCTCTCGGAAGAGCAGCGTCAGTCAAAGGTGGAGCAAGTGCGGGCGCAGTGGCAGGCTGACCATGAGTTGGTCAAGTCACTGGGGGGCTTGCGCATCATTGCGACCGAACGCCATGAATCCCGACGCATTGACAATCAGTTGCGTGGACGTTCGGGCCGCCAGGGCGACCCTGGTTCGTCGCGTTTCTACCTGAGTCTGGACGATCCCCTGATGCGTATTTTTGCGGGCGATCGGGTCCGCGCCATCATGGATCGGCTGAAGATGCCAGAGGGTGAAGCCATTGAGGCGGGCATGGTCACTCGGAGCATCGAGTCTGCCCAGCGCAAGGTGGAAGCTCGCAACTTCGACATCCGCAAACAACTGCTGGAATACGACGATGTGTCCAATGACCAGCGCAAGGTCATTTACCAGCAGCGCAACGACATCCTGGATGCGGCAGACCTGCAGGCGCAGATCCGTTCGCTGCGTGAAGGGTGCTTCACCGACTTGGTCCGCCAATATGTACCGGTGGAAAGTGTGGAGGAGCAATGGGACCTGGCCAGCCTTGAACGCGTGTTGAGGGACGACTGGTCGGTGGATGTTGCACTGGTGGGGTTGTTGGCCTCCGAATCGAACCTGACCGACGAGGACATTCTGGTTCGCGTGCTGGATGCCGCCCATGCCGCATTTGGCGCGAAGTTGGCGTTGGCCGGTGAGGCCAACTTCCTGGCATTCGAACGCATGGTGCTTCTGCAAAGTTTGGATTCGCATTGGCGGGAGCACTTGAGTTCATTGGACTACCTGCGACAAGGCATCCACCTCCGCGGCTACGCTCAGAAGCAACCCAAGCAGGAATACAAACGTGAAGCCTTCGAACTGTTTGGGCAACTGCTGGACAGTGTCAAAAACGAAGTCACACGCACCCTGATGAATGTCCGCATCCAGTCGAGCGAGCAGTTGGACCAAGCTGCGCAGCAGATCGAAAGCCAAGCGGAGCACATTGCCAACGTGACCTACACCGCCCCGACGGAAACAGGGGAGGCGGAGACGGTGGTGGATGCATCCACCGTGTCTCAGTCCCGTTCTGCCGCTCAGGCCATGCCGCGCGTGGGGCGCAATGACCCCTGCCCCTGTGGCAGTGGCCAGAAGTTCAAACATTGCCACGGCAAACTCGCCTGACGTTGAGGAGCGATCGACATGCCTGTGAATTTGCCTTTGCCTCGTGAGCAAGATCTGTTGCCTGTCCCCGGACTGACGTTGGGGGTGACCGAGGCCGGTGTCCGCAAAGCCAACCGAAAAGACCTGTGCGTGCTGTTGCCCGTTGAAGGCACAGTGGTTGGTGCTGTGTTCACCCAAAATCGGTATTGCGCCGCACCCGTGCAAGTGTGTCGGGAACACTTGGCCATGGCACATGGCATCCGGGCGTTGGTCATCAACACCGGCAATGCCAATGCGGGCACCGGGGCCTCGGGCTTGGCCAATGCACGTCAAACGTGTCAAGCCTTGGCGCAGCATCTGGGGGTTCGTGCGGAGCAGGTGCTGCCGTTCTCCACCGGTGTGATCATGGAGCCCCTGCCCGTCGAACGAGTGGTTGCAGGACTGCCTGCTGCGTTGGCCAATGCCCGATCTGACAATTGGTTGGCGGCAGCCGAAGCCATCATGACCACCGACACCCAACCCAAGGTGATCAGCCGTCAGGTCATGGTGGGCGGGGCGCAGGTCACCATCACGGGCATGGCCAAAGGGGCTGGCATGATCCGCCCGAACATGGCCACCATGCTGGGTTTCATTGCCACCGACGCCAAGTTGTCCCCATCGGCGGTTCAGGATTTGACGCGTTGGTTGGCCGATCGATCGTTCAACCGTGTGACGGTGGATGGCGACACGTCAACCAACGATTCGTTTGTCCTGTTGGCCACCGGTCAGGCGTCGCATGCCGTCATTGATTCCATCGATGGCCCTGACGCGCAAGCGTTGAAGGCAGGGCTCTTGGAAGTGGCTCAGTACCTGGCCCACGCGATGGTGCGTGACGGTGAAGGGGCCACCAAGTTCATCACCATCCGCATTGAAGGGGCTGGCACGCCCGACGAATGCCTGAAGGTGGCCTATGCCATCGCCCATTCACCCTTGGTGAAGACAGCATTTTTTGCATCTGATCCCAACTTGGGGCGCATTCTGGCTGCAGTGGGGTACGCGGGCATTGCCGACTTGGACCAGTCTCTCATCGAGATGCACCTGGATGACGTGCATGTGGTCACTCGCGGTGGCCGCCATCCCGCCTACCAAGAAGCCGATGGCGCCCGGGTCATGGCTCAGTCGGAAATGACCGTGCGTGTCCATCTGGGGCGTGGCGACTGCGCCGACACCGTCTGGACATGCGATTTCAGTCACGATTACGTCACCATCAATGCCGATTACCGCTCATGAGTGAGCCCTGGATGCCCCTCTTGGGTCGGCTGGATGCGCTGGTGTCGCGCATTGAAGCCCTGGTGCCATCGGCTTCGGGCATTGTGGCCCCCGATTGGTCCAGCTCGACGGCCTTCCGCTACCGCAAGCGCCTTAGTGGGCAGGCACGGCTGGAGCCGGTGCGGCATGTTGCTTTGATGCGCCTGGGTGATGTGCGGGAGGTGGACAGCCAGAAGGAAAAAATCGTCCGCAACACGCGGCGATTTGTCGAAGGTTTGCCTGCGAACAACGTGTTGCTGACGGGCGCAAGAGGGACGGGAAAGTCGTCGCTCATCAAGGCCTGTTTGAACGAATTTGCGCCCACGGGGTTGCGCTTGGTTGAGGTGGACAAGGCCGACCTGGTCGATCTGCCTGACCTGATGGATCTGTTGGCGGATCGACCCGAGCGCTTCATTGTGTTCTGTGACGATCTGAGCTTTGACGAAGGCGAGTCCGGCTACAAAGCGCTGAAGTCCATCTTGGACGGCACCGTGTCAGCCAGCAGCTCGAATGTGCTGATTTACGCCACCAGCAACCGCCGCCACCTGCTGCCGGAGTATCAGAAGGACAACCTGACGTACACCCACACGCCCGATGCTGAAGTGCACCCGGGTGAGGTGATCGAAGAGAAGATCTCACTGTCCGAACGCTTTGGCTTGTGGGTCAGTTTCTACCCTTTCAGCCAAGACGAATATTGGGCCATCGCAACGCAATGGCTGCGGCATTTTGGTGCGTCAGAGGCAGAGATTGACGCTGCGCGGCCGCAGGCTTTGGTCTGGGCGTTGGAACGTGGCTCCCGCAGCGGGCGGGTGGCCCAGCAGTTCGCGCGTGACCATGTCATGGCCAAAACCGCGGGTGCTGGGGTGGATCGTGTCTGACCCGACGAGCGCCGTGCCCGACGCCGCTGTGATGATGGTGGACGCCCACGTGCCTCGCCATGCAGAAGGGCAACGACCTGTCACGGAGGTGGCCGTGGGTGTGCTGGTGCAGCCGGATGGACGGTTCTTGCTGACCACCCGCCCGCCGGGCAAAGCGTATGCCGGGCATTGGGAATTCCCTGGCGGCAAAGTGGAGCCCGGCGAAACGGTGGTACAAGCACTGGTGCGAGAGCTGCACGAGGAGTTGGGCATCACCGCTCAAACCATCGTTCGTTGGCGAGAGCAATGTGTGGACTACCCACATGCCTTGGTGCGCCTGCACTTTTGCAAGGTCACTCAATGGGCGGGTGAATTGGACATGCGGGAGGGCCAGAGCCATGCATGGCAGCAACTGCCCGTGGGTGTCAGTCCCATTCTGGCTGGGACGTATCCCGTCTTGCAGTGGATGCAAGATGAGAATGCATAGCAAACAAACCTTGTATATAAAGCGCTAGAGCGCTTTTTTACTGAGAATCTTCTGAAGGGGCTTCCGCGTCAATTCTGAAGTCTTCCTGCGCCCAGCGACCCAGATCGGTGGCCCGGCAGAGCTTGCTGCAAAACGGTCGGTAAGGGTTTTGAGGGCTGTATTCGCAGGACTGTTTGCACGCGGGGCAGTCGACCCAGGTGGCAGCGAATGTCGTCGCAGTGGTGGGCTCAGGCATGTTCACGCGCACAGGGTGATTTCGAATGACGCATCTTCGTTGGCTGGGTGCAGTCGGCCATCGGCACCGAGTCGAACAAGCCTAACGGCCACCATGAGCCGATTGCCACTGATTTCAGGAATGAGCCCCAGCGCTTGTGGAATGCGCAAGCGCAACAACTGGAAGGTTTTGGTTTGTGGCAGGTTCTGTTGAAACTGTCCACCTGTGGCCATCACCTTTTGTGGCATGCCTGTGTCTCGGAGCATGCGCAGCAGCAGTGCAATGGCATCGGCCAAGGGCTGTACGCTGGCGCACCAGCTGATCAACGCATTGCGCCGTGTGTCTGCGGGTTGATGCTGCCAGTCGTAGTACGCAGGCAGGTCAAACTCGCAGGTGCCACCGGGAATGGAGATGCGACTGCGGATGCCCATGAGCCAGTCGTTTTCCGCCAAGCCGCTGCCAGTCTTGCCCACGGCCTGACTGAGGTTGGTGAAACAGCCTTCGATTTGTCCAATGACCTGGTCCAAGGCGTGCTCAGAAATGGCGGGGTTTCCCCTGTAGCTGTTGAGCAGGGCCTTTTGTCGGTCGAGGTCTTTCATCACGTCCGACTTCATGTCAGCCCGTGACGCAACATCGATCATCTCAAACAGGGTGTGCAGAGCGAAGTGGTGATCCAGTGGTTCATCTCGTCCAACCAGGGTGGCCAAACGGTTGAACAGGTGTTCAAGTCGCAGGTAGGTGCGAATGCGTTCGTTGAACGGGTATTCGTAGAGGATCACGGTGTCATTCGAGAGTGCATTGTGGTGGCGTTGCCATCATAGCCCCAGCCAGTGCGCCAGTTGGGTGACTTGCTGACGCAATGCATCAAGGTCTTGTCCGTCGTTGTGGATCACCATGTCTGCAGCGGCCAAACGCAGACTTCGCGGGGCTTGCGCCTGCATCACCCCTTGGATGGTTTCTTCGGGCCATCCATTGCGAAGACGCACCCGATGCGCCTGGGTTTGCTCGGTGCAGTCCACCACCACCACCGTGTCCAAGCGCTTGCGCCACCGGGGGCTTTCGACGAGAAGGGGAATGTCAAGGACAACCACACCTCCAGGGCATTGCGCAATGGCGTGGGCCATTTCTTGGGCCACCATGGGGTGGGTGATGTTCTCCAGCTGCTGCCGCGCAGAGGGATCGTTGAAAACGCGTTCTCGCAGGGCCGAACGGTTCAAGCCCCCATCGGGCAACAGCATTTCCGAGCCGAACGCTTGGGCGATGGGCGCCAAGGCTGAACCTTGGGGTGCCGTGATGGAGCGTGCGATCAGGTCGGCATCCACCAAGCGCGCCCCTTGCTGGAGCAGCCACTGTGCAACCGTGCTTTTGCCGCTGCCAATCCCCCCGGTCAGTCCAACCAGATGCCGATTTCGGCCCATCACAAACCAACCGCAGCCAACATTTGAGCAGGGCTGAACACCAGGGCAGTCAAACCAGCCAGCGCCAAGAACGGTCCAAAGGGAATGTAGCCTCCCTCACGCAGGCCTGAGGTGAACTTCATGGCAATGCCCACCACAGCACCGATGATGGACGACATCAAGATGATGGGGATCAAGCCTTGCCAGCCAAACCAAGCACCCAATGCCGCAAAGAGTTTGAAGTCGCCATAACCCATGCCCTCTTTGCCTGTGGCGAGCTTGAACGCCCAGTACACCGACCAGAGTGACAAGTAGCCGCTGACAGCCCCCCAGAGGGCGTCGGGCAAAGTGGTGTGACTCCATCCCAAGGCCGCCACACACAGACCTGCCCATACCAACGGCAATGTCAGGTCATCGGGAAGCAAGGTGGTGTCCCAGTCGATGGCGGCCAACGTCAACACCGTGGCGGCAAAACAGGCCCAAGCCCCACCAGTCCAGGTCAAGCCCCATTGCCATGCGCACCAGCCAAAAGCCATGCCGGTGGCCAACTCCATCAATGGGTAGCGCAAGCCAATGGGAGCATGGCATGCAGAGCAACGCCCGCGCAGAAGCACATAACTCAGCACGGGAATGTTCTCAAACCAGCGGATGCCATGCCCGCAATGGCCACATCGCGAGCGCGGGGTGAGCAGATTGAACGGTTGTTCCGCGGGTGGGTTGGGGGCTTCTCCGTGTCCTGCTTGGGCACATTCTTGTGCCCATTGGCGCTCCATCATCAAGGGCAACCGATGGACCACCACATTGAGGAAACTGCCAATCAACAACCCCAGCAAGCTGGCAAGTGCGACGTCCAGTTCGGGCGACAAAAAGTTCATCAGACCACCTGACCCAGTTTGAAGATGGGCAGGTACATGGACACCACGATCCCCCCGATCAACCCCCCCAGGAACACGATGATGATGGGCTCCATCAGGCTGGACAGCCCGGCGACCATGTCATCCACCTCGGCTTCGTAAAAGTCGGCCGCCTTGCCCAACATGTGGTCAATCGAGCCGGACTCTTCGCCGATCGCACACATCTGAAGCACCATGTTCGGAAAAATGTTGGCGTTGGCCATGGCTGCGGTGAGGCTGGTTCCCGTGGAAACCTCTCGCTGGATTTTCTCTGTGGCCTGCAGGTAGACGGAGTTGCCCGAGGCCCCACCCACGGAGTCCAGCGCCTCCACCAACGGCACGCCAGCGGCGAACATGGTGGCGAGTGTTCGAGTCCAACGCGCGATCACCGATTTTTCCACCAAGGGGCCAAAGACGGGAACTCGCAAAAGCAGCCTGTCCATGAACATTTGGACTTTTTCATTTCGCTTCCAAGCTTGCATGAAAAAGTAAATGCCGCCACCAATGCCACCAAAAATCAACCACCAATAAGCCACAAAAAACTCACTCATGGCGATCACAAAAAGGGTTGGGGCTGGGAGATCGGCACCAAAGGAGCTGAAAACCTGTTTGAATGCAGGGATCACAAAAATCATGATCACGGCAACCACCACAAAGGCCACCACCACCACTGAAATGGGGTACATCAGCGCAGATTTGATCTTGCTTTTGATGGCCTCTGTTTTCTCCATGTAAACGGCCAGTCGATCGAGCAACTGGTCCAGGATACCTGCCGCTTCTCCGGCCTCGACCAAGTTGCAATACAGGTTGTCAAAATACATGGGAAACTTTCGAAAGGCAGAGTTCAGCGCCGTTCCTGTTTCCACGTCCATGCGGATGTCGTTCAAAAGTTTGGCCACACTGGGATTGGCATTGCCTTTTCCAACAATGTCAAAGGCTTGCAGCAATGGCACGCCCGCTTTCATCATGGTGGCGAGCTGACGGGTGAAGAGGGCCAAGTCCTTGGGCTTGATGCTCTTTCCGCTGGACATTCGCCTCTTCTTGATCTTGACGGGCAAAATGCCTTGGCGGCGCAGCGAAGCTTGAACCTGGTTCTCTCCCAATGCCCGCATTTCACCTCGGACAGCTTTGCCATTGCGGTCTTTGCCTTCCCATTCGAAGACGGCTTCTTTGCTTCTCGGTGAGGTGGTTGCCATGATGTAGGTTTACTCCAGCGGGGACGCCGCCTGATCATTCATTGGTGCAGGACACCACTTCTTCCAGCGAGGTGACACCCAATTTGACTTTGTGAAGACCAGCTTGCCGCAATGAACGAACGCCTTCGCGGGACGACTGCTCTGCAATCTCCATGGCACTTCCCCCCCGTAAGATGATGCGTTGCATTTCCTCGGTGATGGGCATGACTTGGTAAATGCCAACACGGCCTTTATAACCGTTGTTGCAGGCAGCGCATCCCACTGGCTTGTAGGGTATCCAGCTTCCATCCAACTCTTCGGGGGGGTAGCCGGCATCCAGAAGGGCTTTGCGTGGCAGGTCCGCAGGAGCTTTGCATTGATTGCAGAGCCGTCGGGCCAGTCGCTGGGCCGTGATCAAGATCACGGATGATGCTATGTTGAACGGGGCGATGCCCATGTTCAGCATCCGCGTCAGTGTGGTTGGAGCATCGTTGGTGTGCAATGTTGACAGCACCAAGTGCCCGGTCTGAGCGGCTTTGATGGCAATGTCAGCGGTCTCCAAATCCCGTATTTCACCCACCATGATCACGTCAGGGTCTTGACGCAAGAATGACTTCAGCGCTGCGGCAAACGTCAGGCCTGCCTTTTCATTGACATTGACTTGATTGACGCCTGGCAGGTTGATTTCTGAAGGGTCTTCAGCGGTTGATATGTTCACCCCGGGCTGATTCAGGATGTTGAGGCAGGTGTACAGTGAAACGGTTTTCCCGGAGCCTGTGGGCCCCGTGACCAAAACCATTCCGTAGGGTCTGGAAATGGCCTTGAGCAATTTCTCTTTTTCTTCTGGTTCGTAGCCCAGTGCATCAATCCCGAGTTTGGCACTGCTGGGATCCAGGATCCGGATGACAATCTTTTCTCCGAACAAGGTTGGCAGTGTGCTGACTCGAAAATCAATGATCTTGTCTGTTCCGACCTTGAGTTTCATCCTGCCATCTTGAGGGATCCGCTTTTCAGAGATGTCCATCCGAGAGATGACTTTGATCCGAGAGGCCAGTTTTTCTTTGATGGCCACGGGCGGAGATGCTATTTCCCGAAGCTCTCCATCAATGCGGAATCGAACACGGTAGGTGTGCTCATAAGGTTCAAAGTGAAGATCGGATGCACGCATGCTGAAGGCATCGAGCAACATCTTGTGCAAAAAACGCACCACAGGTGCGTCTTCAACGTCGGCATTCTTGTCGGGCTCGTCTGCAGGGGCTGCTGCCGTGGCCGCTGCATCGTCATCGAACTCGAAATCGTCGCCAATGATGGTGTCCATGGCCTTGGACACGGAGACATTCTGGGCTTCGACGATTTTGCCAATTTTGTTGTATTCGACAATGATCCAGTCAACCCCCATCTGGGTGGCAAACTTGATTTTGTCTGCAACCTGTTGATCTCCCGGGTCGGCCGTTGCGACGGTCAGGCGATTTCCCTTTTTGGCCAGCGGCAAAACCTTGTGCTCTGCGCAAAATTTGCTTTCTAGCAGGTCTTTGGGAAGTTTGCTGGGGTCCAGTGCATCCAAGTCCAGCAGCGGTGCACCAAAGGCCGCCGAAACCACATGAGCCAAATCTGCGGGAGAAACCGCCCCGGAGCCGGTCAACTCAGCGATGAAGCTGGTGCGGTTGGCTTGGGCTCGGCGAAACAGGGCTTCTGCAGCTGCCGAATCAAGCTTCTGCGCGGCAATCAGCGCTCTGCCCAGTCCAGGCAGAGCCATGGAGCTTTGAGGGGGGGACTGAGGCTCGGGTGAAGTCATACTTGCGTAATCTAACGCAAACGAGCCGACCACCAGAGGTTGAACGCCGTGTTTTGACGCATTCGACACGCATTCTCAAGGGTAAATCTGGAATGACGTACTGAAACCAGGATCGATTCCTGGTCGGGGTGAGAGGATTCGAACCTCCGGCCTCTACGTCCCGAACGTAGCGCTCTACCAGGCTAAGCTACACCCCGATGGTCGATGCCGCCATGGCGGCGGTCAACTGCGTCTGCTTTGCAGCGAAGCCGCCAATTGTATCAAAGCATCGCGGTGCGGGCTGGGAGGGAGTCGATGGGCCGCTTGAACGGCTTGTTCGGCTTCTGCGTCAGCGGCTGTTCGAGCCGCGGCAACCCCACCGGTGATGTGAATCAGGCGCAGCACATCGGGGAGCTTTTCAGGGGAGGCATGCTCAATGGCGTCAACGAGCAGTTGCCGATCGCTTCCGCTTGTTTCCTGAAGTGCATGGATCAAGGGAAGGGTGACCTTCCCCTCGCGAAGGTCGTCACCGAGGTTCTTTCCCATGATGGCGGAGTCGCCGTCGTAATCCAGGATGTCGTCGATCACTTGGAATGCCGTGCCCAAAGCCTGTCCATACTCGGCGCATGCGTTTTCCATGTCTGCTGATGATCCCGCTATGATGGGGGCGAGTCGGGCGCTGGCTTCAAACAGCTTGGCGGTTTTTGACCGAATGACACGCAGGTAGCCGTCGCGGGTGAGGGTGGCGTCATGCATGTTCATCAGTTGAAGCACTTCACCTTCGGCAATCACGTTGGTGGCCTCGGCAACCACCTCCATGATGCGCATGTTTCCCACCTCCACCATCATTTGGAAGGCGCGTGAGTACAGAAAGTCACCGACGAGCACGCTGGCTGCGTTTCCAAACAGTTCATTGGCGGTTGCGCGCCCTCTTCGGAGTTCGGACTCATCCACCACGTCATCGTGCAAAAGGGTGGCGGTGTGGATGAACTCGACGACCGCTGCGAGGGTGTGCTGCTGCGGCCCATGAAAACCGATGGCGCCGCTGGTCAGCAAGGTCAGGGCTGGTCGCAGCCTCTTTCCCCCTGCGGAGATGATGTACTCGCAGACTTGGCCCACCAAAGGAACGCCGGTGCTGAGGCGTGAAGAGATCACTTGATCCACAAGCTTCATGTCATCGGCGATGATTTGAAGCGGGTTGGAAGAGGGGGTGAGGGCTTGGGTCAAGATGGCGTTCCAGTTTGGCTGATTATAAAAACCAATGTGGATCGGGTGGGGAGACGTTGGTGCTTCCTGTATTGATTGCTGGGTATTTCTGTGTTACAGTCGAAAGTTCGGCGGAAATTGGTTCGTCGAAGTCGATTCAACTCGAATCCAGAGGTTCATATGTACGCGGTCATAAAAACCGGTGGCAAACAGTATCGTGTTGCTGCTGGCGAAAAAATCAAAGTAGAACAGATTGCTGCGGATGTGGGCCAGGAGTTGGTGCTCGATCAGGTTCTGGCTGTTGGCAACGGCAGCGAGATCAAGGTGGGTACTCCCCTGGTGTCCGGCGCATCTGTGACGGTGAAAGTGGTGGCCCATGGCCGTCACGACAAAGTGCACATCTTCAAGATGCGCCGTCGTAAGCACTACCAAAAGCGCCAAGGTCACCGGCAGAATTTCACCGAGCTGGAAATCGCCTCGATTTCCGCCTAAGGAGTAAGCAACATGGCACAGAAAAAAGGCGGCGGCTCCACGCGAAACGGCCGTGACTCCAAGCCCAAGATGCTGGGTGTCAAGGCGTTCGGCGGCCAGGTTGTGTCGGCCGGCTCCATCATCGTGCGTCAGCGCGGTACCCGTTTCCACCCCGGCAACAACGTCGGCATCGGCAAGGATCACACCTTGTTTGCCACGGCGGATGGCCAGGTCAGCTTTGACGTGAAGGGCGCATTGAACCGTCACGTTGTGAGCATCATTCCTGCCTGAGCGATCGGTTGATCGTCCAGTCCGAAAGGCCCGCGTCGCGGGCCTTTTTTGCTGGTGGCTCCCATTTTTAGAATACCGCCATGAAATTCGTTGACGAAGCCTACATCGAGGTTGCCGCAGGCGATGGGGGCAACGGCTGCGCGTCGTTCCGCCATGAGAAGTACAAGGAGTTCGGGGGACCGGACGGCGGCGACGGCGGGCGTGGCGGTCACGTGTTGGCGGTGGCGGACGTCAACTTGAACACCCTGGTGGACTACCGCTACTCGCGCCGGTTCGAGGCCAAGCGGGGTGAGCATGGCAAGGGCTCGGACATGTTTGGCGTCAAGGGGGATGACATCCTCCTCAAGATGCCAGTGGGCACCATCGTCACCGATGCAGAAACCGGTGAAGTGCTGCACGAGCTGTTGGTTCCAGGGGAAATCGTGACCATCGCCAAAGGTGGGGATGGCGGGTTCGGCAACCTGCATTACAAAAGCTCCACCAACCGTGCGCCTCGGCAAAAGACCCCGGGTTGGCCTGGCGAGCGTCGCGAACTCAAGCTGGAACTCAAGGTGCTGGCGGATGTGGGTCTGCTGGGCATGCCCAATGCTGGCAAGTCCACGTTGATTGCGGCCATTTCCAACGCGCGGCCCAAAATCGCTGACTACCCCTTCACCACGCTGCACCCCAACCTGGGGGTGGTGCGTGTCGGGCCAGAGAAGAGTTTTGTCGTGGCCGACGTGCCCGGGCTGATTGAAGGCGCTGCCGAAGGGGCTGGGCTGGGCCATCAGTTCCTGCGTCACCTCCAGCGCACCCACCTGCTGCTGCATTTGGTGGATGTGGCCCCGTTTGACGACTCGGTGGACCCTGTGGCCCAGGCCAAGGCCATCGTCGCAGAGCTGAAAAAGTACGACAAGGCGCTGTACGACAAGCCGCGCTGGCTGGTGCTGAACAAGCTGGACATGGTGCCTGCCGAGCGCCGCGAGGAGGTGGTGAAGGACTTTGTCAAGCGCTACCGCCACAAAGGGCCGGTGTTTGAAATTTCGGCACTCACCCGGGAGGGTTGTGAGCGGCTGATCCAGTCCATCTACGAACACGTGGCCGCCACCCAGAAGGCGCAGCAGCCGCCGGAAGACGTGGATCCACGCTTTGACCGTGGTGCACCGGATGCTTCTTAATGTGTAGCTGAAAGTCTTTATAGATAAAGCGGTAGAGGCTGTTTTGATGTCAAATTTTGTGCAAGACCCGGAGCTGATGCGGAACGCCAGCCGCATCGTGGTCAAGGTGGGGTCCAGCCTCGTGACTGACGAAGGCCGTGGTCTGGATGAACAAGCCATTGGCCACTGGTGCGAGCAGCTGGCGGCGTTGGTGCGTCAGGGTCGACAGGTCATCATGGTCAGCAGCGGTGCCGTGGCCGAGGGCATGAAGCGCCTCGGCTGGGCTGCCCGCCCCAAAGAAATTCACGAGCTTCAGGCCGCCGCCGCCGTGGGGCAGATGGGGTTGGTGCAAATGTACGAAACCAAGCTCCGCGCCAGTGGCATCGGCAGTGCGCAGGTGCTGTTGACGCATGCGGACTTGGCCGACCGCGAGCGCTACCTCAATGCGCGCTCCACCCTGCTGACCCTGCTGCAATTGGGTGTCGTGCCCGTCATCAACGAAAACGACACGGTGGTCAACGACGAAATCAAGTTCGGGGACAACGACACCTTGGGGGCACTGGTGGCCAACCTCGTGGAAGCCGACGTGCTGGTCATCCTCACCGACCAGAAGGGGCTTTACACCGCCGACCCGCGCAAGGACCCTTCCGCCCAGTTTGTTCATGCCGCGCGTGCCGGGGACCCTGAGTTGGAGCGCATGGCCGGAGGGGCTGGGAGCGGCATTGGCAAGGGCGGCATGATCACCAAGATTTTGGCGGCCAAACGCGCAGCCGGATCCGGTGCCTCCACGCTGATCGCCTGGGGACGGGAGCCCGATGTCCTGCTCCGCCTCAGCCAAGGCGAAGGCATCGGCACCTGGTTGCTGGCCCAAACGCCCAAGGCCCAGGCCCGAAAGCGCTGGATGGCCGACCACCTCCAGTTGCGGGGTTCGGTGACGGTGGATGCCGGGGCCGTGACCAAGCTCACGGAAGAGGGCAAGAGTCTTCTTCCTGTGGGCATGGTGTCGGTCGACGGGGACTTTGCACGGGGCGACGTGATTGCCGTCCGTTCGCCCGATGGGGTCGAGATCGCACGGGGCTTGGCCAACTACGCCAGTGCCGAGGCGCGACTCATTTGCCGCAAACCATCGACTGAGTTCGAAGCGCTGCTGGGCTATGTGGCCGAACCGGAGATGATCCACCGCGACAACCTCGTGGTGATGGCCCCTCGGCCCGTTCCCGTGTGAACCTCATTCACCGGATGGTGGGTTGGGGTCAAAGCTGCCGCCAGGTGGCAACTCCAGGCGGACGGGTGAGCTGGTCATTGCTTCCAAGTCGGCATGAGGGCCGCTGCCTCCCCCGTCTTTGGGGCGGACGTTTCCACGCAGGTAGCGATTGCGGTGGTCCTGACGTGGCAAAAACCGGGCGAGCTCGGTCAGCGCCATCTGGTACACACCGCGTTTGAACTCCACCACCATGTCCAGAGGCACCCAATACTCGTTCCAGCGCCAAGCGTCGAATTCAGGATGGTTGGTGGCGCGCAGGTTCAAGTCCCAATCGTTGCCGATCAGGCGCAGCAGGAACCAAATCTGTTTTTGGCCCCGGTAATGGCCGCGGGCATCGCGGCGGATGTAGCGGTCCGGCACTTCATAGCGCAACCAGTCGCGCGTGCGCGCGACAATGCTCACATGCTGGGGGTGCAGCCCCACTTCCTCGTGCAGCTCGCGGAACATGGCTTGCTCGGGGGTTTCACCCCGGTCGATGCCACCTTGCGGAAACTGCCAGGAGTGGGTGCGGATGCGCTTGCCCCAGAACACCTGATTCCTCTGGTTGAGCAGAATGATGCCGACGTTCGGCCTGAAGCCGTCCCTGTCAAGCATAATCAACCCCAATTTTTGAACTGAAACCATTATGCATCCGCGGGTTCCTGCTGCGAAGGTTTTCGCGGCATTTGCAGTGCGGTTGATGGCAGTTCCCTCTGTTTATCCTCGTTTTCCCTGACCCGTCATCGAATCCGGTGCTTTGCCGGATCTTGCCTGCCCATGAAAGCTTCCCAATTTTTCATCTCCACCCTGAAAGAAGCACCGGCCGATGCTGAAGTGGTGAGCCACAAGCTCATGACCCGCGCCGGCATGATCAAGAAGCTGGGTGCTGGCATCTACACCTACATGCCCATGGGGCTGCGCGTCATCCAGAAAGTGGAAAAGATCGTGCGTGAGGAAATGAACCGCGCTGGGGCTGTGGAGTTGACCATGCCGGTTATTCAGCCTTCGGAGCTTTGGCAGGAAACCGGGCGCTTCGACAAGATGGGGCCCGAGCTGCTGCGCATCCAGGACCGGCACGGACGAGATTTTGTGGTGCAGCCCACCAGCGAAGAGGTGGTGACCGATGTGGCGCGCCAGGAGCTGAAGAGCTACAAGCAGCTGCCCAAGAATTTCTACCAGATCCAGACCAAGTTCCGGGATGAGCGCCGCCCTCGCTTTGGCTTGATGCGCGGGCGCGAGTTCATCATGAAGGACGCCTACAGCTTCGACAAGGACCAGGCCGGTGCCAAGGCCAGTTATCAGGTCATGGCGCAGGCTTACCGCCGCATCTTCGATCGGTTCGGCCTGACCTACCGTGCCGTGGCCGCCGACAGCGGCGCCATTGGTGGCGACCTGAGTGAAGAATTCCAGGTGATTGCCGCCACGGGCGAAGACGCCATCGTCTACTGCCCCAGCAGCGAATACGCCGCCAACATCGAAAAGGCCGAGGCCCTGCCGCCGGCCGGTCCGCGCGGTGCAGCCACCGAGTCCATGGCCGTGATTCCCACGCCCGGCAACAGCACCTGTGCCGCCGTGGCCGAGCAGTTGGGGTTGCCGCTGCAGCGCACGGTCAAATCGCTGGTGTTGGCCACCGAAACCTTGAACGATGCCGGTGAAATCACCGCGGTCAAGGTGTGGCTGCTGCTGCTGCGTGGCGATCACGACATGAACGAAGTCAAGGTGGGCAAGCTGGCGCCGTTTGCGGCAGGCTACCGCTTTGCGTCTGTGGCCGAAATCGAAGACCACTTCGGCTGCAAGCCGGGCTACCTGGGGCCGCTGAACCTGAAGAAGCCCGTGGGGCTGGTGGTGGACCGCGAAGTGGCCGTCATGGCCGACTGGATCTGCGGTGCCAACCAGGAGGACCACCACATCCGTGGCGTCAACTGGGGCCGTGACCTGCCTGAACCCGAGGTGGTGGCCGACCTGCGCAATGTCGTGGCGGGTGACCTGTCGCCCGACGGCAAGGGTGTGCTGGCCATTGAGCGCGGCATCGAGGTGGGCCATGTGTTCTACCTGGGCACCAAATACAGCAAGGCCATGAATGCCACCTTCCTGGGCGAAGACGGTAAGCCGGCGCTGTTTGAAATGGGTTGCTACGGCATTGGCGTGACGCGCCTGCCTGCTGCGGCCATCGAGCAGAACCACGACGAGCGCGGCATCATCTGGCCCGACGCCATTGCGCCGTTCACCGTGGTGATCTGTCCCATCGGTGCCGACCGCAGCGCCGAAGTGAAGGCCGCCGCCGAGAAGCTGCACGACGAGCTGGCCGCATTGGGCGTGGACGTGATGCTGGACGACCGCAACGAGCGTCCCGGTGCCATGTTTGCCGACTGGGAGCTGATCGGCGTGCCCCACCGCGTGACCATTGGTGACCGTGGCCTGAAAGAGGGGCAGGTGGAGTACCAGCACCGCCGTGATGCGGCCGCCACCAAACTCGCCCTGAACGATGTGTTGCCCCTGCTGAAGGAACGTTTGGGCCTGTGAACAGTCCCATGCCCATGGGAATTTCAAGAAGAAATGGCCTTCTCCGCTTGGTTGGTGCGGGAAGTTTGCTCTGTTTACCGAAGTGGTTGTGGGCGGGTGCCCAGGTGGAGGAGCCGTTGGCTGACTCGGTGCGCACTGCGCTGAGTTCGGCCATTGCCAACCATGCCCCTCCGGTCCCCGAGTTCGCCAGCATCGAGGCGCGCATTGCCTACCTGCGCTGGTTGACCCAAGCGAACGACCGACTCAAGCGTTACAAGGACGACCTGAACACCCGCACCGAGTTCTTGCAGACCATCTGGTACGAGGCTCGTCGTGCGGGGCTGGATGTCAATTTGGTGTTGGGTTTGGTGCAAGTGGAAAGCGCGTTTCGCAAGTACGCGGTGTCCATTGCCGGGGCGCGAGGTTACATGCAGATCATGCCGTTCTGGGTCCGTGTGATCGGTGACGGCGACGTGTCCAAGCTGTTCCACATGCAGACCAACCTGCGTTTTGGCTGCGTGATCCTGCGCCACTACCTGGACCGTGAAAACGGCAACCTGTTCATGGCGCTGGGGCGCTACAACGGCAGCCGGGGGCGCGCCGAATACCCCGATGCCGTGCTGGCCGCCGCGCAGCGCTGGGGCTACACCGGCGGCTGATCCATTTTGGTCACTGAACAAAGCCCATGCGGGCTTTGGCGGGGCCGCCACGGGGCAAGTCGTCGGTCGTGAGGTGGTCCCGGCCATCCAGCCGCGCATTGCCGAACCCCGTCATCAAGGCTCGGCGCATTTCTCTCGGCGGCAGCGGGGCCAGGAGGTCCAGCACATCGTGGGACAGTTCGTCCACGAACCAGCGACCCCAATCGTGTTCGTTGCGGATGCTGCGGTACAGCTGCGCGGCGATGCGACGGGCCGCGTCGGCATCCGGCGGCTCGATCTGGAACACGTTCATCCGGTTCAGGATGGGTTTGGGGATGTGGCGCTCGTCGTTGGCGGTGGTGATCCAGATCACCTGACTGGCGTCCACGGCCACTTCGGCAAACTCGTCCACAAACGACTGGGCTGTGTCGTGCTCCAGCAGGCTGTACAGCGCCCCCAAGGGGTCGTACTGCGCTTCGGAGGCGGCCTTGTCGATTTCATCCACCACGATCACCGGGTTGGCATACTCGCCGTCCACCAGGGCCTGGAACACCTTGCCTGGCTTGGCCCCTTTCCACTGGGAGGAAGAGCCCGACAGCAGCCAGCCTGCGGTCATGGCGCTCATGGGCACCAGGCTGGTCTGGGTGCCCAGCATCTCCGCCAGCAGGCGTGCAAAGTGGGTTTTGCCCACGCCGGGAGGGCCCAGCAGCAGCATGGGGGTGAGCTCCAGGCTGTCGGCACTGGCATGGCTCAGCGCCACATGGCGTTTGACGTCGTCCAGCGGCTCCGTGAAGTTGGGCAGTTGTTCGTACAGCGAGGCCATGTCGGGCACGCCCGACGGTTTGACCGCAAACCGATCCGGGCCGCGCTCGAGCATGCGCTGGTAGGTCTGGCACAGGGCACTGTGCTCTTTGTCGCCACCCTGGGCTTGCAGGGTTTGCAACTTGCGCTCCACTTCAGCAGGCTGGAACACTGCCCGCATGCGGGCAATGGGCAGGCCGAGACCGGTGGAAGGAATCAGGCTGTGGGTGGACATGAACGCCTCCTGCAAGAGATGAACATGCGTTCATTCAAGCACAAGGCGTGCCGGTGTTCACCGGAAAAAACCCCGCAAAGGCGGGGTTTTTGAAGTTCAGGCCGCAGGGTTGGCCAGCGTCTGCTGCAGTTCGCCAGACTCGTACATCTCCATCATGATGTCCGAGCCGCCGATGAATTCGCCGCGGATGTAAAGCTGTGGAATGGTGGGCCAGTTGCTGTATTCCTTGATGCCCTGGCGGATGGCGTCGTCTTCCAGAACGTTCACGGTCTTGAGGGACTTGGGGTCCACGCCGCAGGCTTTCAGGATCTGCACGGCGCGGCCGGAGAAGCCGCACATGGGAAAGCTGGCGCTGCCTTTCATGAACAGCACCACGTCGTTGTGCTTGACCAGGTCGTCGATGCGTTGTTGCGTGTCGCTCACGGTGTTCTCCAGGGGGGACGCCCCACAACGGGGCATGCAGGCCCCGGGTTGGTCACGATGGTGATGCCCTGTTCTCAGGGTTTCCACCAAAAACGGGAATTATCAGGGTTTGGCGGCTCGGGGCCACTGTCCGCCGGTGCAACGCAGATGGCCTGCAAGGTCTTTTCTCGATTGGACGGATTCGAACCCGCGTTGCGTCAACAGCTGTGCCACCGCATCGGCCTGGTCAAAGCCGTGTTCAAACAGCAGCCAGCCACCGGGTTTCAGCACCTGCGGTGCGTGGGTCACGATGTGGCGGATGTCGTCCAGACCGTCTGTGCCGCTGACCAGTGCCTGTCGAGGCTCGTGCACCAGGGCGGGCAGGTGCGGGTCATCTTCTCGGATATACGGCGGGTTGGACACCAGCACGTCCACCTGGATGGAATGGTCCACCAGGGGCTGCAACCAGCTGCCCAGAAAGAAGGTCACCGGCAGTTGCAGGCGCTGTGCGTTGTGGGAGGCCACGGCCAGGGCATCGGCACTGGCATCCACCGCCCACACGGACACATCGGGCCGCTGTCCGGCCACAGCCAGCGCAATGGCTCCGCTGCCGGTGCCCAGGTCGGCCAGGCTAAGGGGGTGGGGTGCGGACGCGGGCGCAGGCAAAACCTCCAGTGCCCAGTCCACCAAACATTCGGTGTCGGGGCGGGGGTCCAGAACACTGGTGTTGATGCTCAGATCCAGTCCATAGAACTCTTTGTGTCCGGTGATGTATGCCACCGGTTCACCATTCAATCTTCGTTGGCAAAAAACTGTGAATTGGTGGGCGGCTTCAGTGGAAAGGGATTGGCAAGCCGCCAAGCGTAGCCAAGCTCGGTTGTTCAGGTCCTGGGTACATGACTGCAACATCAGGATGTCGGCCTCTAATGGGGTCAGACCGACATGCTGAGCCTGCCTCAAATGATGTGCAATGGTTTCGGGCATGGGGCCGTCCTTGTCGATGGGGTGTCAACGCAAGATTTCATGAGCGGGGTGCCTGTGCAAAACGGCGAAACAGTGTTGTCTGCGCAGAACAAAGGTGCCCCCCGAGCGTTGTTCCTGTAATGGGCGATCTGGGTTTACTTCATGAGTCCGCTATGATGCCCCGCAAGTGTGCGTGCCCGCCGGGGACGCTGTGATGAATGGGGCGAAACGATGATGCGCTGGTTCAAACTTTGGATGATTTGGATGGTTGCCAGTCTGATGGCGGCCTGTGGTGGTGGTGGTGGGAGCCCGGGGACAACCACGGCAAACACGGCCTTGACTTTGAGTGCAACTGACATCTCCTTGCCAGTCGGGGAACAAGCCCAAGTGCGGGTGACTGGGGGTGCCGCGCCTTACACCGTGGTTTCAACTTTTCCCCAAGCCCTCAGTGTCGCATGGCGCGGCTCCGATGTGGTGGTGCTGACCGCACTGCAAGTCGCGGAGATGGATGTGGCGGTTACCGACTCGGCAAACAACACCGTCAAGGTGAAGGTGAAAGTCACCTCGGGCAGCAGTACCACAGCGCTATTTACGACCGCTCCGGCTACGCTGTCCATGCAAGTTGGTTCGCCTCGAACATTCACAATGTCTGGAGGAGTGGCCCCGTATACGGCAACCTCCAGCAACACTGGTGTGGTGAGTACATCTGTGACGGGGTCTTCTGTGACCTTTACCCCAGTGGCAGCGGGCACGGCAACCGTCAGTCTGATGGATTCGGTGGGCACCGCGGTGTCTGTTGCAGTCACGGTTGGCGGCGGTGGCTCATCGGGTTCGCAGGCGTTCTATTCCGATGCACCGTCCAGTGTGTCCATGCAAGGGGGAACGCCCCGTTCTTTCACCATGGGGGGGGGGACGGCACCTTACGCGGCCAGTTCCAGTGATACGTCCGTGGTCACAACATCCGTATCGGGATCGGCGCTGACTTTGACACCTGTGGCCAAAGGAACGGCGACGATTAAGCTGATGGACTCTGCTGGAGCCACTTTGTCTCTGGCCGTGACGGTCACTTCTACCAGTGGTACTGGGAGTACCAATGTGGCCACTTTGGAACTGACCACTACGGCGGCATCCATCAATTCCAGCGGTGGCACTGCGACGATCACTGCGGTAGCAAAAGATGCCAACAACGTCGCCATGGTTGGAGAAACGGTGATTTTGAGTGCGTCGTCGGGCTTGTTGGCTGTGTCATCCACCACCACGTCGTCCTCCGGGACGGTTTCGGGTACCTTGAGCGCCGGTAGCAACAAAGCTCAGCGGACCATCACCGTCACGGCCAAGGCGGGCACCGTGACGCAAACCTTGACTGTGGCGGTTCAAGGTACAACGCTGACGTTGAGCGGGAGCACTTCTCTGGTGTCTGGTTCAGGGGCCTCCACGTACACAGTGTATGCCAAGGACTCGGCTGGGACCGCGATCGGGGGGGCTGCGTTGACGGTGTCATCCACACTGGGTAACACGGTTTCTTCGACGGCGTTGACCACCGATTCCAGTGGGAGTGCGACCTTCACCTATACACCAGTCACCGCCGGCAGCGAGACGCTGAAAGTCACGGGCTTGGGGGCCACGTCGTCCTTGGCGGTGACGGTGTCTGCGGTCAATTTCTCGATCACAGCACCGACGGCCAACAGTGCCATCAACGTAGGAGCCAGCACCGCTGTGACTGTGACATACCTCAGTGCAGGTGTTGGGGTTCCCGGCAAAACGGTGACGTTCTCGACCACTCGAGGCACTATGTCGGCTGGTACTGCCATTACCGACGCCAGCGGCGTGGCCACGGTCAACATCAGTTCAACTACGGCGGGGTCTGCCACGATCACGGCGCAGGTGCTGTCTGACTCGGTTTCCGCGACATTGCCGGTGACTTTCCAGGCCACCACAGCTGCTGCGTTGAACCTGCAGATCAACCCCAGTACCGTGGCACCCAACAGTTCCGGTAGCACCACCAACCAAGCCGCGGTGCAGGCCGTGGCACGGGATGCCACTGGCAATTTGGTATCGGGTCAGCAAGTTAATTTCACCCTGACGGATACCAGTGGCGGGACTTTGTCTGCCGGTACTGCCACCACGGATAGCAACGGCTTGGCGCAAGTGAACTACATTTCTGGTGCCGGTACGTCGGCCAACAACGGTGTGAGCATCACCGCAGCCATGGCATCCAACGCCGCAGTCAATGCCACTGCCACGTTGACCGTGAGTGGCAAGGCGTTGTTCATCAAAATTGGCTTTGGCAACACCGTTCAGGTGTACAACGCCTCGACTTACAGCATGCCATTTTCGGTCTATGTGACAGATGCCAGCGGAGCTGCAGTGGCTAACCAAACGGTCACCTTGTCCCAAACGGCCATGCCCCAGGGGGACGGCAGCGCTTATTACAAGGGTTCACTGTCTTGGAGTGCCGTCAGTTCGGTGTGGGTCCAAAGCATCACCGCAAGCTGTTTGAACGAAGACCTCAACTTGAATGGGGTGCTGGATTCGGGTGAGGACACCGCGGTAGGCATTGCGAACAACGACGGCAAGCTGACCCCTGGTGGGGTGGCCAGTCTGGCTCCCAGCTCCGTGACCACGGACTCCAACGGCATCGCAACTTTCAACCTGTTGTATGGCAAGAACTTGGCATGGTGGGCCAAGGTCAAAATCACAGCGCGGGCCACCGTGGCGGGCACGGAGTCGGTACAAACCTTGCCGTTCTTGTTGCCGGTGTTGACTGCTGACGTTACCTCTCAGTCGACGACCCCCCCCAACTTGGTCAGCCCGTTTGGTACATCTGCTGTCTGTACCAATGCGCTCTGATTGTTGATAGAGAAAAAGCCCACTTCGGTGGGCTTTTTTGTGGGGTGTGCGGTGAGTGGAAAAAGGAGTTGTTGTCTTTACACCGCCGCCTGCTTCTCCAGAGTTGCCAGCTGCTCGGCACCACGAGCCACTTGCAAGCCATGGACCACGTCTTCCAAGTCGCCGTCCATCACCTGTTGCAGTTTGTACAGCGTCAGGTTGATGCGGTGGTCGGTCAGGCGGCTTTGGGGGAAGTTGTAGGTGCGGATCTTGTCCGAGCGGTCGCCGCTGCCCACCAGGTCTTTGCGCAAGGCGGCGTCCTTCGCGGCGCGTTCGCTGCGGTCCTTTTCTTGCAGGCGGGCTTGCAGCACCTGCAGGGCCCTCGCCTTGTTGCTGTGCTGGCTGCGCCCGTCCTGGCACTCGGCGGTGAGGCCGGTGGGCAGGTGGGTGACGCGCACGGCCGAGTCGGTCTTGTTGATGTGCTGCCCGCCCGCACCACTGGCGCGGAAGGTGTCGATGCGCAGTTCGGCTGGGTTGAGGGCAATCGCCTGGGCCTCGTCGGGCTCGGGCATCACGGCCACGGTGCAGGCACTGGTGTGGATGCGGCCCTGGGTTTCAGTGGCCGGAACCCGCTGCACGCGGTGCCCGCCCGATTCAAACCGCAGCTTGCCATAGACGCCATGGCCTGAGAGGCGAAACACCACCTCCTTGTAGCCCCCCAACTCGGACGGAGACTCGCTCACCAGCTCCACCTGCCAGCCTTGGGTGGCGGCATAACGGGTGTACATGCGGGCCAGGTCACCGGCAAACAGCGCGGATTCGTCCCCGCCCGTCCCGGCGCGGATTTCGAGGAAGGCCGGGCGTTCGTCGTCCGGGTCCTTGGGCAACAGCAGCAGTTGCAACTGCTGGTCCAGCGCGTCCAGGTCGGCCTGCGCCTGGGCTTGTTCTTCTGTGCCCATGGCCGCCAGTTCGGGGTCGGGGTCGTGGGCCAGTTCGAGGGCAGCGGCCAGGTCGGCTTCCCGCTGGCGGTAGCGGTCGTAGGCGTCGGCCACGGTCTGGGCGTCGGCGTGTTCACGGGTGAGGCGTTTGAAGCGCTCCAGGTCAGACACCACGTCGTGTGCGCTCAGCAGCGCATCCAGTTCGTGCAGGCGCAGCCGATGGCGTTCAAGGGTGTGGCGGATGAAGGGTTTCATGGGCGGGCAACAAAGGCTTGCAGTACCGGCCCAGGCCTGCTGCGTGCACGCAGGGACCGAGCCGGACGGGCACGGGCCGAAGGGGCTAGCGGCGGTTGTCGCGCCCGTCGGAGCGCAGGAACAGCCGCGACAGGGTGTGGGCGGTGGCGGCGCGGGCGTCGGCGTCACCCGCGTGCAGCTCGGCCAGCGGGCCGTGCATCATTTTCTGGGTGAGGCCGCGGGCCAGGGCTTCCAGCACAGCGTCCACGGGTTCACCCTTGGCCAGCAGTTTGCGGGCACGGGCCAGTTCGGCCTCGCGCCAGGCATCGGTCTGGGCGTTGAGCTGCTGGATGAGTGGGACCACACCGCCACGGCGTGGGTCGCGCTGGTCCATCCAGTGCATGAAGCTTTTCACCCCAGCGTCGATGATGGCCTCGGCCTGGGCCACCGCGGCCTGGCGGTTTTCCTTGCCGGTCTGCACCACGCTGGCGAGGTCGTCCACGGTGTACAGGTAGACGTCGTCCAGGGCCTTGACCTCGGGCTCGATGTCGCGCGGCACGGCCAGATCGACCATGAACATGGGGCGGTGACGGCGCTTTTTCAGCGCCCGTTCCACCGCGCCCAGCCCGATGATGGGCAGGGTGCTGGCGGTGCAGCTGACCACGGCATCGAATTCAGGCAACCGGTCCGGAATGTCTGACAGGCGCAGCACTTCGGCGCCGAAACGGGCGGCCAGTGCCTCGCCGCGCTCCAGCGTGCGGTTGGCAATGGCCATGCTTTTGGGGTTTTTGGCCGCGAAGTGGGTCGCGGCCAGCTCGATCATTTCGCCCGCGCCGACGAACAGCACGCGGATGTCCTTCAGGTCTTCGAACAATTGGCCTGCCAGCCGCACGGCCGCCGCCGTCATGCTGATGGAGTGCGCCCCGATCTCGGTGGAGGTGCGCACCTGCTTGGCCACCGCAAACGAGCGCTGGAACAGCTGGTGCAACGTGGTGCCCAGGGCCCCGGCCTGTTCGGCGGCGCGCACCGCGTCTTTCAGCTGACCCAGGATCTGGGCTTCGCCCAGCACCATGCTGTCCAGCCCGCTGGCCACACGGAAGGCATGGCGGGCCACCTGGTCCCCTTGCAGGGTGTAGCTGTGTTCCAGCAGGGTTTGCGGGCTGACGCCACCGGTCTGGGCCAGCCAGTGCAGCGTGGGCTCGATGCTGTCGTGCTCGCTGGCGCAGTACACCTCGGTGCGGTTGCAGGTGGACAGCAGCGTGGCCTCGGGCTGGCGGGCCACGGTCTGGCGCAAACCGCTCAGGACTTCGGGCACCCGGTCGATGGCAAACGCAAAACGGCCTCGCAAGTCCAGCGGTGCGGTGTGGTGGTTGATGCCAAGTGCCCAGACGGCCATGGATGAGGATTTGGTAGGGGGTGGGCGGTTGAGCGAGTGCGAATTATAAAATTTCGGAGCATGACCTCGACACTGGCCCTCACCCACCTGCTGAATTTCCTGGCACCCGCCTGTGGCGTGGGGCTGTTGATGGGCGTGGCCGAGGTGCTGGCACACCGGCGGCAGGGCGGCGGGCCAAGCTGGATGCGGCAGTTGGCCGCGGCCTGGGCGCAGCACACCGCCGTGGGGGGCGCGGTGCTGATGCTGGGGCTGGCCTTGCTGGAGCGTGACGGCAAGATGCTGACCTACACCGCTCTGGTGCTGAGCCTGGGCCTGCTGGCAGCCTGGCGCACCCGGCGTTGAGTGCACCCGGCGCGGGGGTGCGTGTTCTCGCGTCGCTCAGCCCACAGGGCTGAACAGGTCCACCCGGTCGGTGATGATGCCGTCGGTGCCCAGGTCCCACAGCCGCTGCGCGGCCCATTCGTCGTTGACGGTGTAGCTCAGGCAGCGCATGCCTGCGGCGTGAACCTGCGCCACCGTGTCGGCTGACCACAGCGCGTGGTTGCAGACCACGGCCACGCAGCCCAGTGCCTGGGCGCGGTCCAGCCAACCGCTCCACAGCGTGTCCAGCAGCAGGCCGCGGGGCAGCTCGGGGGCCGTGGCTTGTGCGGCGGCCAGGCTGTCAGGTTGGAACGACGTGAGCAAGGGGGGGCATGGCGGACGTTGGGCGTCCAGCCGATGCGGAGCGCTTTCGGCCTGAGTGGCCCACAGCGTTTGCAGGGTGCGGGCCACCACACGGCCCGTGTCGGCTTCCTGCCCCGGGGTGGGTTTGATTTCCACGTTCAAGGCAAAGCCGTTGGCCAGGCAGTAGCGTGCCAACGCCTCCAGCGTGGGCAGGGGCTCGCCCGCAAAGGCGCGGGAATGCCATTGCCCGGCGTCCAGTTGGCTCAGTGTGGCCCAGGGCCGGGTGCCCGCCACGCCGTGCCCGTTGGTGGTGCGTTCCAGCGTGGCGTCATGCAGCAGGAAGGGCACGCCATCGGCGCTGAGCTTGGCGTCACATTCAAACATGCGGTAGCCATGCGATGCGCCCAGCCGGAAGGCAGCCAGGGTGTTCTCGGGGGCCAGCTTGCCCGCGCCGCGGTGGGCGATCCAGCGGGGGTAGGGCCAGGGGCTTGAGGGCAGGGGGGCGGTCATGCGTCAGGGGCGGTTCGAGATTCTTGCCAGCGTTGGATCAGCGCCTCGAACGAGGGCGGGTTCTGCGCGTAGCACAGGCTGCCTTCGGGCAATTGGACCCAGGCTTGTTTGCTTTGGGTCCACAGGTGGCCCACCGGCGACAAGCCGCGGGTGTCGTCGAGGGTGCCGGGCTTGATGCTGAGGAAGCGGTGTTGCCCCAAGGCTTGGTGAAACAGCCGTGTGCCGCATTGCGGGCAGAAACGCCCGGCCAGCCGTTGGCCTGATGGGGTGGTTCGCACCCACTCGGCCAGTTCACCCTGGTGCAACTGCACCACGGGATTTTCGATCCACAGCGCCATGCCAAACGCACTGGACGACTGGCGCTGGCACTCGGTGCAGTGGCAGGCAAACAGCGTGGCCGACTGGCCGGTGACTTCGTAGACCACCTGCCCGCATTGGCATTGCCCGGTGAAGCGTTCGGGCTTGCAGGGTGTGTCTGCGGGGCTCATGCCGACTCGGTGTCGATGCGCCGCCCGCTGTCCGCATCAAAGTGGTGGACGCGGTTGGGGCGTGGGGTCACGTGCACCGTGCTGCCCAGGGCGGGGGCGGGCTGGGCCTCGTCCATGCGGATGATGAGCGCCTCGCCATTCAGGCGGGCGTACACCAGCCGTTCGGCCCCCAGCAGTTCCACCGTTTCCACCGTGACCGCCCAGCCTTGGTCCGGTGTCAGGTCCAGGTGCTCGGGGCGGATGCCCAGCAGGTGGCCGGGGCGGGTGCCGGGGGCGTTTTTGAGCAGGTTCATGGGCGGCGAGCCGATGAAGCTGGCTACAAAGGTGGTGGCGGGGCGGGCGTACACCTCCTCGGGCGTGCCGAACTGCTCCATGTGGCCGCCGTTCATCACGATCATGCGGTGCGCCAGGGTCATGGCCTCGACCTGGTCGTGGGTGACAAACAGGCTGGTGATGCGCAGCTCGCGGTGCAGCTTTTCAATTTCCAGCCGGGTCTGGGC
Organism: Hydrogenophaga soli; assembly: GCF_054777695.1. NCBI lineage: Bacteria > Pseudomonadati > Pseudomonadota > Betaproteobacteria > Burkholderiales > Comamonadaceae > Hydrogenophaga > Hydrogenophaga soli. The sequence goes on along the minus strand of NZ_BAAHAK010000003.1, from coordinate 149,576 downwards.
GCGCAGCTTGGCGTCCAGGTTGGACAGCGGTTCGTCAAACAGGAACACCTGCGGCTCGCGCACGATGGCCCGGCCCATGGCCACGCGCTGGCGCTGGCCGCCCGACAGTTCGCGTGGCTTGCGTTCCAGCAGGTGGCCCAGCTCCAGGATGGCGGCGGCCTTGTCCACGCGGCGCTTGATCTCCTCCACCGGGGTCTTGCGGATCTTCAGACCGTAGGCCATGTTGTCGAACACGCTCATGTGGGGGTAGAGCGCGTAGTTCTGGAACACCATGGCGATGTCGCGCTCGGCCGGCTCCAGCGTGTTGACCACCCGGGGGCCGATGGCAATGTCGCCACTGGTGATGTCCTCCAGGCCCGCCACCATGCGCATCAGCGTGGACTTGCCGCAGCCCGACGGGCCGACGATGACGATGAACTCGCCATCCGCCACCTCGGCGTTCAGGCCGTGGATCACCGGCACGGCCTTGGGGCCGTGGCCATAGCGTTTGACGACATTGCGAAAAGAGATGGATGCCATGATTTTGATAGCTGCTTACGCTTATATGTAAAGCGGTAGAGGCAAATTTTGTTGTTGATTTTTGGGTGGAATCACTTCTCGGTGTCCACCAGGCCTTTGACAAACCATTTCTGCATCAGCATCACCACCACCGCGGGGGGCACCATGGCGATGATGGCCGTGGCCATGACCACGTTCCATTCGGTGTACACCTCGCCGAAGATGGCCCGCTTGATGCCCAGCACCACCGGGTACATGGTTTCGTCGGTGGTGACCAGCAGCGGCCACAGGTACTGGTTCCAGCCGTAGATGAACTGGATGACGAACAGCGCCGCCATGCTGGTCTTGGACAGCGGCAGCAGCACGTCCCAGAAAAAGCGCATGGGCCCGGCCCCGTCGATGCGGGCGGCCTCGGCCAGCTCGTCGGGCACGGTCAGGAAAAACTGGCGGAACAGGAAGGTGGCCGTGGCCGAGGCGATCAGCGGCACCGTCAGGCCCGCATAGGTGTTGAGCATTTTCAGGTTGGACACCACCTCGTAGGTGGGGCCAATGCGCACCTCCACCGGCAGCATCAGCGTGACGAAGATCATCCAGAACACCAGGCTGCGCAGCGGGAAGCGGAAGTACACGATGGCAAACGCTGACAGCAGCGAAATGGCGATCTTGCCCACCGCGATGGTCATGGCGCTGACAAAGCTGACCCACAGCATGGGCAGCACGGGGGCAATGGTGCTGCCCCCGCTGGTCTTGCCACCCAACAGCGCCAGGCGGTAGCTTTCCCACACGTTGCTGCCGGGCCAGAGCGACAGCGGGTGGCTGCTGGAAATCTGCTCGGCCGTCTGGGTGGAGCCGATCAGCGTGACCAGCACCGGAAACGCCACCACCAACACCCCCACGATGAGGATGCAGTGGGCCAGCAGGGTGAGCCAGGGGCGTCGTTCGATCATGGCAGCGGCCTTTCGCTGGGCCGTCCCGAGAAAGGCCGACCCCCTTGGGGGGCAGCGACCAGAGGGAGCGTGGGGGTCAACATGTCAGTACTGCACTTTCTTCTCGACAAAGCGGAACTGCACCACCGTCAAGGCGATGACGATGCCCATGAGGATGACCGACTGGGCTGCCGATCCGCCCATGTCCAGTGCCTTGAAGCCGTCGTAATACACCTTGTAGACCAGGATGGCCGTGTCCTTGCCCGGTCCGCCGTGCGTGGCTGCATCGACGATGGCAAAGGTGTCGAAAAACGCGTAGATCACGTTGATGACCAGCAGGAAAAAGGTGGTGGGTGACAGCAGCGGGAACACGATGGTCCAGAACCGCCGCCAGGGTGATGCCCCGTCAATGGCCGCGGCCTCGATGAGCGACTTGGGAATGCTCTGCAACCCGGCCAGGAAGAACAGGAAGTTGTAGGAAATCTGCTTCCACACCGCCGCCATCACGATCAGCGCCATGGCATGGTTGGGGTTGAGCAGGTGGTCCCATTCCAGCCCCATGGCCTTGAACGCGTAGGCCACCACGCCGTAGGGGGAGGCGAACATCATCAGCCACAACACACCGGCCACCACGGGGGCCACGGCGTAAGGCCAGATCAGCAGCGTCTTGTAGAACCCCGCTCCGCGCACCACGCGGTTGGCCATGACGGCCAGCAACAGCGACAGGCTCAGGCCGATGCAGGCCACCAGCAGCGAGAACACCGCCGTGGTCTTGAACGAATCCAGGTAGCCTGCGTCGGCGAACAGCCGCGCAAAGTTCTCCAAACCCACAAACTCGGTGCTGGTGCCAAAGGCGTCCTGTTGCAGCAGGCTTTGGTAGAGCGCCTGGCCCGCGGGCCAGAAAAAGAACACCAGCACGATGGCCATCTGCGGCGCGATCAGCACCCAGGGCAGCCACCACGACCGAAAGCGAACACGTTTTTCCATGAGGGGAAACCGTCCAGGCAGGAGAGGGAAGGGCTCACAGCCCCGCAAAACACAAAACACCCAAGCCGCCAGGGCTGTGGGTGTTGAAGGGGGGGATCAAGGCCGCCAGCGCGGCCCCTGGCTCAGGACTTGTTGGCTTTTTCGAAGCGCTCCAGCTGTTCGTTGCCGCGCTTGACCGCCGAGTCCAGCGCCTCCTGCGGCCCCTTCTTGCCACTCCAGACGCCTTCCATCTCTTCGTCCACGATGGTGCGGATCTGCACGAAGTTGCCCAGGCGAACCCCCCGCGACTTGTCGGTGGTCTTGCGGATCATCTGGTTCACCGACACGTCGGTGCCCGGGTTCTGCTTGTAGAAACCGGCCTTGTCGGTCAGCTCGAAAGAGGCTTTGGTGACGGGCAGGTAACCCGTGCGCTGGTGGCTGGCGGCGGCCACTTCAGGCTTGGACAGGTAGGCGAAGAACTGGCCCACGCCCTTGTATTCGGCGTCCTTCTTGCCCGACATGACCCACAGGCTGGCCCCGCCGATCACGGTGTTCTGCGGTGCGCCCTGCACATCGGGGTAGTAGGGCAGGGTGCCAATGCCATAGCCGAACTTGCCGTTGCGCTTGACGTTGCCGTACAGCGCGGACGAGCCGGTCATCATGGCGCACTCGCCCGACACAAAGGTGGCGTCGGCTGCGTTGCCCCGGCCCTTGTAGACGAACAGACCCTGCTTGGCCATGTTGCCCAGGTTTTCAATGTGGCGCACATGCAGCGGGCTGTTGAAGGCCAGGCGGGTGTCCAGGCCACCGAAACCGTTGTTCTTGGTGGCAAACAGGGTGTTGTGCCAGGCGCTGAAGCTCTCCAGCTGCGTCCAGCTCACCCAGCTGGTGGTGAAGGGGCACTTGTGGCCGGCGGTCTTGAGCTTGGCCGCGGCCAAGGCCACTTCGGGCCAGGTGGTGGGGGGCTTCTCGGGGTCCAGGCCAGCGGCCTTGAAGGCGTCCTTGTTGTAGTGGAACACCGGGGTGGAGCTGTTGAACGGGAAGCTCAGCATCTGGCCGTTGGGGGCGGTGTAGTAACCGGAGACGGCGGGCACATAGGCGGCGGGGTCGAAGGCCACACCGGCCTTTTTCATGACCTCGGCCACGGGCACGATGGCCCCTTTGCTGGCCATCATGGTGGCGGTACCCACCTCAAACACCTGCAGGATGGCCGGTGCATTGCCCGCACGGTAGGCGGCAATGGCGGCGGTCATGGACTCGTCGTAGCTGCCCTTGAAGGTGGGCACGATCTTGTAGTCCTTCTGGCTGGCGTTGAAGTCCTTGGCCAGGTCGTTCACCCATTCGCCCAGGGCGCCGCCCATGGAGTGCCACCACTGGATTTCGGTCTGTGCGTGGGCGCTGGAGGCCATCAGTGCACCGCAGGCCAGGGTGGCCGCGGTCAGGGTGTGTCGAATCTGCATGTCAGGGGTCCTTGTGGAGAAGGGGCGGTCGCTCGCCAGGGGGCACCATCGTCCGCCAAACGGGGGCAAGCGTATGCCGCTCATGTGACAAAACCATTGCATCGGGCTTTCAGCCAAGTGTCATCGGGGGTTTCCATGCCCCGGGTGGGTGTATGTTGCACTGCGGTAACATCCCCCTCCCCCAAAAGTTCGTCTGCCGCCCGGGTTGCGCTCCCCGGAAATGGCCCTGGTCATGAATGCTCCCACCCCCCTCCAGCACCTGATGCAGCCTGTGGACGAAGCCCCCGCCCGGCTTCGCGAGATTCCGTACAACTACACCTCGTTCTCAGACCGCGAAATCGTCATTCGCCTGCTGGGCGAAGGGGCCTGGGCTGTGCTCAACCAGCTGCGCCAGGAGCGGCGCACCGGCCGCTCGGCCCGCATGCTGTACGAGGTGCTGGGCGACATCTGGGTGGTGCAGCGCAACCCCTACCTGCAAGACGACCTGCTGGACAACCCCAAGCGCCGCAACGCCCTGACCGAGGCGCTGCACCACCGCCTGACCGAGGTGCAAAAGCGCCGCACCCCGGGTGAAGACGCCGAACGCGACGCCCTGGTGGCCCAACTGCTCGATGCCGCCCGCGGTGCCGTGCAGCGGTTTGCCCAGCAGTTCGACCACATGGCCCGCCTGCGCCAGAAGGTGGTGCGCACCCTGGGCAAGTACACCGCCAAAGACAACATCAAGTTCGACGGCCTCTCCCGCGTGAGCCACGTGACCGACGCCACCGACTGGCGGGTGGAATACCCGTTTGTGGTGCTGACGCCCGACACCGAGGCCGAAATGGCCGGTCTGGTCAAGGGCTGCATCGACCTGGGGCTGACCATCGTGCCCCGTGGGGGCGGCACCGGCTACACCGGCGGGGCCATTCCGCTCACCTGGCAGAGCGCCGTCATCAACACCGAAAAGCTGGAGGCCATGACCGAGGTCGAGCAGGTCAGCCTGCCCGGCGTGGGCCACCCGGTGCCCACCATCTGGACCGAGGCCGGTGTGGTCACCCAGCGGGTGGCCGATGCCGCCGAGCGTGCAGGTTATGTGTTTGCGGTGGACCCCACCAGTGCCGAAGCCTCATGCGTGGGCGGCAACATCGCCATGAACGCGGGCGGCAAGAAGGCCGTGCTGTGGGGCACGGCGCTGGACAACTTGGCCGGCTGGCGCATGGTCACCCCCGAGGCGCAGTGGCTGGAGGTCACCCGCATCGGCCACAACCTGGGCAAGATCCACGACGCCGACATGGCCAGCTTCGAGCTGAAGTACTTCGAAGCCGATGGCAAAACCCTGATCCGCACCGAGCGGCTGGACATTCCTGGCCCCAGCTTCCGCAAGGAGGGCCTGGGCAAGGACGTGACCGACAAGTTCCTGAGCGGCCTGCCTGGCGTGCAAAAGGAAGGCTGCGACGGCCTCATCACCAGCGCCCGCTGGGTGGTGCACCGCATGCCCAGCCACACCCGCACGGTGTGCCTGGAGTTTTTTGGTCATGCGCGCAACGCGGTGCCCAGCATCGTGGAGATCAAGGACTTCATGTTCACCCTGATGAAGCCGCCTGGTGGCGGTGAATCGGGAGAACCGGGTCCCTCCCCGGTTCTGCTGGCCGGCCTGGAGCACCTGGACGACCGCTATCTGAAGGCCGTGGGCTACGCCACCAAGAGCAAACGTGGCGGCCTGCCCAAGATGGTGCTGGTGGGCGACATCGTGGGCGACGACCCCGACGCCGTGGCCCGCGCCACCAGCGAGGTGGTGCGCATTGCCAACAGCCGCAGTGGCGAGGGTTTTGTGGCCATCAGCCCCGAGGCCCGCAAGAAGTTCTGGCTGGACCGCAAGCGCACCGCCGCCATCAGCAGGCACACCAACGCCTTCAAGGTGAACGAAGACGTGGTGATCCCGCTGCCCCGCATGGCCGAGTACACCGACGGCATCGAGCGCATCAACATCGAGTTGAGCCTGCGCAACAAGCTGCAGCTGGCCGACGAGCTGCTGGCCTTCTTCCGCAAGGGCGACCTGCCGCTGGGCAAGACCGACGACGCCAACGACATCGCCAGCGCCGAGCTGCTGGAAGACCGCGTGCAGCAGGCGCTGACGCTGATCGGCGACGTGCAGGCCCAGTGGGCCCACTGGCTGGCCGAGGTGGAAAGCCTGTTCCCGCAGCTGCAGGACCACAGCCTGCGCGCCAGCTGGAAAACCCAGATCCGCGGCCCGCTGCAAAGCATTTTTGCCGGGTCCGCCTTCACCCCGGTGCTGGAGGCGTGCAACGCCATCCACCAGCGGGTGCTGAAGGGGCGGGTGTGGGTGGCGCTGCACATGCACGCCGGTGACGGCAACGTGCACACCAACATCCCCGTCAACAGCGACGACTACGCCATGCTGCAAACCGCCCACGAGGCGGTGGCCCGCATCATGGTGCTGGCGCGCAGCCTGGACGGCGTGATCTCTGGCGAGCACGGCATCGGCATCACCAAGCTGGAGTTCCTCACCGACGAGGAACTGGCTCCGTTTGCCCAGTACAAGCAGCGTGTGGACCCGCAAGGGCGCTTCAACAAAGGCAAGTTGCTCCGAAACAAGGAGCGCGCTTCGCTTTCAGGTAAAGCGGTGGAGGCTGATTTTTCTGATGATTTGGTGCGCCACGCCGACCTGAGCCACGCCTACACCCCCAGCTTCGGGCTGATGGGTTACGAGTCGCTCATCATGCAGCAGAGCGACATCGGCGCCATTGCCGACAGCGTCAAGGACTGCCTGCGCTGCGGCAAGTGCAAACCCGTGTGCGCCACCCACGTGCCCCGCGCCAACCTGCTCTACAGCCCGCGCAACAAGATCCTGGCCACCTCGCTGCTGGTGGAGGCCTTCCTGTACGAGGAGCAGACCCGCCGCGGCATCAGCATCAAGCACTGGGAAGAGTTCGAGGACGTGGCCGACCACTGCACCGTCTGCCACAAGTGCCTCTCGCCGTGCCCGGTCAAGATCGACTTCGGCGACGTGTCCATGAACATGCGCAACCTGCTGCGCAAGATGGGGCAAAAGAGCTTCCGCCCCGGCAACGCCGCGGCCATGTTCATGCTCAACGCCACCAACCCCGAGACCATCAAGCTGGCCCGCACGGCCATGGTGGGCGTGGGCATGAAGGTGCAGCGCCTGGCGCACGACGTGTTCAAGCTGGCCGCACGCAAGCAGACCAGTGCGCCCCCTGCCAGCGTGGGCACCGCGCCCATCAAGGAGCAGGTGATCCACTTCATCAACAAGAAGCTGCCGGGCGGCTTGCCCAAGCGCACGGCGCGGGCGCTGCTGGACATCGAGGACCGCAACTACGTCCCCATCATCCGCAACCCGCAAGCCACCACGGCCGAGACCGAGGCGGTGTTCTACTTCCCCGGCTGCGGGTCCGAGCGCCTGTTCAGCCAGGTGGGGCTGGCCACCCAGGCCATGCTGTGGCACGCGGGTGTGCAGACCGTGCTGCCGCCGGGTTACCTGTGCTGCGGCTACCCGCAGCGCGGCAGCGGCCAGTTCGACAAGGCCGAGCAGATGATCACCGACAACCGGGTGCTGTTCCACCGCGTGGCCAACACCCTCAACTACCTGGACATCAAGACCGTGGTGGTGAGCTGCGGCACCTGCTACGACCAGCTGCAGGGTTACCAGTTCGAGAAGATCTTCCCTGGCTGCCGCATCGTCGACATCCACGAGTACCTGCTGGAAAAAGGCATCACCCTGCCCGGGGCCGATCAGCCCGGGGCCGGTGGCTACCTTTACCACGACCCCTGCCACAGCCCCATGAAGCAGCAAGACCCCATGAAGACCGTCAAGGCCTTGGTGGGTGAGCAGGTGATCGAGGCCAAGCGCTGCTGCGGCGAGTCGGGCACGCTGGGCGTGACCCGCCCCGACATCAGCACCCAGGTGCGTTTCCGCAAGGAAGAAGAGCTGCGCAAGAACGAGCAGTCACTCCGGAATTTGCAGCAACAAAGCCAACCCAATAAAGCGGCAGAGGCCAAAAATGTGAAGATCCTCACATCCTGCCCCAGCTGCCTGCAAGGCCTGACCCGTTATGGCAACGACCTGCAAAACGGCCTGCTGGAAGCCGACTACATCGTGGTCGAAATGGCTCGGCACATCCTGGGCGAAGACTGGATGCCGCAATACGTGGCCCGGGCCAATGCCGGGGGCATCGAACGCGTGCTGGTGTAAGGGGCCGGGTGCCCCCGTCTGAAAGTTTGTTTCCTGTGAATCCTTGTCCTTTGTGCCAGGCCGATGGTGGCCTGCTGGTGGCGCGGCTGGACCGCTGCCGTGTGATCCGGGCCCAGGAGCCCGGTTTTCCTGCGCTGTACCGCGTGGTCTGGAACGACCATGTGGTGGAGTGGAGCGACCTGTCCGACGCCGACCAGATCGAGGCCATGCGGGTGGTCAACACCGTGGAGCGGACCGTGCGCGAGCACCTGCACCCCACCAAGATCAACCTGGCCGCGCTGGGCAATGTGGTGCCGCACCTGCACTGGCACGTCATTGCCCGTTTCGACTGGGACAGCCATTTCCCCGCCCCCATCTGGGGCCAGGCGCAGCGCACGGTCGAACCCGGCCAGCTGTCCGTGCTGGAGCACCTGATGCCCCGCGTGGACGAGGTGTTGCGCCAGCGCCTGCTGCCCTGGTGAGCCGTTTCCTCTTTGTCCCCACCTTTTCCCAGGAGCGTTGACCATGGCCGGATTGAAGCCCGACACCCCGTTGCCCGAGTCCCTCACGCTGCACGGCCAGTCCCGTGTGCTGGAGGTGGGCTTCAGCAATGGAGAAACCTTCCGCATCCCCTTCGAGCTGATGCGCGTCTACTCGCCCTCGGCCGAGGTGCAGGGCCACGGACCCGGGCAGGAGGTGCTGCAGACCGGCAAGCGGCAGGTGGACATCGTGGCGCTGGAACCTGTGGGCAACTACGCGGTGCAACCCACGTTTTCAGACGGCCACGACAGCGGCATCTTCACCTGGGACCTCCTGTACCAACTGGGCCGCCACGAGGCCGATTTGTGGCAGGAATACAACGACCGCTTGGCCGCAGCCGGGGTTGACCGCGATACCCCCATGCCCCCCAAGGGTGGACACAGCTGCGGCCACCCTTGACGTTGGACAATGCCCCCATGAGCACCACCCATTTCGGTTTCGAGACGGTTGACGAACGCGAGAAGGCCCGCAAGGTCCGCGGCGTGTTCGATTCGGTCGCGCCCAAGTACGACCTGATGAACGACGTCATGTCCATGGGCCTGCACCGCATCTGGAAGGCCTACACGCTCACCGTGGCCAACGTCCGCCCCGGCCAGCAGGTGCTGGACATTGCCGGGGGCACGGGTGACTTGTCGCTGGGCTTTGCCCCCCGCGTGGGCCCCACCGGGCGGGTGGTGCACACCGACATCAACGAAGCCATGCTGCGCGAAGGCCGTGCCCGCCTGCTCGACAAGGGCGTGGTGCTGCCCACCCTGGTGTGCGACGCGGAGCAACTGCCGTTCCCCGACGGCCAGTTCGACCTGGTGTCGGTGGCCTTCGGCCTGCGCAACATGACGCACAAGGACCTGGCCCTGAAGGAGATGTGCCGCGTCCTCAAGCCCGGCGGCAAGCTGCTGGTGCTGGAGTTCTCCCGCGTGGCCAAGCCGCTGGAAAAAACCTACGACTGGTACTCCTTCAACCTGCTGCCCAAACTTGGCGGCTGGATCGCCAACGACGAGGCCAGCTACCGTTACCTGGCCGAGTCCATCCGCATGCACCCCGGGCAGGAAGAGTTGCGTGCCCTCATGAAAACCGCGGGCTTCGGCCATGTGGACGTGCACAACCTCACCGGCGGTGTGGTGGCCTTGCACGTCGGCATCAAATGCTGAAACCCCGGATTCAAAAAGCAGGCCCCAGGCCGATGACCCCCATAAGAACACCTGATCAGGAGACCTCCATGAAACTGCTGTCCCTCTTGTTTGCTCTGTCCATGGTGTTGTTCACCGACACCGCGCTGGCAGCCAAACGGCTGGGCGGCGGTGGCTCGGTGGGCAAGCAATCCTCCAATGTCACCCAGCGCGCAGACGCGCCTGCATCGACCCCTGCTCCGGCCGTGGCCCCTGCCGCGGCTCCAACCAAATCGGCTTCGGCCCCGGCCACGGCGGGTGCGCCGGCCGCGGCACAACCTCAGCGCCGTCCCTGGGGGGCCATGCTGGGGGGCTTGGCGGCGGGTCTGGGTCTGGCTTGGTTGGCCTCGTCCCTGGGGTTGGGTGAGGGTTTTGCCCAGCTGCTGCTGGTGGGCTTGCTGGCCTTGCTGGTGATGGGCGTGGTCGGTGCCTGGATGCGGTCTCGCCAGCAGCGCCAGGCCGTGTCCGCCGATGGGCTGGCCTATCAGGGGGCGGCTTCGGGGGGCGGCATGCACCAGGCCCGGGACTACAGCCCCAAAAACGTGGGCAATGACGCGTCGGCCCGTCCCTGGGAGCGCAACACCACGGGGTTTCAATCCAGCCGCTTCCAGGAGGCGCCCGGCAGCCTGATCGGTTCCGCACTGCCCAGTGCATCGGCCTGGGGCATTCCCCAGGACTTTGACGTGGACGCCTTCCTGAAGGCATCCAAGACCAATTTCGTCAACCTCCAGGCCGCCTGGGACCGGGCGGACATCCCCAGCCTGCGGGCCATGATGACCGACGAGATGCTGGACCAGATCAAGGCCCAGCTGGCCGACCGCGAGCGCCAGGCCCCGGGGGCCGTCAACGTCACCGAGGTGGTGATGCTCGACGCCCGCCTGCTGGGCATCGAAGAGACCGAGGTCGAGTACATGGCCAGCGTGGAGTTCTCCGGCATGATCCGCGAAGACGCCTCCGCGGGCCCCAACCCGTTCCGCGAGGTGTGGAACATCACCCGGCCCAAGGCCGGCCCTGGCGGCTGGCTGGTGGCGGGCGTTCAGGCCCTGCAGTGACGTCCACGGGCTGACCCTGGCGCGCCAAGGTGTCGCGCCAATCGGTCAGAATCGCGGGGTTATGAACAAGACGCCGCCCCTTTCCTTCCTGCCGCCGTTGCCACCCCTGTCGTCGTTGCCCGGTGGCGCGTTGTTCCAGAACCTGTTGGACTCGGTCCAGCCCCCGCCGTGGGTGGTGGACGAGGTGCAAAACCGGGTGGTGCTGTTGCTCAACCACATCGTACAGGCCGAACCCGTGGCGCAGGAACGCATCCGGCGTCAGCGGGGCAAGACGGCCCGCCTGGTCTGGGGCCGCTTTGAACTGGGCCTGCGCGCCACACCCGCGGGTTTGCTGGAGCGTCCAGCCCCCTACACCCCCGACACGGCCCATGCCCCGGCCGACCTCACCGTCACCCTCACCGACACGCAAATCGGCTCCATCGTCGAAGCCCTGGCGCGTGGCGACAAGCCCGCCGTGGGCATCGAGGGCGATGTGCAACTGGCGTCAGAAGTGGCCTGGCTGGTGGACAACCTGCGTTGGGACGTGGAAGAAGACCTGGCCCGCCTGATGGGCGATGCCCCCGCCCATTGGCTGATGGGTGGCCTCAAGGCTGCGGCCCTGGCCGTGCGCTCGTTCGGGCAACGCTGGCAGCCGGGGGCACAACCCCCGGCCCAGGCATGATGCGCTGGTTCCGCGGGGCCTTCATCCTGTGGGTGGTGTTGCGGCACGGGCTGGACGAGCTGGTGCTCTCCAGCTTCGATCACCCCTGGCTGCGCCGTCTCACCCGGCTGGTGACACTGGGTCGGCGCCTGGACCGACCCCGGGGCGAACGGCTGCGGCTGGCCCTGGAGTCGTTGGGGCCCATCTTTGTCAAGTTCGGGCAGGTGCTGTCCACCCGCCGTGACCTGATGCCGCCCGACATTGCCGACGAACTCGCCCGGCTGCAAGACCGCGTGCCCCCGTTCTCGTCGGACATTGCGGTGGCCACCATCGAAAAGGCCTTTGGCCGCCCGGTGGACCAGGTGTTCGCCACTTTCGACCGCGAACCCGTGGCCAGTGCGTCCATCGCGCAGGTGCACTTTGCCACCTTGGCCAATGGGCGCGAGGTGGCCGTCAAGGTGCTGCGCCCCGGCATGCTGCCGGTCATCGAAAGTGATCTGGCGCTGATGCGTGTGATGGCGGGCTGGGTGGAGCGCCTGTCTGCCGACGGCAAGCGCCTCAAGCCCCGCGAGGTGGTGGCCGAGTTCGACAAATACCTGCACGACGAACTGGACCTGCTGCGCGAGGCGTCCAGCGCCGCCCAGTTGCGCCGCAACATGCAGGACCTGAACCTGGTCATCATCCCCGAGATGTTCTGGGACTTCTGCCGCACCGACGTGATGGTGATGGAACGCATGAAGGGCGTGCCCATCGGTCAGATCGACCGCTTGCGCCAGGCCGGGGTGGACTTCAAGCAACTGGCCCGCGACGGGGTGACCATCTTCTTCACCCAGGTGTTCCGCGACGGCTTTTTCCATGCCGACATGCACCCAGGCAACATCCAGGTCAGCCTGAACGCGGCCACGTTCGGGCGCTACATCTCGCTGGACTTTGGCATCGTCGGCACGCTCACCGAGTTCGACAAGGAATACCTGGCCCAGAACTTCACGGCCTTTTTCCAGCGCGACTACAAGCGCGTGGCGCAACTGCACATCGAGTCGGGCTGGGTGCCCGCCGACACCCGGGTGGACGAGCTGGAGGCTGCCATCCGCGCCGTGTGTGAACCGTATTTCGACCGCCCGCTGAAGGAAATCTCCCTGGGCATGGTGCTGATGCGCCTGTTCCAGACGTCCCGCCGCTTCCACGTGGAAATCCAACCGCAGCTGGTGCTGCTGCAAAAGACGCTGCTCAACATCGAAGGCCTGGGCCGCCAGCTCGACCCCGACCTGGACCTGTGGAGCACCGCCAAGCCTTTCCTTGAGAAATGGATGATGGAACAGGTGGGGCCAGAGCGCCTGTGGCAGCAAATCAAGGCCGAGGCCCCGCAGTACGCCAAGCTGCTGCCCGCGTTGCCGCGTCTGTTGCACGACGCGTTGCGCCAGCGCGCCCAACCCGAGGCCGACACCCTCAAGGAGTTGCTGGCCGAGCAGCGCCGCACCAACCGCCTGTTGCGCAACATCGTGTCGGCTGGTGTGGGTTTTGCATTGGGTTTGATCGTCATGCAGCTCTACCTGCGCATTTCGCTGTGGTGACGACTGGCTGACCCCGGGGCTTGAAACTCGGGGGGCTACCTATAATTGAGGGTTTTGCTCCCTTTCCGAGTTTAAATTTTCCTGGTTCAAGCCCCATGCCTATCTACGCTTACCGATGCGAGTCCTGCGGCCACGCCAAGGACGTGCTCCAGAAAATTTCCGATGCCCCGCTGACCACCTGCCCACAGTGCGGGGCCGATGCGTTTCGCAAGCAGGTCACTGCGGCGGGTTTCCAGCTCAAGGGTTCGGGCTGGTACGTGACCGATTTCCGCGGTGGCTCAGGCGGCACGGCTGCTCCGGCAACCGCCCCGGCCTCAGGCGCTACGGCCGGTGCTGCATCATCCGCCCCTGCCGCAGCGCCTGCGGCCGAAACCTCTGCTGCTGCCCCAGCAACGCCCGCGGCGTCGTGTGGTGGCTCCTGCTCCTGCCACTGACCTGAACGGACGGATTGCCCGTGGCTTCGATTCGCAAATGGCTGTTGGCAGGACTGCTGGTCCTGGCCCCGCTGAGCATCACCCTGTGGGTGCTGCAATGGGTGGTGTCCACGCTGGACCAGACCCTCAACATCCTGCCCTCTGCCTGGCAGCCCGAGCATTGGCTGGGGGTGCGCATTCCCGGGCTGGGGGTGTTGTTTGCCTTGGGGGTGGTGCTGAGCATCGGTGCCCTTGCGTCCAACATCGTGGGCAAGCAGCTCATCCACTGGTGGCATGCGCTGCTGCACCGCATCCCGGTGGTGCGGCCCATCTATTCGGGCGTGAAGCAGATTTCCGACACGCTGTTTTCCGACAAGGGCAATGCGTTTCGCAAGGCGGTGCTGGTGCAATGGCCCCAGCCGGGCATGTGGACGGTGGCCTTCCTCACCGGGGCACCCGGTGGCGAGCTGCTGGACCACCTGCCCGACGATTGCCTGAGCGTGTACGTGCCCACCACGCCCAACCCCACGGGTGGCTATTTCGTGATGGTGAGAAAAGCCGACTGCGTTGAATTGAAGATGAGCGTCGATGAGGCGCTCACCTACGTGGTGTCCATGGGCGTGATCGTGCCCGGCGGCCCCAAGACCCTGAACGCGGCGGGAGCTCCGTCCGCCTGACCTTTCACCTGCCCGGTTCGGGCGGGTTTCCACATTCCGTATCGAAAGACCCCAACATGACCATGCGCACCCATTACAGCGGTCTGGTGACCGAAGCCCTGCTGGGCCAAACCGTGACCCTTTGCGGCTGGGTCAACCGCCGCCGCGACCACGGCGGGGTGATCTTCGTCGACCTGCGCGACCGCGAGGGGTATGTGCAGGTGGTGTGCGACCCTGACCGCCCCGAGATGTTCAAGGCCGCCGAAGGCCTGCGCAACGAGTTTTGCATTCAAATCAAAGGCTTGGTGCGCGCACGTCCTGAAGGCACCACCAACGACAACCTGAAGAGCGGCAAGATCGAGGTGTTGTGCCACGAGCTGACCGTGCTCAACCCGTCGGTCACCCCCCCGTTCACGCTCGACGACGACAACCTGTCCGAAACCACCCGCCTGACGCACCGTGTGCTGGACCTGCGCCGCCCGGCCATGCAGAAGAACCTCATGTTGCGTTACCGCGTGGCCATGGAGGTGCGCAAGTTCCTGGACGCCAACGGCTTCATTGACATCGAAACCCCCATGCTCACCAAGAGCACGCCCGAAGGTGCGCGTGACTACCTGGTGCCCAGCCGCGTGCACGACGGCCAGTTCTTCGCGCTGCCCCAGTCGCCCCAGCTGTTCAAGCAGCTGCTGATGGTGGCCGGTTTCGACCGCTACTACCAGATCACCAAGTGTTTCCGCGACGAAGACCTGCGCGCCGACCGTCAGCCCGAGTTCACCCAGATCGATATCGAGACGTCCTTCCTGACCGAGCAGGACATCCGCGACATGTTCCAGGGCATGATCAAGACCGTGTTCCTGAACACCCTGGGCATTGACCTGGGCGAGTTCCCGGTCATGGCCTACAGCGAAGCCATGCACCGGTATGGCTCCGACAAGCCCGACCTGCGCGTGAAGATGGAGTTCACCGAACTCACCGACGTCATGGCCGACGTCGACTTCAAGGTGTTCAGCGCCCCCGCCCAGATGAAGAATGGCCGCGTGGTGGCCCTGTGTGTGCGTGGCGGTGGCGAAATGAGCCGCAGCGAAATCGACGCCTACACCGAGTTCGTCAAGATCTACGGGGCCAAGGGCCTGGCCTGGATCAAGGTCAACGAAGTGGCCAAGGGCCGTGACGGCCTGCAAAGCCCCATCGTCAAGAACCTGCACGACAAGGCCGTGGCCGACATCCTGGCCCGCACCGGTGCGCAGGACGGCGACATCATCTTCTTCGGTGCCGACAAGGCCAAGGTGGTCAACGACGCCATCGGTGCCCTGCGCATCAAGATCGGCCACAGCGCCCTGGGCAAGAAGAACGGTCTGTTCGACGACCGCTGGGCCCCGATGTGGGTGGTGGACTTCCCCATGTTCGAATACGACGAGGAAGACGACCGCTGGACGGCGGTGCACCACCCCTTCACCGCGCCCAAGGACGGCCACGAAGACTGGATGGTCACCGACCCCGGCAAGTGCATTGCCAAGGGTTACGACATGGTGCTCAACGGCTGGGAAATCGGTGGCGGCTCCGTCCGCATTCACCGCGCCGACGTGCAGCAGAAGGTGTTCGACGCCCTCAAGATCACGCCCGAAGAAGCCCAGCTCAAGTTCGGCTTCCTGCTCGACGCCCTGCAATACGGTGCGCCCCCGCACGGCGGCCTGGCCTTCGGTCTGGACCGCATCGTCACGCTGATGACCGGGGCCGAGTCCATCCGCGACGTGATCGCTTTCCCCAAGACCCAGCGCGCCCAGTGCCTGCTGACCCAGGCCCCCAGCCCGGTGGACGAAAAGCAGCTGCGCGAACTGCACATCCGCCTGCGCAACGTGCAACAGCCCGCCTGACCGGGCGGACGCCCATGAACGGGCTGCACGCGTACACGCCAGCCGCCTTCGGGCGGCTTTTTTTTGGGGTCTTTGATCCAGGACGACCGCAGGCCACTTCCGAGGGGCTATCCTGAAACTCCTTTCTCACTCAACCGGGAGCACTTCATGACCACCGACACCCTTGACACCACCCAGGCCCGCGAGCGTTTGGTTGCCGACCTCAAAAAGGTCATCGGCGACGCCGAGGAACTGCTGCAAGCCACGTCCGGCAGCACCGAGGCCAAGGTGGTGGCCCTGCGCGAACGCATGACCGAAAGCCTGATGGTCGCCCGCCACAAACTGCTGGACGCCGAAGAAGCCCTGGTGGCCAAGACCAAACAAGTGGCCCGCGCCACCGACGACTATGTGCACGAACACCCCTGGAAAGCCGTGGGTGCGGCGGCGGGCTTTGGCCTGATCGTCGGCTTGCTGCTGGGCCGCCGTTGACCCTGACGGAACACCCATGACCACCGACACCTCCGACGACCCGGGGTCCGTGCCGCTGACCCGCGCCCTGCGGGGCGTGGTGGACCACGGCCTGGCGCTGTGCCAGGTGCGGCTGGAACTGCTGGGGGTGGAAGCCCGCGAGGCCTTGGGCCACGCGGTGGCGGTGCTGTCGTGGCTGTTTGTCGCGGCGGTGGCGCTGGCGGTGGGGCTGGTGTTCGTGTCGGTGTTGATCACGGTGGCGCTGTGGGACCAGCACCGCCTGCTGGCCCTGATGGCGTTTTCGGTGCTGTTCCTCACCGTGGGGGGCGGGGCGGTGTGGCAGGTGCAACGGCTGTTGCGCCACACCACACGGCCGTTCTCGGCCAGCGTGGCCGAGCTGCGGGCAGACCGGGAGCGCCTGCGCCCGCGGTCGCCAGCCGGGCCATCCACCTGAGGCGGGGGCGTCGGTCATGCCGTCTTCTGCAGCCCCTGCGTTGCCCACCCTGGCCGAACGCCGCCAAGCGCTGCTGGTGAGTTCTGCGCTGCTGCGTGAGCAACTGGCGGCAGACGTGGAGGCCCTGGCCCCGCTGGGGATGGTGGCCAACCAGGTGCAGGACGGCGTCCTGTGGGTGAAGCGCCATCCCCTGTGGGTGGGGGCCGCCGTGGCCCTGCTGGTGGCGTGGCGCCCGCGCAAAACGCTGTCTGCCGGGTGGCGGCTGTGGGGGTGGTGGCAAACCGCCCGGCGTTGGGTGGATTTCATCAAGAAAATGAGGGCCTAGCGCTTTTTCTGTCTTGAAAGATTGCTGCAAAATTCCTCAGTCGGTGTTGGTGGTCATCCACACGCCCGCGTGGGACGTGTTGTTGCTGGAGCGGGCCGATCACCCCGGGTTTTGGCAGTCGGTCACGGGTTCCAAAGACCACGTGGACGAGCCCTGGGCCGACACCGCCGCTCGCGAAGTCTGGGAAGAAACCGGCTTGCGCGCCGACGCGCCGGGTCATGTGTTGACCGATTGGCGGCTGGAGAACACCTATGCCATCTACCCCGAATGGCGCCATCGGTACGCACCGGGGGTGGATGTCAACCGGGAACGGGTGCTGGGCCTGTGCGTGCCTGCCCCAAGCCTGGTGCGGCTGAGCCCGAGGGAACACACGCAAAGCCTGTGGTTGCCATGGCTGGAGGCTGCAGACCGGTGCCATTCGGCATCCAACGCCGAGGCCATCCTGTGGCTTCCGCGCCTGGGGCGGGCGTGATAAGGTCGATCAGGGAGACACACTTCAATCGGTTGGGAAACGTGAAGACAGAAGTGGCCATTCAGACCCGCCAGGACATCGTGCGGGTGCAAGTGTCGGCTGACAGCGCCGCTGAAGCGGTGTCGTCCTTGGGGGCTGCGCTGGCGCACAGCTCGCCTGCGCTGGTGTTGTGTTTTTGCGCCCCCCGTTACCCGTGGGACGAGTTGGCCCAGGCCTGGGCCAAGGTCGATTGCCCTGCGCCGGTGGTGGGGTGCACCACCGCTGGGGAAATGGGGCCCCTGGGCTACCGACAGGACAGCCTGGTGGGCGTGGTGCTGCCCGCCAAGGCGTTTTCGGCGGTCACCCGGTGCATCGGGCCCTTGAGCCGGTGGGATGCCACCGCCGGACATGCCCATGTGCAGGCCTTGCTTCACGCGCTGGAGGCCAAGGCCCCGGGTGTGGGGCCAGGCAACACCTTTGCCCTGTTGCTGGTGGATGGCCTGTCGGGCCAGGAGGAGGTGGTGACCCGCTCCCTCCAGGCCGCATTGGGTGGCATTCCCCTGGTGGGCGGTTCGGCGGGAGACGGGTTGAACTTCCAGCGCACGGCGGTGTTCCACGGGGGGCAGTTCCTGTCGGACCACGCGGTGCTGGCCCTGGTGTCCACCCACCGCCCGTTTCGGCCTTTCATGGCGCAGCAGTTCGTGGCCATGCCCGAGCGGGTGGTGGTCACGTCCGCCGATCCGAGCCGCCGCCTGGTCCACGAGATCGACGGCTACCCCGCCGCCACCGCCTACGCCCGCCTGACGGGGGTGGCCCTGTCGGACTTGGGACCGGCGCACTTTGCCCGCTACCCCCTGGTGGTGGTGATCGGGGGCATGAGCCATGTGCGCTCCATTGGCCAGGCCCTGCCGGACGGCAGCCTGAAGTTCTTTTGCGCCATTGACGAGGGCATGGTGCTGCATGTGGGCCAGGCCACCGACGTGCTGGACAACCTGCGCCACACCCTGGAGGGGATGCAAGCGGCGTTGGGGGGCGAGGTGTTTTCACTGGGTTTCGACTGCACACTTCGCCGCATGCACCAGGAGCAGGCGGGTGTCCTGCCCCAGGTGGCCGACTTGCTGGTGCAGCACGGGGTGGTGGGTTTCAGCACCTATGGCGAGCAGTTTCGCGGGGTGCACGTCAACCAGACGTTCACGGGTCTGGCCATCGGTGAGTCGTCGGGAGGTGCGGCATGAGCCTCGACGAGATCGATCCCACCGGCCAGGCCGACCCCGCCCAGCTGAAGGCCGAAAACCTCCGGCTGCGAAAGATCATCCGCGCCCTGGTGGACCGGGCCGAGCGCAGCACCGAGTTACAAGGGACCGAGTTCAGCCTGTTCCAGACCGCGGTGATGCTGGACGAGCAGGTCAAGCAGCGCACGGCGGCGTTGCAGACGGCGTTTCAGGACATTGCCCGCATCAACCGGGCACTCACGGAATCGGAAGCCCGGTTCCGGGCGGTGGTGGAGCAGTCGCTGGTGGGCATTGCCATCGTGGCCGAGGCGGGATTCAACTACTGCAACCCGCGCCTGGCCGACATGTTCGGCTACAGCGAGGCCGAGATGATGGCCTTGTCTCCGCTGGCGCTGGCCCCGCCCGAAGTGCAGTGGACCCTGGCCGAGAAAATCCGCCAGGGCCTGACGCGCGAAGTGGAGCAGGCCCATTACCAATTGCAGGGCCAGCACCGGGATGGGCACCTGCTGGACATCGAGGTGTTTGGCCGGGTGATCCTGACCGACGACAAGCCCCTGCTGGTGAACGTGGTGCTGGACGTGTCTGAACGCTGCCGCGCCGAGCGGGCGGTTCAGGTGCTGCAGGCCCAGCTCAAGGAGCAGTCGGTGCGGGATGCGCTCACGGGCCTGTACAACCGCCGCGACCTGATGAGTTCCCTGGAGCGTGAGTTGCGCCAGGCCCAGGCCGATCGGCGCCGCGTGGGCGTGGTCATGGGCGATTTGGACCACTTCAAGCGCGTCAACGACCGCTACGGTCACCCCGCAGGCGACGAGGTCTTGCGCCAGTTTGCACGCTGTCTGGTGCAAGAGGTCCGCAGCACCGATTGGTGCTTTCGTTATGGCGGGGAAGAATTCCTGCTGATCCTGCCGGGCGTGGACCGGACGGCGGCCCATGCCCGGGCCGAGGCGGTGCGCCGCAAGGTGGAGGCCGCTCCGGTGCAAGCCCATGGCCAGGCGATTGCGGTCACCGCCTCGTTCGGCGTGGCCTGTTTCCCGGACGATGGCAGCACCGCGGACCAGCTCATCAACCAGGCCGATGCCGCGCTGTACGCCGCCAAGGCGGGTGGACGCAACCAGGTGCACAGCGACCCCAGCGTTCATGGCGCGTGATGGCATCATGGGTGCATGAGCACTCTGCCCACGTTGCGCATTGCCACCTACAACATCCACAAGGGCGTCCAAGGCCTGGGGCCGGCCCAGCGGCTGGAAATCCACAACCTGGCCCACGCGGTGGAGCAGTTCGATGCCGACCTGATCTGCCTGCAAGAGGTGCGCAGTCACCATCGCAAGCTGGCCCACCGCTTCGACCGCTGGCCCGAACAAGGGCAGGCCGATTACCTGCTGCCCGAGGGGTACGAGGCCGTCTACCGCACCAACGCCCGCACCCGCCATGGCGAGCACGGCAACGCGCTGCTGACCCGCTGGCCGGTGAGCGCCGTGGGCCACGAGGATGTGTCCGACCACCCGTTCGAACAGCGCGGCCTGCTGCATGTGTGCGTGCAGGTCGAGGCACACCCCATCCATGTGGTGGTGGTGCACCTGGGGCTGTTGGCGGCCAGCCGCGAGCGGCAGGTGCAGCGCCTGGCTGCCTACCTGGACCGCGAAGTGCCCGCCCATGAACGCCTGGTGGTGGCCGGGGACTTCAACGACTGGGGCGGGCGTTTGCACGCCCCCATGGCCGCGCTGGACCTGCGCACCTTCGAGGGGGTGCGCCTGGCCACCTTCCCGTCGCGCCTGCCGGTGCTGCACCTGGACCGCATCTACGTGCGCGGCCTGCGACCGCTGAGCGCCCATGTGCCCCACGGGCGGGCCTGGCCCCGCATGTCGGACCATTTGCCGCTGATTGCCGAGTTCGGTCTGTGAGCCCCAACGTCCAACTGTCCTCCGGTCACCGCCTGGGCCTGCTGCCCGGGGGCGATGCGCTGTTTGCGGCGCTGGAGCAGGCCATGGACGCAGCCCAGGTGTCCGTGCACCTGGAAACCTACATCTTTCACTTTGCGGGTGCCCCATTGCGCGTGGCCGAGGCCTTGGCACGGGCGGCCCACCGGGGCGTGACGGTGCGGCTGGTGGTGGACGGGGTGGGCACCGGGGCCTTGCCACCCGAGTGGGCCACGCGGTTTGCCCATGCCGGGGTGGATGTGAAGGTGTACGCCCCGCTGGGCAAGCTGGGCTTGCTGCTGCCCAGCCGGTGGCGGCGCTTGCACCGCAAGCTGTGTGTGATCGACGGCGTGCTGGGGTTTTGCGGCGGCATCAACCTGTTGGACGATCGGGTGGTCCTGCCTGACGGCAGCCTGCCGCAGCCCCGGTTCGACTTTGCGGTGCGTTGCGCGGGGCCGCTGGTGGACACCATGTCCGACACCATGTTGCAACTGTGGTGGCGCATGTTGGCCCTGCGGCGCGTGCGCCAGCATGCCTTCCGGGCCGCGTGGCAGGCACTGAAGGCGGGACGGCCCGTGGGTGATTTTTCCGATTGGCGCGTGCCAACGCCCTTGTCGGGCTGGTTGTGGCGGCGCCCCCCACCCCAGGTGGACAACGCCCAGGCCACGCTGGTGCTGCGCGACAACGTGTGGCACCGCTCAGACATCGAACGGGCCTACCTGTGGGCCATCCGCACCGCCCGTCACGAGGTGCTGTTGGCCAACGCCTACTTTGTGCCCGGGGGACGGCTGCGGCGCGCCCTGGCGCAGGCCGTGGCCCGGGGGGTGCAAGTGAGGGTGCTGACGCAGGGCCGCTACGAGGGCTTCATGCAGTACCACGCGGCGCGCCCGGTGTACCGGGGTTTGTTGGATGCGGGGGTGGACATCCGCGAATACACCCCCAGCGACCTGCATGCCAAGGTGGCGGTGGTCGATGGGCGCTGGGCCACCGTGGGCTCCAGCAACCTGGACCCGCTGAGCCTGCTGCTGGCCCGCGAGGCCAATGTGGTCACCAGCGATGCCCGCTTTGCCGCCGACCTGCGCGAACGCCTGCACGACGCCTTGGCGCATGCCTCCCGCCCCGTGGACCACCAGGCCTTGCTCGACCGACCCTGGATGCAACGCTTGCAGGACCGGTTGGCGTTTGCCTTGATGCGCCTGGCCATCTTCCTCAGTGGCCACAGGTACTGAGGTGTCTTTGGGGCGGGTGTTAGCATCCTGCGCTCAAAGACCAACCTGCACCGCCATGGCCACAGCCGACGACGAACAGGGCACCCCGGTGTCCGTCAAGATCCGCGAGCGCATCAAGGCCGCACGCCAGCGCTTCCACTCCAACGACAACATTGCCGAGTTCATCGAGCCTGGCGAGTTGGAGGCCTTGCTCGACGAAGTCGCCACCAAGATGCAGGGCGTGCTCGACAGCATGGTCATCGACACCGACAACGACCACAACACCGCCAACACCGCGCGGCGTGTGGCCAAGATGTACCTGAACGAGGTGTTCAAAGGCCGCTACGTCAAAGGCCCGGCGGTCACCGAGTTCCCCAATGCCGAGCACCTCAACGAGCTGATGATCGTCGGCCCCATCACGGTGCGCAGCGCGTGCAGCCACCACCTGTGCCCGGTGATCGGCCAGATCTGGATCGGGGTGCTGCCCAACGAACACACCAACGTCATCGGCCTGTCCAAGTACGCCCGGCTGGCCGAATGGATCATGGGGCGCCCCCAGATCCAGGAAGAAGCCGTGGTGCAGCTGGCCGACCTGATCCAGGAAAAAACCTCGCCCGATGGCCTGGCCATCGTGATGGAAGCCACCCATTTCTGCATGGGCTGGCGTGGCGTCAAGGACCTGGACAGCCGCATGATCAACTCGGTGATGCGCGGCGTGTTCCTGAAAGACGCCAACCTGCGCCGCGAATTCCTGTCCCTCATCCCCAAAAAAGGCTGAACCATGCTCGTCCGACTGCTGTATGTGAGCCGCGCCGTGAACAAGGACGACAAGGCGGCCATCGACGCCATCCTGGCCAGTGGCCGCACCCACAACCCGGAAAACGGCATCACCGGGGTGCTGTGTTTTGGGGGCGGCATTTTCATGCAGGCCCTGGAGGGCGGGCGCAAGGCGGTCAACGACCTGTACGGCCAGATCATCCGCGACCCCCGCCACACCGACGTGCAACTGCTGCACTACGAAGAAATCAACGAGCGGCGCTTTGGCGGCTGGACCATGGGGCAGGTCAACCTCAGCAAGCTCAACACGTCCATCGTGTTGAAGTACTCGGAGCGGCCCGAGTTCGACCCCTACGGTGTGTCGGGCGAAGTCAGCCTGGCCCTGCTGGAAGAACTGATGGCCACGGCCTGCATCGTCGGCCGGGTGTGACCGCCGAGGTGGAGCTGCTGGGCTGCGACTTCAGCAGCAGCCCCAGCGCCAAAAAACAGATTGTTTTGGCCTTCGGGCGCTTATTCCAAAAGCGTGTGAAGCTCCTGAAATTGGAGCGTTTCACCTCCCTGGCCGCCTGGCAAGACCGCCTGCAGCACGGAGCCTGGGTGGGCGGTTTCGACCTGCCCTTCGGCCTGCCGCGGGAATGGGTGCTGTCCCAAGCCGGTTGGCCCACCGAATGGCGGGCGTGCATGGACCGCTTTGCCGCCACCGACCGGACCGAGCTGCGCCAGCGCTTCAAGGCCTTTTGCGACGCCCGCCCCACAGGGGCCAAGTTTGCCCACCGGGCCACCGACGGCCTGGCCGGTTCCAGCCCCAGCATGAAATGGGTCAACCCGCCCGTGGCGTGGATGATGCACGCGGGTGTACCTGTGCTGCAGCACCTGGGGGCCTGGTTTGTGACGCATGAGCCACCCCCTTCGGGTACCCGCACCGACGCTCCCTTGCGGGTGGCGCTGGAGGCCTACCCCGGCTTGCTGGCGCGGGAGGTGCTGGGCCGGACCTCGTACAAGGCCGATGACGCGGCCCGTCAGGACACCGCCCGCCTGTTGGCCCGCAAGACCCTGGTCGAGGCCCTGGAACAGGGCCGCACGCGGCTGGGGCTGCGCCTCAAACTCACCGCCGCCCAGGCTGGGGCGCTGGTGGACGACCCCAACGGCGACAGCGTGGACGCCGTGTTGTGCCTGCTGCAGGCCGCCTGGGCCTGGCAGCGCCGGGATGATCCTTTGCACCCTTACGGGCTGCCCGCCGCCGTCGATCCGCTGGAAGGCTGGATCGTCACGGCCTGACTCCTTTTGACTCGTTTTAGAAAGCCTGACATGCAAGCCCATGAACTCACCATGACCGTGCTGATGACGCCGGACATGGCCAACTTTTCCGGCAAGGTCCACGGCGGGGCCTTGCTCAAGCTGCTGGACCAGGTGGCCTACGCCTGTGCCAGCCGGTATGCCTCCAGCTACGTGGTCACCCTCAGCGTGGACCAGGTGGTGTTCCGTCAGCCCATCCACGTGGGGGAGCTGGTGACCTTCCTGGCTTCGGTCAACCACGTGTGGACCTCGTCGATGGAGGTGGGCATCAAGGTGGTGGCCGAGAACATCGTCACCAAGGAAGTGCGGCACGTGAACAGCTGCTTCTTCACCATGGTGGCGGTCACGGGTGACGGCGGCAAGGTGGCGGTGCCGACACTGGAGCTGGTCACGCCCGATCAGCTTCGCCGCAGCGACATGGCGCTGTTGCGCCGAGCCCGCCGCGGGCCTTGAAGGCGGCGGTCAGCGCAGGTGCTGCCACAGCCGCGTCACGGCGGCGTCCACCGGGCCGCTGGGGCGGCCTTCGCGGGCGCGGCGGTGCAGGTCGGCCAGGGCCGGGGCCAGACGCTCGGGCGTGCTGGGTGCGGGGCCGCAGTGCATCACCGCATCGCCCACGGCCAGCAGCACCGTGGGGAAGGTGTTGATGTCCAGCGGGTCGGTCCAATCGGGCTCGTCTTCAATGTCCACCCACTGCCAGCGGGCTTGGGGCAGGGTGGCGGTCAGGGTGGGCCAGGCCTCTTCCAGGCCGCGGCACATGTGGCACCAGTCGGCGCACAGCACCACGATGTGGACGGGCTCAGGGGCTTGAGGGGCCGAGGGCAGGGCGTCTTGCATCGCCCCAAGCGTATCAGGGCCTGGTGAGCGGGAACGGGGCCACAGCGCCAGGGTTTGCGCTGCGTCAGGGTGCGGGGGTGGCAATCGCAGGGACAATCCGCCCTCGCTGATGTTCGAGCCCGCCATGTCCACCCCTGTTTCGCCTGTCACACCGTCTGCTGCCCCTGAACCCGGTCCCGAGGCGTCTTCGCCCGCCGTCGAATCGCTGGCAGCCCCACCCGTGCCACCCCGCCACCGCCCGCACGAGGACGTGCAGGCCCTGCTGGCAGGCACCTTGTTCGTGGCCCTGGGGGTGGTGCTGTTCCGTCAGGCCGGGTTGTTGACCGGGGGGACCGCAGGCATTGCCTTTGTGTTGCACTACGCCACGGGCTGGAACTTCAGCGCGGTGTTTTTCGCCATCAACCTGCCGTTTTATGCCCTGGCCTGGCGGCGCATGGGGCGGGCCTTCACCCTCAAGACGCTGTCGGCGGTCACCTTGCTGTCGGTGTTTGCCGAAGGGGTGCCGCATTGGCTGGGCATTGCCCACCTGGCCACGCCGTTTGCCGCGGTGATGGGGGGCTTGCTGGCGGGCACGGGCATGCTCATTCTGTTTCGGCACCGGGCCAGCCTGGGTGGTTTCAACGTGCTGGTGCTGTACCTGCAGGACACGCGGGGCTGGCGGGCCGGTCACCTGCAAATGGCGCTGGATTGCAGCATCGTGATCGCCGCGTTCTGGTTCGTGCCTTGGCCGCAGATCGTGTGGTCGGTGCTGGGGGCCATGGCCCTCAACCTGACCCTGGCCATCAACCACCGGCCCGGGCGTTACATGGCGGTGTGAGCGGGGGCGGACGGGGCCTGCCCGCACACCGGGCACCCCGCGTGGCGGGGCAGGCGCACGTCGGTCCACTCCATGCAGCGGCCATCCAGCATCAGCAGCCGTCCTGCCAGTTGTGAACCCATGCCACTGGCGATTTTCAGCGCCTCCGCGGCCTGCATGCTGCCGATGATGCCCACCAGCGGCGCGAACACGCCCATGGTGGCGCAGCGCACCTCCTGCACGTCGGTGCTGGGCGGGAACAAGCAGGCGTAGCAGGGTGAAGTGGCCTGCCGGGGGTCAAACACACTCAGTTGGCCGTCGAACCGGATGGCGGCACCGGACACCAGCGGTTTGCGGGCCGCCACACAGGCGCGGTTGATGGCGTGGCGGGTGGCAAAGTTGTCGGTGCAGTCCAGCACCACGTCGGCCTGGGCCACCAGTTGGTCCAGGCGGGCGTCGTCGGCCCGTTCGGTGAGGGCGTGCACCGTCACGTCGGGGTTCAGGGCCGCAATGGCTTGGCGCAGGGACAGGGCCTTGGGCTGGCCCACGCGGGCCAGGTTGTGGGCAATCTGGCGTTGCAGGTTGGTGGCGTCCACATGGTCGTGGTCCACCACCGTGAGCTGGCCCACCCCTGCACTGCCCAGGTACAACCCCGCCGAAGAACCCAGTCCCCCGGCACCCACCATCAGCACATGGGCGTCGAGCAGGCGTTGCTGCCCTTCGATGCCCAGCTCGTCGAGCAGGATGTGGCGGGAGTACCGAAGCAGCTGTTCGTCGTTCATGACGATCAGTTGTCCTTCTTGTCCTCGTCCTTGCGCTCGGTCTGCGTCTTGCTGACCAGCACGGGCTTGCCCTTGAGCTGGTTCAGGGCTTGCTGGAGCTGGAAGTCCTTGTCGCTGCCAAACTCGGGCAAGGGGCGGCCATTGGGGTTCTTCTTGGCTTCTTCTTCCAGGCGGAGGCGGGCTTTTTCGCGTTCGGCCTCACGGGCCTTCTCGGCGGTCTTTTCTTCTTCCGTGGGCTCGCGGCTGCCGTTGGCGGCGTTGCTCAGGTGCTTGGTCAAGTCGGCCTCGCGGGTGCGCAGGGCGGCGAAGAGGTTGCCGTCTTCGGTTTCGTCCACCATCACGTCAGGGACGATGCCCCGCGCCTGGATGGTTTTGCCGCTGGGCGTGTAGTAACGCGCCGTGGTGAGCTTGATGCCCGTGTCCGGCCCCAGGGGGCGCACGGTCTGCACCGAGCCCTTGCCAAAGGTCTGGCTGCCCAGGATGGTGGCGCGCTTGTGGTCTTGCAGCGCACCGGCCACGATTTCGCTGGCCGAGGCCGAGCCTTCGTTGACCAGCACCACGATGGGCACGGTCTTCAACACGCCCTGGGTGGTCTGGGTGAGCTGCTTGATGATGTCCGGGCCGCCACGGCGCTGATAGAACTGCGGCGACGCCTTGTAGACGAACTTGCTCTCTTCCAGCTGCCCGTTGGTGGAGACCACGGTCACCCCTTCGGGCAGGAAGGCGGCGGAAATGGCCACGGCGGCGTCGAGCAGGCCGCCGGGGTCGTTGCGCAGGTCCAGCACCAGGCCCTTGAGCTTGGGCTCGGCCTTGACCATGTCGTCGAGCTTGCGCACGAAGTCTTCAACCGTGCGCTCCTGGAACTGCGACACCCGCAGCCAGCCGTAGCCGGGTTCGACGAGCTTGGCCTTGACGCTCTGGGTCTTGATTTCTTCGCGGGTGATGGTCGTGGTGAACGTGCGGTTGTTTTCGTCCTTGCGGAACACCGTCAGTGTGACCTTGGTGTTGGGCTCGCCGCGCATGCGCTTGACGGCGTCGTTGATGGACAGGCCCTTGACCGGGGTGTCGTCGATCTTGGTGATGAGGTCGTTGGTTTTCAGACCGGCACGGAAGGCGGGGGAGCCCTCGATGGGGGACACCACCTTCACCAGCCCGTCGTCCATGGTGATTTCGATGCCCACGCCCACGAAACGACCCGAGGTGCCTTCGCGGAATTCCTTGAACGACTTCTTGTCGAAATACTGTGAGTGCGGGTCCAGGCTGGACACCATGCCCGAGATGGCGTCGGAGATCAGCTTCTTGTCGTCCACCGGCTCCACATAGTCGGTCTTGACCATGCCGAACACCGCGGCCAGCTGCTGCAACTCCTCCAGCGGCAGGGGCGACAAGGCCCCGCGTGCGGTGGCCTGCAACTGCACCGTGGTCAGTGCACCGGCCACGGCCCCAATGGCCACCCAACCTGCAATCTTGAGCTTTTGCCCCATCTGTGTATCGCTTTCAAAAAACGGTCAGCCAATATACCGCCTCAGAATGCCAAAAAGGCCTTGCAGTTCCCTGCAAGGCCCTTGGAATTTCAGGGTGTCGGCTCAGGCTTTGCCTTGGCTGGCCACCGCAGCGGCGGCCTTGGCGGCGGCTTCGGCGTCACCCAGGTAGTAGTGGCGGATGGGTTTCAGGTCGGCATCCAGCTCGTACACCAGCGGAATGCCGTTGGGGATGTTCAGGCCCACGATGTCGCTGTCGGAAATGCCGTCCAGGTGCTTGATGAGGGCGCGGATGCTGTTGCCGTGTGCGGCCACCACGATGCGCTGGCCCGAGCGGATGGCGGGGCCCATCACGTCGTTCCAGAACGGCACCACGCGGGCCACCGTGTCTTTCAGGCATTCGGTCAGCGGCACCTGGTCGGCGGGCAGCTGGGCATAGCGGCGGTCGCTGCGCTCGCTGCGGGGGTCGGTGGCTTCCAGGGCGGGCGGCGGGGTGTCGTAGCTGCGGCGCCAGATCAGCACCTGCTCGTCACCGTACTGCTTGGCCATGTCGGCCTTGTTGAGGCCTTGCAGCGCACCGTAGTGGCGCTCGTTCAGGCGCCAGTGCTTCACCACCGGCAGCCAGGTGCAGTTCATCTCGTCCAGGCAGTACCACAGGGTGTGGATGGCGCGCTTGAGCACGCTGGTGTAGGCCAGGTCGAACTCGTAGCCCTCGGCCTTGAGCAGTTTGCCGGCGGACATGGCCTGGGAGACGCCGGTGGGCGTCAGGTCCACGTCGGTCCAGCCGGTGAAGCGGTTTTCGAGGTTCCAGGTGGATTCGCCGTGGCGAATGAGGACGAGTTTGTACATGGCGCAGCAGGGAGGGCTTGGAGGTGGACTCCGGTGGGGGCCAGCGGAGCGGGGAAATCTCCCGCATTCTAAAATGCGCGGTTTTGACGGGGCTGACGGAGGGGGCCAAGGTGGCCCTGGCGTCTGTGCCAGCCTCGAACGACGTGAAGGATCAACGTGAGCTTTTTCATCGACAACTGGCCCCTGGTGTTGCTGGCGCTGACTTCGGGCGGCATGCTGCTGTGGCCGGTCATCACCAAGGGGGCACAGGGCGGCGGCCTCAGTCCCAACGAGGCGGTGATGCTGATGAACCGCGAAAAGGCCGTGGTGGTGGACGTGTGTGAACCGGCCGAATTCGCCGCCGGCCACGTCTCCGGTGCCAAGAACATCCCGCTGGCCGACCTGGAGAGCAAGCTGCCCACCACCGTCAAGAACAAGGCCGTGCCCTTGATCCTGGTGTGTGCCAGCGGCGTGCGCTCGCGCCGCGCCCTGGCCGTGGCCACGCGACTGGGCTACGAAAAGGCCCAGTCCCTGGGCGGTGGCATGGCGGCCTGGCGTGAAGCCAGCCTGCCGGTCGAAAAAGCCTGACACCCAGGAACCCGCCATGGCCGCCGTTCAGATCTACCTCACCGCCACCTGCCCATACTGCATCCGCGCCAAGCAGCTGCTGGCGGCCCGCGGCGTCACCCAACTGGACGAAGTTCGCGTGGACCTGCACCCCGAGCGCCGCCAGGAAATGACGGCCATCACCGGGCGCACCTCGGTGCCGCAAATCTTCATCGACGGCCAGCACGTGGGCGGCTGCGACGACCTGCACGCCCTGGACGCCCGCGGTGGCCTGGTGCCGCTGCTGGCGGCCTGAGCCACGGAGCCCTGCCGTCATAATCACCCCATGGCCTGCCGGGGAGCCCGTCACGACAGACGGGTTCGGCAGGCTTTGTTTTGACCCTTTCCTTTTCCCGAAAGCAACGCCATGTCCGACGCGAATCAAGAGCCCGTGTTCCAGATCCAACGCATCTACCTGAAAGAGGCGTCGCTGGAGCAACCCAACTCGCCCGCCATCCTGCTGGAACAGCAGCAACCCGCCGTGGACATCCAGCTGGCCGTGTCGGCCGAAGGCGTGGCCGAGGGCATGTTCGAGGTCTGCGTGACCGCCACCGTGCAAACCACCATCGGCGACCGCACCGTGTTCCTGGTGGAGTGCAAACAAGCCGGCATTTTCGAAATCCGCAACCTGCCCCAGGAACAGATGGGCCCCATCATGGGCATCGCCTGCCCGCAAATCGTCTACCCCTACCTGCGCAGCAACGTGGCCGACCTGGTCAACCGCGCAGGCTTCCCGCCCGTGCACCTGTCGGAAATCAACTTCCAGGCCATGTACGAGCAGCAGCAGGCCGAAGCCACTGGCGCACTGCAGTAATTTTCTGAGCCTCTTTTTGGCCTCTGGCGCTTGATGCATAAGCGCAAACAGCTATGAAAATCATGGTATTGGGTGCGGGGGCCTGGGGCACCGCCATGGCCCTCAGCGCCTGCCGCCACCCGGCTGGGCACCAGGTCAGCCTGTGGGCGCGTGACGCGGCCCAGGTGGCCGACATGCAGGCCCACCGCGAAAACCGCCGTTACCTGCCGGGTGTGGCGTTTCCAGCGTCGCTGACGGTGGCCGCCTGGCCCGCCCAGCACCTGTCGGCCACCGTGGCCGAGGCCGCGGACCTGTGCATCGTGGCCACCCCCATGGCGGCGTTGCGCCCCACCCTGACCGCCTTGGCCCAGGACCCGGCATTCACCCTGCCCGTGGCCTGGTTGTGCAAAGGCTTCGAGGCTTCGGCCACGGCGGGCCAGGGCCTGATGCCGCACGAGGTGCAGGCCCAGGTGGCCCCCCAACTCCGGGCGGGGGCGCTGAGCGGCCCCAGCTTTGCGCAGGAAGTGGCCATCGGGCAGCCCACCGCGCTGGTGGCCGCCAGCCGCCATGCCCACGTGCGCGAGGCCCTGGTGTCCGCCTTCCACAGCCCCACGCTGCGCGTCTACGCCAACGACGACCTGATCGGCGTGGAAGTGGGCGGGGCCGTCAAGAACGTGCTGTCACTGGCCACCGGCCTGTGTGATGGCCTGCAACTGGGCCTGAACGCCCGCGCCGCCCTCATCACCCGGGGTCTGGCCGAAATGTCGCGCCTGGGCCTGGCCTTGGGCGCACGGGCCGACACCTTCATGGGCCTGTCGGGCCTGGGCGACCTGGTGCTGACCGCCACCGGTGACCTCAGCCGCAACCGTCGGGTGGGCTTGCTGTTGGCCCAGGGCTTGTCGCTGCAACAGGCGGTGGATTCGCTGGGCCATGTGGCCGAAGGGGTGTACAGCGCCCGCACGGTGCTGCAACGCGCCCAGGCGGTGGGGGTGGACATGCCCATCGTCCACGCGGTGGTGGACCTGCTCGATGGCCGCACCACCCCGGCCCAGGCTGTGACCGCCCTGATGGGGCGCAACGCCAAGGCCGAGTCCTGAGGGCTCAGGGCGCGATGGCCTTTTTCAGCGCCCGCGCCAGGGGCTGGGGCAGGTTTTGCAGGGATTGCAGCAGGTGCGGCAGCACCCGCAACTTGAGCCCGGTGACCGAGGGCGGCACCACCGCTTCAATGAGGTGGGGTCCCGGCGTGCGCAGCGCGTGCTCCAGGGCTGCCACAAAACCGTCGGTGGTGTCCACCCGCCGGGCGGGCACGCCCATGCCTTCGGCCAGGCGCACAAAGTCCAGCGGCGGGGTGGACAGGTCCAGCTGGGCCTGGGATGCAGGCATTTTTTGGCCTCCAGCGCTTTCATTCAAAGCGTGAATAGCTCCTGATTGTGTAGCGCCCACACGCTGCAACTCCAGGTTGAGGATGGCGTAGGAACGGTTGTTGAACACGATGTTGACCACGTTCAGCTTCTCGCGGGCCATGGTCCACAGTGCTTGCAGGGTGTACATGGCCGAGCCGTCGCCGTTGAGCGAAATCACCTGACGCCCCGGGCTGGCCATGGCCGCGCCCAGCGCACAGGGCAGGCCCTGCCCGATGGCCCCGCCGGTGAGGGTCAACAGGTCGTGTCGCGGCGCGGTGGCGGTGTAGAGCGGCAGCATGAGGCCCGAGGTCTGGGCCTCGTCCACCACGATGGCGTTGTCGGGCAGCAGGTGGCCCACGGCCTTGCACACCTTGGCGGCGTTGAACTTGCCTTTGGGTCGCGCCGGGCGTTTGAGGGGTTGGAGCGCGGGCACCTGCGCCTGTGCGCCCACGGCCTGCACCAGGGTGTTGAGGCTGGCGGCCACGTCCTGCCCCGGGTGGGTGAGGCTGTGCAGGGTGCAGCCCTCGGGCACCAGCCAGCTCTTCTTGCCCGGGTAGGCAAAAAACGAGACAGGCGGCCTGGCGTCCACCAGCACCAGGTGGTCCAGCCCGGCCAATTGCACCGAGGCCAGTTCGGCCAGGTAGGCGATGCGTTCCACCGCGGGCAGCCCCGCGCCGCGCTGCAGGCGGGTGGGGAAGACTTCGGCGAACAGCTTGGCCCCGGTCTGGGCGGCGATGCGGGCCGCGGCGTTCAGCAGGGGTTCGCGCAGGGCGTGTCCACCCAGCAGCAGGGCCTTGCGGCCTGGCCCTTGCAAGGCCTGGGCGATGGTGACCAGCGTCGCCGCGTCGGCGGCAGGTGGAGTCGGGCGGGGGGCGCGGCGGGCGGGCACGCCGCCTTCGCCCCAGGACACGTCGGCGGGCAGGATGAGGGTGGCCACCTGGCCCGAGCTGCCGGCCACCCCTGTGGCCCCGGTGGCGGCGTCCACGGCGTCCAGCGCGTCCTGGCTCAGGGCGGCGGTGCTGGTTGAGGTGCGCACAAAGCCGGGCGAGACGTTGCGGGCCACGGTTTCGATGTCGGATTGCAGCTGGGCGTCGTACTGCACGTGGTGGGTGGCGTGGTCGCCGACGATGTTGAGCACCGGCACCCGGCCCTTGCGGGCGTTGTGCAGGTTGGCCAGGCCGTTGCCCAGGCCGCAGCCCAGGTGCAGCAGGGTGGCGGCGGGTTTGTCGGCCATGCGGCCATAGCCGTCGGCGGCACCGGTGGCCACGCCTTCGAACAGGGTGAGCACGGCCCGCATCTGCGGCGTGCTGTCCAGCGCGGCCACAAAGTGCATTTCGGACGTGCCGGGGTTGCTGAAGCAGGTGTCGATGCCGGCATCGACCAGCGTTTTCATCAGGGCTTGTGCGCCGTTCATGGGGGTTCCTCGGGGTGTGTGGGGGTCAGCCGATGTGGCGGGCGGCGGCTTGCGCCGTGAGGATGCAGCCGGGCAGGAAGGTGCCTTCCAGCGAGCGTTTGCCGCTGGCCCCGCCGCCGCCAAAGCCCGCCGCCTCACCCACGGCGTACAGGCCGGGCAGGGGCTGGCCGCTGGCGTCCAGCACGCGGCTGTGCAGGTCGGTCTGCAAGCCGCCCAGGCTCTTGCGGGTGATCAGCCGCACCTGGATGGCGATGTAGGGGCCCGCCCCCGGTCGGCCCAAAGGGGCGGGTGCGCAGGTGCGCAGGCGGTCGGGACCCCACTGGCGGGCGTGTTGGATGCGGCGCACCTGGTCATCGTTGGTGAAGGTCAGCGCCGTGTCGGTGGGACTGGTGAACTGCCGGTCCCAGGCGGCCACGGTGGCTTGCAGGGTGTGGGCGTGGACATGGTGCTGGCCGGTCAGGGTGTTCATGCGCTGGGCCAGTTCGGGCAGGGTGTCGGCGGCAATGAACTGGGGGCATTCGTCCAGCATCTGCCGCACCAGGCGGTGGTTGCCCAGCAGGGTTTCCTTCAGGAAGGGCAGCCAGCGCCGGTCGCGGATGTGGGGGTTGTGCTCGGCCCCGGAAATGGCCAGCTCCTTGGCGGCAATGCGCCAGTTCAGCAGCTGCCAGGTGTAGCCCTGGGGCGCGGACGCCACGCGCTGGCACAGGTCGTGGGTGTCAAAACCGGTGACCAGCGGCTCCGGTCCCAGGCGTCGGCCCGTGTGGTCCAGCCACAGGGCCGATTTGCAGGGGATGAGCGACAGGCCATGCCCCTCGAAATGTGGCTGCGGGTGCGGCACCCCGGCGGCGTAGTTCCACATTTCACCTGCGTGGGTGACCAGGCCACCGTGCTGCTGCACCAGGGCGTGGGCGGCCCCGTCGGCAAAGGGGTGGGCACCGTTGAGCATCTCGCCCGGTTGGGGGCGGTTGGCGGGCCAGTGGCGGCGCACCTGCTCCAGGCTGCCATTCAGCCCCCCGGTGGCCACCACCACCTGTTCGGCTTCCAAGAGCACTTCGGCTCCCGTGGCTTCATCAATGGCCCGGGCTCCGTTCACGCGGCCCTGGTGCGTGGTGAGGTCGGTCACGCGGTGCTGGTGCAGCAGGCGAAAGGCGGGGGTGGCGGCCTGACGCACGGCGGCAATGACGGTGTCGGTCAGGTGGCGCGAAGTGCCCCACACGATGTGGTAGCGCGGCACGCGGTTGCCATTGCCGTGCAGGCCACGCTCCACCCAGTTGACCGCAGGCATGAAGCGCAGCCCCAGGGCAGTGAGGTACTCGTACACGTCGGGGGCGCTGCGGGCCACGTACTGTTCGGCCCAGCGGCGGGGCCAGAGGTCGGTGGGGTCCAGTTCGCCAAAGCTCAGCCAGTCTTCCAGGGCCAGTTCGGGCGAATCGGGGATGCGCTTGCGCCGCTGCAACGGCGTGTCCACCAGGCACATGCCACCAAAGGCCCAGCGGGCCAAGCCGCCCAGGCGCTCGGGGGTGTCCCGGTCCAGCAGGGTGACGCTGCGCCCGGCGCGCAGGCATTCCAGCGTGGTGACCAGGCCTGCGAGCCCGCCACCGATCACCAGCACGTCACTCCGTGTGGCCATGTTGTCTCCTTGGTTGGTGTGGGGGCCACGATACCGGGCTACCATGGCTTCTTCATTGTCTTTGCGGACCTTTCCATTGTCTTTGCAGACCCCATTTTTCGCGCCGATTGACGATGACGCCGCCCTGGGCTGGGTCCAAGGCCCCACGGCCTCGCGCAGCTGGGCCCACACCATCTTGTTGACGGCGGCGCAGGCCGGGCTGGATGCGGCAGCGCTGCTGCGCCACGCCGGCCTGCCGCCCGGCTTGGCCGAGGCCGAGCGCTGGCCCATCGACGACATCACCCGGCTGTGGCGGGCGGCGGCAGCCCTGACCGGGGACCGGGCCTTCGGGCTGCGGGTGGGGGCGCAGGTTGGACCGGCCAGCTTCAACGTGGTGGGCTACCTGGTGCAATCGGCGGCCACCTTGCGGGAGGCCTTGGGTTTGGTGCAGCGCTTCCAGCGCCTCATCAGCGACGGGGGGCGTTTTCAGATGCTGTCGGTGGGTGAGCATGTCTGGCTGATTTACCACCCCATGCAGGGCGACCTGGCCTTCAGCCCGCACCAGATCGAGGCCGTGCTGGCCGCGGTGGTGTCGTTTGGGCGCTGGGTCACTGGCGGGCGGTTCGAGGCGCTGCAAGTCCAGTTTGCCCACGGGGCGCTGGCACCGATGGAGGCCTACCAGGCGGCCCTGGGGTGCACGCCCCGCTTTGGCGAGGCCTTCAACGGCATGTTGCTGCCGCACCGCATGCTGGACGCGCCCTTGCCCCAGGCCGACGCCCAGTTGGCCCGCGTGCACACCGACCATGCACAGGCCCGTTTGCAGGCGCTGGAAGCCGCCAGCGCAGCAGGGGCGGGGGTGTCCCACCCGGAGCAGGTGCTGTCCGCCCTTCGCCGCTGGTTGCTGTCCCGCCTGCCCCTGGGGTTGCCCGGGCGGGCCGAGGCCGCTGCGGCCCTGGGGCTGAGCGATCGGCGGTTGCGGCGGCTGTTGCAGCGCCAGGGGGTGCACTTCAGCGCCCTGCTGGACGAGGTGCGCTGTCAGATGTGTTGCGACGCCTTGCGCCAAGGCACCGCGCTGGCCGCGGTGGCCCCGCGGCTGGGTTTTGGCGACGCAGCCGCCTTGCACCGGGCCTTTGTCCGCTGGACGGGGCAGACCCCAGGGCGCTGGCGCGAAACCCAGCGCCAGGCCGATGCCCGGGGGTCAGAATTCCAGGTTGTCGATGAGGCGGGTGGCCCCCAGGCGTGAAGCCCCCAGCACCACCATTTCGTCGTGGGCAGACGGGGCCTGCAAGTCGCGGCGGCGGCGCACGGTGAGGTAGTCGGTGCGCCAGCCTCGGCCATTGAGGGTGTGCATGGCGTCGTGCTCCAGGTGTTCCAGCGCCGCGGCAAAGCCCGCCTCGGGCAGGGCGCGGGCGGCTTCGGCCAGACGGCGCAGGGCCTGCGACAGTTGCACGGCTTCGGCCCGTTCGGCGGCGCTGAGGTAGCCGTTGCGGGAGCTGAGGGCCAGCCCGTCGTCGGCCCGGCAGGTTTCACCGGCCACGATGGTGATGGGCAACGCAAACTGCTCCACCATGCGGCGGATGACCATCAGCTGCTGGTAGTCCTTCTTGCCGAACAGGGCGTGGCGCGGGCCCTTGGCCTCGGCAAACACGCACTGGAACAGCTTCATCACCACCGTGCACACGCCGGTGAAAAAGCCGGGGCGGAAGTGCCCTTCCAGGATGTTGGACAGCGACTGGTCCGGCTGCACCGTGAAGGTCTGGGCCATGGGGTACAGGTCGCGCTCGTTGGGGGCGAACACCACGTTGCAGCCCACGGCGGCGAGCTTGTCGCAGTCGGCCTGCAGCGTGCGGGGGTAGCTGTCGAAGTCTTCGTTGGGGCCAAACTGCAAGCGGTTGACGAAGATGCTGGCCACGGTCACGTCGCCCAGCGGGACGGCTTGGCGCACCAGGTCCAGGTGGCCGTCGTGCAGGTTGCCCATGGTGGGCACAAAGGCCGGGCGTTGGTAGGGGGCCAGTGCGGCGCGCAGTTCGGCGGGGGTGTGAACGATTTGCATGAGGGGTCAGTCTCTCCACGCGTGCAGGGTGTCGTCGGGGAAGCTGCCGTCTTTCACGGCCTTGACGTAGGCGGCCATGGCGTCGCGCACGCTGTTGCACTCGGCCATGAAGTTGCGCACGAATTTTGGGTTCTTGCCCAGGTTGATGCCCAGCATGTCGTGCATCACCAGCACCTGGCCCGCGGTGCCCTTGCCCGCACCAATGCCAATGGTGTGGCAGGTGGGCAGTTGCGTGGTCAGACGGGCCGACAGGCCCACGGGCACCATTTCCAGCACCAGCATGCTGGCACCGGCGTCTTGCAGCGCCAGGGCGTGGTGCACCAGGGTGTCGGCCTGCTCGCCACGGCCTTGCACCCGGTAGCCCCCCAGGGCATGCACGGTTTGGGGCGTCAGGCCCAGGTGGGCGCAGACCGGAATGCCCCGCTCCACCAGGAAGCGCACGGTTTCGGTGGTCCAGCCACCGCCTTCCAACTTGACCATGTGGGCGCCCTCCTGCATCAGTGCGGTGGCGCTGCGCAGGGCTTGTTCCTTGCTTTCGTGGTAGCTGCCGAAGGGCAGGTCGGCAATCACCCAGGCCGTGCCCTGCACCCGACGCAGCCCGCGCACCACGCTGCGGGTGTGGTAACGCATGGTCTCCAGCGTCACTTCCACCGTGCTCGACAGCCCTTGGCAGACCATGCCCAGCGAGTCGCCCACCAGGATGCACTCCACCCCGGCCGCGTCGGCCACGGCGGCAAAGGTGGCGTCGTAGGCGGTGAGCATGGTGATTTTTTCACCCCGGTCGCGCATTTCCTGCAGGCGCGGCAGGCTGATGGGGCGGCGCTGCGGCATGGGGGACGCATTGGGCAGCGTGCCGTAGGGCGTGGCCATGGGGGAGGAAGCCGGTGCGGCGGACGAGGCGGGCAGGGGATCGCTCATGGTGAAACAGCAAGCAATGACAGGAAATGACCGCGAGGCCAGGCCCCGCCCGGATTTGGCGGGAAAATGGCGAGTCTATTCGAACCCCCATTCCCTCACGCCGGGTACAAGCCCGGGTGCCCAGCCATGCCAGAGACGCCCGTTTCCCCCCCTGTTTCCCATCCCATTTACAGCGGCCCCACCTTTCTCGCCACGGTGGCCGCCGATGTGTCGCGGGCGCTGGCCGAAGACGTGGGCGCTTGTGACCTGACGGCCTCGCTGGTGGACGCCGGGCGCACCGCCCGCGCCCGCGTGCTGGCCCGCGAGGCCGCCACCGTCTGCGGTGCGCCCTGGGTGAACGAAACCTTTGCCCGCGTGGTGCCCGGCGGCCAACTGAGCTGGCGGGTGAGCGAAGGCCAGCGTTGCAGTCCTGACCAGGTGGTGATGGAGATGCAGGGCCCGGCCCCGCAACTGCTCACCGCCGAGCGCACCATGCTCAACTTCCTGCAACTGCTCAGTGGTGTGGCCACCCGAACCGCGCAGTTTGTGGACGCGGTGCAGGGCACCCGAGCCCGCATCGTGGACACGCGCAAGACCCTGCCCGGCCTGCGCATCGCCCAGAAGTACGCGGTGACCGTGGGCGGCGGGGCCAACCACCGCATGGGGCTGTACGACGCCATCCTCATCAAGGAAAACCACATTGCCGCCGCCGGTGGGGTGGCCGCGGTGCTGGCCAAGGCCCATGCCGCAGCGCCTCAAGCGAAGTTTGTGCAGATCGAGGTGGAGCGCCTGGATCAGTTGGCCGAGGCCCTGGACTGTGGGGCCACCATGATCCTGCTGGACAACATGGACCTGCCCACCTTGCGCCAGGCCGTGGCCTTGAATGCCGGGCGGGCGGTGCTGGAAATTTCGGGCGGCGTGTCACTCGACACCGTGCGTGCCCTGGCCGAGACCGGGGTGGACCGCATTTCCATTGGCGGCCTGACCAAGGACGTCAAGGCCACCGACTACTCCATGCGTTTTGAAGGGCTCTGAACCATGACCCCATCCATCCCTGGCGAGGCGTTCATCGACGTCACCTACGACCAACCGCAGGCCGCCCAACCCTCTGCGCCGGTGTGCGGCACCGGCCATGCCTGGGCGCGGGTGCCGCGTGAACCCTCGCAACATGAACGCGAGCAGCTCAAGGCCCGTGTGCGCGAGCTGCTCAAGCAAAAGAACGCCGTGCTGGTGTCGCACTACTACGTGCACCCCGACCTGCAAGACCTGGCGCTGGAGACCGGCGGTATCGTCTCCGACAGCCTGGAAATGGCCCGCTTCGGCCGCGACCATGCGGCCCGGACGCTGGTGGTGTCGGGCGTGAAGTTCATGGGCGAGACGGCCAAGATCCTCAGCCCCGAAAAAACCGTGCTCATGCCCGATCTGGAGGCCAACTGCTCGCTGGACCTGGGCTGCCCGGTGGATGCGTTCAGCGCCTTTTGCGACCAGCACCCCGACCGCACCGTGGTGGTCTACGCCAACACCAGCGCCGCGGTGAAGGCCCGCGCCGACTGGCTGGTGACCAGCAGCTGCGCACTGGACATCGTGCGCGCGCTCAAAGACCAGGGTCAGAAAATCCTGTGGGCTCCCGACCGCCACCTGGGCAGCTACATCCAGCGCGAAACCGGGGCCGACATGCTGATGTGGAACGGCAGCTGCATCGTGCACGACGAGTTCAAGGCGTTCGAGCTGGAAGCGCTGAAAAAAGAGCACCCCGGCGCCAAGGTGCTGGTGCACCCCGAAAGCCCGGCCGACGTGGTGGCCCTGGCCGACGCGGTGGGCTCCACCAGCGCCATCCTGAACGCGGCCAAGACCTTGGACGCCACCACCTTCATCGTGGCCACCGACAACGGCATGATGCACAGCCTGCGCCAGCAGAACCCGGGCAAGACCTTCATCGAAGCCCCCACCGCTGGCAACAGCGCCACGTGCAAGAGCTGCGCCCACTGCCCGTGGATGGCCATGAACGGCCTGGCCGGGCTGGTGCAGGTGCTGGAGCAGGGACACAACGCGATCCACGTGGACCCGGCGCTGATTCCCCGCGCCCGTGTGCCCATTGACCGCATGCTGGCCTTCACCGCGGCGCAGAAGGCCGGGCAGCCCACGGCGCACTTGGTGTCTGGATCGGGTCTGGTGCCCAACATCGGCGCGGCTTGATGCAGCCCGCGGTGCAGGTGGACTTTGCCAACCCCTGGCGTCGGGCCGGGGCGCGTTGGTGCTGGTCGGCTGGACGACCCGACCGA
The DNA here is from genome assembly GCF_054777695.1 of Hydrogenophaga soli. NCBI lineage: Bacteria > Pseudomonadati > Pseudomonadota > Betaproteobacteria > Burkholderiales > Comamonadaceae > Hydrogenophaga > Hydrogenophaga soli. The sequence continues at coordinate 109,741 of NZ_BAAHAK010000003.1, read as the reverse complement.
ACCTGGGTGGCCCACCGGCCCCACGAGGTGGCGGGCGTGCTCGATGCCGCCCACGATGCCGCCCGCCAGGGTGCCTGGTGCGCCGGCCATGTGCGTTACGAAGCGGCGGCGGCTTTCGATCCCGCCTTGCGCACCCACCCCGCCCAGGGGCCGTTGGCGTGGTTTGCCGCATGGGACGAGGTGGAGGAAGGCCCGCTCCCCGGGACGGAGGCGGGGCCACGCCCTCGGCTGGCCTGGGCCTTGCAAACCGACCGCGCTCGTTTTGAACAGGATGTGAACGACATTCGCCAAGCCATCGAGGCCGGGGCGCTGTACCAGCTCAACCTCACGTCGGCGGTGGTGGCCACGCTGCCTGATGCGGCCCCGGCGGACGTGGGCCCGCGTTTGTTTGCCGCCTTGTTGCAGGCGCAGCCCGGTGGGTATGCCGCCTGGCTGGCGGGCGATGGCGACGAGCAGGTGCTGTCGGTCTCGCCCGAGCTGTTCCTGGCCTGGCGGGGCGATGAGTTGCTGTGCCGTCCCATGAAAGGCACCGCACCGCGCAGCCCCGAACCCACCGCCGACCAGGCCTTGGCCCAGGGCCTGCGCACGTCGCCCAAGGAACGGGCCGAGAACGTGATGATCGTGGACCTGCTGCGCAACGACCTGTCGCGCATTGCCGTGCCCCACAGCGTGAAGGTGCCTCACCTGTTTGAGGTGCAGCCCCTGCCCACGGTGTGGCAGATGACCTCCGATGTGTGTGCCCAGGCCCGCCCGGGGCTCACGTTGTCGGCCGCGTTCGGTGCCTTGTTCCCCTGTGGATCGGTCACCGGTGCGCCCAAGGTCGCGGCCATGGACCACATTCGCCGTCTGGAGCCCGGCCCGCGCGGGGTGTACTGTGGGGCGGTGGGGGTCATGGCCCCGGGCGGCGAGGTGCGTTTCAACGTGCCCATCCGCACCGTGACGCTGCGCGGCACCGAAGCGCGTTGCGGCGTGGGCAGCGGCATCACCCTGGGTTCCCACCCCGACGGCGAATGGGCCGAATGGGGGCACAAACAGGCTTTTCTGGCACAGGCCACCGCATGAACACTGCTCCCCCCGTATCGTTTGATTTGCTGGAAACCCTGGCCCTGTGCGAGGGCCAGTGGCCACACCGTTCGGCGCATGTGGCGCGCATGGCCGAGGCCGCGCACTGCTTTGGCTGGGTTTGGCCCGAGGCGCAGGTGCAGGCCGCGCTGGACGAGGTGGCGCAAAGCCATGCCCAGGGCCTGTGGCGTGGCCGCCTGCTGCTGACGGCCCAAGGGCAGGTGCGGGCCGAAGCCCATGCCCTGACCGACACCCCCCAACCCGTGCGCTTGCGTCTGGCCACCCAACCCTTGGTGGAAGCGCACAGCCCGTTTGTGCGCCACAAGACCACACACCGCGCCCACTACGACGCCTTCACCCCCACCGAGGCTGGGGTGTTCGACACGGTGTTGTGGAACACCGCCGGCGAGCTGACCGAGTGCACCCGGGGCAACGTGGCGGTGTTGTTGGACGGGCGCTGGGTCACCCCACCCGTGGCTTGCGGCCTGTTGCCTGGGGTGGGGCGGCAGCACGCCCTGGCGCAAGGGCGGGTGCAAGAGGCCGTGGTGCGCCTGGACGACGTGCCCCGCGTGCAGTCATGGGCTTTCGTCAACAGCCTGCGCGGCTGGTTGTCGGCCGTTCGGGTCTGAGACCAAAGCCCAGTGCAGCAGTTCAAACTCCGGTTTGGGCACCGGTTTGCCGTAGGCGTAGCCCTGTGCCATCTGGCAGTGGTGGGTGCGCAAGAACTCGTGCTGAACCTGCTCTTCCACCCCTTCGGCCACCACCTTCAACGACAAGGCATGGGCCAGTGAAATGATGGCCTTGACCAACTCCGCACGGGTGCCCGCGTTGGCGGTGTTGCGGATGAAGGACTGGTCGATCTTCAGCACGTCAATGGGGAAACGCTCCAGGTAACTCAGGGCTGAATAGCCGGTGCCGAAGTCGTCGATGGCGATGGAGAACCCCATGTCCCGCAGGGTTTGCAGGGTGTGCTGCACGTCGGGTGCGCCGTCGAGCAGCAGGCTTTCGGTGATCTCCAGCTCAATCCAGTCCGGCTGGCACCCGGTTTCGGCCAAGGTGCGGGCGATGAGTTCTGGCAGGTGGTCTTCCTTGAACTGGCGCACCGACAGGTTCACGGCAATGGTGTGCGGTCCCGGTCCGCGTCGGTTCCAGTCACGTGCGGTTTCGCAGGCGGTTCGGAGCACCCATTCGCCCATGGGCACGATCAGACCCAGCTCCTCGGCAATGGCAATGAACCGGTTGGGGGGAATCATGCCCTTGGTGGGGTGCCGCCAGCGCAACAAGGCTTCGCTGCCGCAGATGACCCCGTCGCTCAGCCTCACCTTGGGTTGGTAATGCAGCTCCAACTGCTGGCGGACCAGGGCCTTGCGCAGGTCCCCTTCCAGCCACAGGCGCTCCATGGAGTCCTTGTGCAGGTCTTGCGAATGGAAGCTGAAGGTGTTGCGCCCCTGTCGCTTGGCCTGGTACATGGCGGCGTCGGCAAACTTCATCAAGTCCGACAGATCGGTGCTGTCGTTGGGGTAGACCGACACCCCGATGCTGCACGTCACCACCACCTCCTGGCCATTGAGCGTCATGGGGCGGTTGACGGCCTCCAGGATCTTGCGGGCCACGGCACCCAGGTCCAGGTCGTTGTGGCGTTGGGTCAGCAGGATGCCGAACTCGTCGCCCCCCAGGCGTGCCACCGCGTCGTGGTGCGGGATGCTGCGGGTCAGCCGTGCGGCCACCTTGCGCAGCAGGTCATCGCCGACGGGGTGACCCAAGGAGTCGTTGAAGCGTTTGAAGTGGTCCACGTCCAGCATGATCAGACCCACTTGCTGGTCGTGCAGGGTGGCTTCGTCGAACACCTGCTGTGCACGCTCCAGGAACAGGGTGCGGTTGGACAGGTTGGTGAGGGTGTCGTTGTAGGCCAGGTCGTGGACGCGCTGGCGGTAGGTTTGCAGGTCGGTGATGTCGCGGATGACGCCCACCAGCAGCGGTTCTCCACAGGCGGTCTGGATCAGGGACTTCTTGGTCTGCACGGTCCGGGTGTGGCCATGGCGTGTGGTGACCTGTTCCTCGTTGACGTTGTTCTGCCCGGTGGCGAACACCTGGGCATCGGTGTCCCAGAACACATGGACCTGCCGACTGGGGAAATAGGCGTCATCCGTCTGGCCCAGCAGTGATTTGCGGGGAATGCCCACGAAATCGACAAACGCCTGGTTGACCATGTGCCAGCGGTGCTGCGGGTCTTTGACGAACACAGGGTCGGCAATGCCATCGATCACCCGATGCAGCAGGTCGCGTGAGGCGGCCACCTCGGTGGCCATGCGCTTGCGTTCGGACACGTCCAGCATGAGGCCATGCCAGGCCACCGAACCGTCGGGCAGCGGTTCGGCCACCACGCGCACATCCAGCCAGCGAGCCAGTGGCGTGGTGGGTGCGGTTCGCACCTCCAGCGACAGCGTGGTGTGCAGGGGTTTGGTGGCTTGCAGGGTGGACGCCAGCAGCTCCCGGTCGTCGGCATGCAAGGCCCCAAACACCTGCTGCGCATCGTCCAGGCCGCTTTGCGGGCGGATGCCGAAGTAGTCCTCCACCCGCGGGCTGAGGTGGCTGAAGCCACCCTCCCCACGGGCCGGGGTGCGGTGGGTGAAGGCCACCCCCGGCAGGTTGTCCACAAAATGCCTCAGGCGCTGCTCGGTTTCTCGGATGGCGGTGACGTCACTGCCGTAGGCCACGGTGCCGATGATGCTGCCGCTTGCGTCCCGCTCGGGCGCAATGCGGATCCGGTGGACCGAGGGGTAAGGGGTGGCGTTGGGCGTGAGGATGGTGAGGTCAGCCGCCGTGCCACTGTGGGTCACCTGCTGCGCGGCGCGTTCGATGGCGTCGAAACGGCCATCGGGCCAGACCTCGTGCGGGCGTTGCCCCAGCAGGTGTTCGCTGCGCATGCCCAGGGTGTGTTCGAACTGCGGGTTGACGTAACAAATCCGCCCTTCCAGGTCGTAGCGCACGATGTTGTCGGGGGACGCTTCTGCCAAGCCCCGATAACGCGCCTCGCTGGCCTTGAGTTGTGCCAGGTGGCGGTCCCTCTCCAGTTCGGCGGCGGCTCTGGGGGCCACCAGCTGCAAGGTCTGCTGGACCCGCTCGGGCTCGGCCATGGCCTGGGTGCCCAGCACGGCGATGAGGCCGATGGGCTCGCCGTCTGAATCCAGCAAGGGCACCCCGGCATAGCTGTCCAGGCCGTGCTCGACCAGGAAGTGGTCGTTCGGAAACAAGGCCTGCACCCCCTTAACATGGCAGCACAGCTGGCGGTTGAACACCGCCTCACACGGGGTGCCCGCCAGGGCATACCGGAAAGTGGGCTGTGGCGCACCGTCAGCGAGGACCACCTGGGCGTCGGCATGGCCGGGTTGGTCTGCCAGCCGAGCAATCAGCACGTGTTCGCAGCCCAGCACGTGGAACAGGTGCTGGGCCAAGGCGGGCAGGTAGTCCACACCGCTGCCACTCTGGGCAATGAAGTGCAGGGTGGCTTCCAGCCGTTTGCGTTCGGTGATGTCCCGCACCACGGTCATGGCCAACTTCCGATGGCCGTGGACGACCATGGAGGCGGCGATCTCCACCTGCCGCAGCGTTCCGTCCTTTCGCTGATGGCAGGTTTCCAACCGTTGCACCTCGTGGGGCAGTTGCTGGGTGACCAGTTCAATGACCTGTGCTCGTGTGATGCACGGATCGATGTCCGTCACGGCCATGTTCAGCAACTCGTCTCGGGTGTAGCCGAGGTTGGCGCAGGCCGCCTGGTTGACGTAGCAGATGCGGGCCTGCTCATCCACCAGAAAGACGCCATCCATGGCGAGGTGGATGGCTTGCTCCAGCAAAGCCAATTGTTCGTCTGCGGACCAGGTGGGTGTGGGGGGCAGGGAGGACATCATGGAAACCAGAGGGTGATTGCCTGGGGTGTTGCATACATCAACTCCCTTTTGTTAACGGGCCATTGAGCCCTTAAGGCGCATCGCCTCGTGCGCGGCCCACCGCTTGTTTGACGTGGGTCAAACAAGGTGGATGTCCGTGGGAACGGGCTTGATGCAAACGCGCAACACGCCGATGCCCCGCCGTGGCGGGCCGGTCTCGAACGTCAGCGTGTGGACCGGGGCCAGCCCGGTGCCAGGGTTCGGGGGGCCGCAAGCCCTTGCGCCCAGACCGCCTGCAAGTGTGCCAACGCCTCTTCGGGGTGGGCCGAGGCGGTGATGGCCGTGATCAGCGCCACCCCGGCGGCCCCGTGTTGCACCGCCTCTTGCAGGCGCTGCGCATCCATGCCGCCAATGGCCACCACGGGCACCGGCAGCAGGTGGCTCCAGAACGCCAGGTTGCCGTTGCCCTGGGGCCGCCAGGGCATGTCCTTGGTGGTGGTGGCGTGGATGGGACCGCAGGCGATGTAGCTGGGCCGCAGCGCCCAGGCCCGGCTCACCTCCCACGGGCTGTGGGTGCTCAGGCCCAGGTGCAGCCCGGCCTGGGCCAGGGCCTGCACGTCGGCGTGGCCCAGGTCTTCCTGGCCCAGGTGCACGCCAAACGCCCCTTCTTCCATGGCCAGTTGCCAGTGGTCGTTGATGTAGAGCTGGGCGCTGGCGGCGCGGGCGGCGGCCACGCTGCGGCGGATGTGCTGGCGCAGGTCGGGCTGCGTCGGGTCCTTGATGCGCAGTTGCACCGTGCGCACCCCGGCGGCCAGCACACGTTCCACCCAGTCGGCGCTGTCCACCACCGGGTACAGACCCAGCGTGCGGTGGGCGTCGTCCAGCTGTGGCAGCGGCGGAAGCAGCGGCGGCGTGGGCAGGGCATGGCCGGGCAGGCTGAGGCGGGGCAGGTGGGCGATGTTCAAGCCCAGCGCCGGGGCGTCGGTGGCTGGCCAGGGTTGGGGCCAGCCTTGGCCACTGGCCGTGTGCATGCGGGCCAGCACCAGGGCATCGGCCGCCACAAACCCGTGGGCCAGGGCTTGGGCGGTGGTGTGCGCCAGGCGTTCGGCTTCCGTGGCGGTGGCGGAGGGGTCCACCGCGGTGGGCGTGACCGGGCGGCTCAGCCAGCCGCTGGCGTGGGGGGTGTCCATCCAGTCGTGCCCGCGCAGGGCCACGTCGGGGGTCTGCGGGTGCCCCAGGATGAGCACGCTGCCCACCCCGCGCTGGCGCAGGGCCGCGGCCAGTTCGGGGGCGGAACGCAGCCCGTCCTCGCCCAGCAGGGCCTGGGCCTGGGCCGGGGTGGCCAGCAGCAGCGCCGCCTGGGTCCACCCGATGCTCTGGGGGCCAACGATGGCGGGCACGGCGGTGGGTGTTCCCAGGATGTCGTTTTGAATGATGAAAATGATATCTAGCGCTTTATGGGCGTCAGTTGTAGTTATTGAATTCATAGCAAAAAAGGTCTTCCTGTCACGGGGGTGGTGGCGCGGGCCATGGCCTGGGGGGCCATGACCCCGGACTCCCAAGCCAGTCGCCCGGCTTCGATGGCCAGGCCGAAGGCGCGGGCCATGGCCACCGGGTCGTGGGCCTGGGCCACGGCGCTGTTGAGCAGCACGGCGTCAAACCCCAGCTCCATGGCCTGCACGGCGTGGGCGGGCGAGCCGATGCCTGCGTCCACCACCAGCGGCACGTCGGGCAGGCGCTCGCGCAGGGTGCGCAAGGCCCAGGGGTTGATGAGGCCCTGCCCCGAGCCGATGGGCGCGCCCCAGGGCATGAGGATGCGGCAGCCCGCGTCCAGCAGGCGCTGGCAGGTGACGAGGTCGTCGGTGCAGTAGGGAAACACCTCGAAGCCCTCGCGCACCAGCTCGGTGGCGGCGGCCACCAGCTCGAAGGGGTCGGGTTGCAGGGTGTGGTCGTCGCCCACCACCTCCAGCTTGATCCAGGCGGTGCCGAACAACTCACGGGCCATGTGGGCCAGGGTCACGGCCTCGCGGGCGGTGCGGCAACCAGCGGTGTTGGGCAGCAGCCGGGCCCCGCTGGCGCGGATCAGCGCATAAAAGTCGCCCGGTCCGGCGGCGGGGGTGCCGGGTTGGCCGTGGGCCAGTTGGCGCTTCAGGCCCACCGTCACCACCTGTGTGCCCGAGGCGGCTATGGCCTGTTGCAACACGGCGGGCGAGGGGTAGCCCGCGGTGCCCAGGAAAAAGCGGCTGGTCAGCGACACGCCACCGATGTTCAGTGCGCTCATGGCTTCAGCCTCCGACGATGGGTTGGAAGGTGGTCACGCTGTCGCCCGCGTGCAGGCGGTGGTCGGCCCGTCGGTCGCGGGGGACAAACTGGCCGTTGACGGCGGTGGCCACCGCGTCGGGGGGCACGCCCAGCGCGGCCAGCAGGTCGGCCAGGGTATCGGGGACGGTGGCGGGGGATGCAGCGGCCTCGCTGGTCACAGGCCAGGGTTCGCCGTTGAGGGTCAGGGGTGGGGTGGGCATGGGCAGCGTGGTCTGAATGGGTTGTGGCGGCGGTTGGGGTCAGCGTGCGGGCAGGGCTGCGAGTTCGGCCAGGGCCTGTTGCACCAGGGCGGGGGCAATCAGCCAGCCGTGGCGGAACAGGCCGTTGATGCGGCTGAGCCCGGGCTGGGTGTGCAGCAGGGGCAGGTTGTCGGGCAGGGCAGGGCGCAGGTTGGCCTCGCTGTGGACGATGCGGGCTTCCGCCAGGCCGGGCAGCACGCTGTGCGCGGCGCTCAGCAGCTCCAGCGTGCTGCGCACCGACACGGGTGAGCGGTCTTCACTCTCGATTTCGGTGGCCCCCACCACGATCAGGTCGCCTGGACGAGGCACCACATACACCCGCCAGCGTGGGTGCAGCAGCCGCACCGGGCGGTGCAGCACCACGCCGGGGGCGTGCAGCCAGAACACCTCGCCGCGCACACCGCGCACCTGCGCCGTGGGGGAGGGGGCGTCGCCGGGGCCGGAGGTGTTTTCCCGTGCGCCCACGCCGCGCACGTCAAACACATGGTCGAACCGATGCACCCCCTGGGCGGTGTGCAATTGGCGGGCTTGGGCCGACACCACGCGGCCCGCCTCGCCGCCATGGAAGTCTGCCCCGTGCGCCTGCGCCCAGGCCCCCAGCGCCGTCAGGGCCTGCACGGTGTGGATGTGGCCCTCGTGCGGCAGCAGCCAGCCGTGGGCAGGGCCGTGGATGTCCGGCTCCATTGCTCTCAATTCAGTAGCTGTCAGCGCTTTCAATGAAAGCGGTAGAGGCGATTTTTTCTCTAAAACCGACAGCGTGCGCTGGGCGGCCCCTTCGTCGCCCCGGTGGGCCAGCAGCAGGCTGCCGGCATGGGTCAATGCCACCTCGTGTCCGGCCTGGCGCAGCGTGGCCACGAGGGCGGGCCAGCGTTCCAGGCTGTCCAGCCCCAGCCGGTACACGGCCTCGTTGGCGCACTCCAGCTCGGCCGTGGGGCTGAGCATGCCCGCCGCCGTCCAGGCGGCGGCGCGGGCCGGGTCGCCACCCGCGGGGGCCTGGGTGAGGCTGGGGGCGGGGTCGAACAGGCTGACGCGGTGGCCTTGTTGCAGCAGTTCAAACGCCAGCAGGCGGCCCAGAAGGCCCGCGCCGGCCACGCCGAAGTGCTGGAATTTCATGCTTTGCCTTCGGGCTGGATGGGGATGTACAGGTCGCCGCCGCGCTCGCGGAACTGGCTGGCCTTGGCTTGCATGCCCTGGGCCAGGGCGTCGGCTTCGCTCAGGCCTTGCTGGGCGGCGTAGTCGCGCACTTCTTGGGTGATTTTCATGCTGCAGAACTTGGGGCCGCACATGGAGCAGAAGTGGGCGGTCTTGGCGCTGTCCTTGGGCAGGGTTTCGTCGTGGAATTCGCGGGCGGTGTCGGGGTCCAGGCCCAGGTTGAACTGGTCTTCCCAGCGGAACTCGAACCGCGCCTGGCTGATGGCTTCGTCCCGCGCCCGGGCGCTGGGGTGGCCCTTGGCCACATCGGCGGCGTGGGCGGCAATCTTGTAGGCGATCAGCCCGGCCTTCACGTCGTCGCGGTTGGGCAGGCCCAGGTGCTCCTTGGGCGTGACGTAACACAGCATGGCCGTGCCCATCCAGCCGATCATGGCCGCGCCGATGGCACTGGCAATGTGGTCGTGCCCGGGGGCGATGTCGATGGTCAGCGGGCCCAGGGTGTAGAACGGCGCTTCGTGGCAGTGGCGCAGCTGCTCGTCCATGTTGGCCTGGATGAGGTGCATGGGCACGTGGCCGGGGCCTTCGATCATGGTCTGCACGTCGTGCTTCCAGGCCACCTGGGTCAGCTCGCCCAGGGTGTGCAGCTCGGCAAACTGGGCTTCGTCGTTGGCGTCGGCCCCGCTGCCGGGGCGCAGGCCGTCGCCCAGGCTGAAGGACACGTCGTAGGCCTTCATGATGTCGCAGATGTCTTCGAAGTGCTCGTACAGAAAGCTCTCGCGGTGGTGGGCGATGCACCACTTGGCCATGATGCTGCCGCCGCGGCTGACGATGCCGGTGCGCCGCCGCGCCGTCAGCGGCACGTGGGCCAGGCGCAGTCCGGCGTGGATGGTGAAGTAATCCACACCCTGCTCGGCCTGTTCGATGAGGGTGTCGCGGAAGATGGCCCAGGTGAGGTCTTCGGCCACGCCGCCCACCTTTTCCAGCGCCTGGTAGATGGGCACGGTGCCGATGGGCACGGGGCTGTTGCGCACGATCCAGTCGCGGGTGGTGTGGATGTTCTTGCCGGTGGACAGGTCCATCACGTTGTCGGCCCCCCAGCGGATGGCCCACACCAGTTTTTCCACCTCTTCTTCAATGCTGCTGGTCACGGCCGAGTTGCCGATGTTGGCGTTGACCTTGACGCGGAAGTTGCGCCCGATGGCGCTGGGCTCCAGCTCGGTGTGGTTGATGTTGGCGGGGATGATGGCGCGGCCCCGGGCCACTTCGTCACGCACAAATTCAGGCGTCATCACCCGGGGCAGCAGTGCGCCCATGGGGTTGCCTTGCAGGCGCTGGTGGCGGCTGGGGTCGCCGTCGGCGTTGTTCAGGTAGGTGTCGGTCCAGGCGGCGGCGCGGGCGTTTTCGCGGATGGCCACGTATTCCATCTCGGGGGTGACGATGCCCTTGCGGGCGTAGTGCATCTGGGTCACGTTGGCACCGGATTTGGCCCGGCGCGGGGCGCGTTGCAGCGCGGCGGCTTCGGCCCGCAGCTGTTCGATGCGTTGCACCTCGGGATCGGTGCTGTCGCCACCACGGCGGTGGCCGTCGTCCAGGGCTTGGGCAGCGCGGCCCTCGTAGGTTTCGGTGTCGGCGCGGGCGTCGAGCCAGGGGCCGCGCAGGTCGGGCAGGCCGCGGCGCACGTCGATGGTGGCGCTGGGGTCGGTGTAGGGGCCGCTGGTGTCGTACAGGCTGACGGTGTCGCCGTTGGTCAGACGCACTTCGCGCAGGGGCACGCGGATGCCGGGGTGGATGCGCCCCGCTTCGTGCACCTTGGTGGAGGCGGGAAAGGGCTCACGGGTGAGCGACAGCAGCTGGGCGAGTTTGTCGGGGGCGTTCATGCGGGCATCCTTTGCGGTGGGGCAGCCGGGGTGGCAGGGTGCTCCGAAAGGATGGGCAGATCCGCACCCCATGAACGGGGGGTGGTGCGCCACCCCGGTGGGGGCAACGCGCGGATCGGGCTCTTCTTACGCCGGTACGAACCGGTTCAAGTTCACGGGTTTGGGTCTGACCATCTCAGCAACTGGGGCCGGTGCGGGTGGCACGCGGCGGGTTGCACCCCGGAGCGGGCGGGATTGTAGCGCCGGGACGGTCCTTACGTCCCCGACTGGGGCTGCGAGGGGCTTGCTGGGGTTTGGATGGCCGCTGTTGGGGAATGGGCAAACAAGTGTTCAAGCTTGGAACCCACAAACCAAATGAGCGCAGCCGGGAGAACCCACAAGAACACGGTGGTCAGCAGATAGAGACCCGTCATGTGCCCATAAGCGCGACTGATGGCAAACATGACGAACGCCAGCAAGAGTTCAAAAACCACAATCAAGAATGAGTTCCCATGCTCGCGCAAGTGCCGATACGACTCGACGATGCTGGTTTTCTCCGCGTTGCGCTGCAGGGTGAGTGTTTTGTAGAAATCGAAGTTCTTTTGGGCTCCGTCTTTGCGAAGCAGTGACACCACGTCATGCCACTGCACAAGCATCACCATCGAGCCGATGCCAATGGCCAATTTCAGCAACCATTGCGTGTTTGTCTCCACAGATGTCGGTTGGGGGAACACACATACTGCAATCGCTGATGCCAGTGTCAAGACAAGCAACCTGAGTGTCCTGTCTTTCGAGGGGAGCTCAACGAACATCTGATGACGTGCGGCATGAAAAACCAGGATTGGTGCACTGGCCAAGTAGCAGTACGCAAGGCCGTAGACACCCAGCAAAACCAAGGTGGCGCTGTCCAGTGTGGGGTTAGTTTCCTTGCCTGCTTGGAACAGCATTGGAGCCAATGTTGGGCTGAGCTTGCACAACATGAAAACGATGACTGCGCCCACAACGGTGCCCATACCGTAGCGCACGACATAGAACTCCCACCAACGGGATGTGGCGTCGCTGGCTGAAGACATGTCGTTCCTCCCAAAGTAAAGCCAAAATTGGATGATAGGGCACGTTTTTACGGGCTTTCCGACTCGTCTGGAGCTGACCGAGTCGCTGTTGATCGAAGACCCGGAACACGCCCTGACCACGCTCAACGGGCTCAAGGCCATGGGGGTGCGCCTGTCCATCGACGACTTTGGCACCGGGTACTCCAGCCTGGCCTACCTCAAGCGCTTCAAGGTGGATCGGCTCAAGATCGACCAGTCGTTTGTCCGCGATTTGCGGGACAACCCGGACGATGCCGTCATCGTGCAGGCCATCATCCAGATGGCGCATTCTCTGGGCTTGGTCACCATTGCCGAGGGGGTGGAGGACGAAAACACCAGCCAGCAGCTGCGTGATTTGGGCTGTGACGAGGCCCAAGGCTACTTCTGGGGCCGCCCGATGGATGTCAAGCAGGTTGATGAATACCTGCTTAAAGCCTCTTCGGCGTAAAGTGCCCCGCAGTGATCGGAACAGAACAAAGGGCTTCTTCAGGAGACGACAACCATGAACGTTCAGAACATCACGATTTCCGCCCGGCTCAAACTGAGTTTTGGGGCCATGGTGGCGCTGTTGCTGGTGCTGGTGGCCAGCGCCACCTTGCAGATGCAGGGTTTGCGAGCGGCCTCGCTGGACCTGTCGGACAACTGGATGCCCAGCATTCAGCACCTGAGCACGATGAACACCAAGGCCAGCGACTTCCGTTTGACGGAGTTTCAGCATGTGCTCAACACCGATGACAAAGCCATGAGCCAGATCGAGGCCAAGCTGAATGCAGAGTTGGCTGACTTCAATCAGCAACGCAACGCCTACGTCTCGTTGATTTCCAGCCCCGAGGAAAAAGCAATTTGGGACAGTTTCGAGGCCGAATGGAAGCGTTACCTCGAAATCCACGGCAAGGTGGTCGAGCTTTCCCGCCAGAACAAGAATGACGAGGCCAAGGCCTTGCTGGAAGGTGAGGCGGCCAAGGTGTTCCACCACGCGGGGGAATTGCTGCAGAAGGACGTGGACGAGAACGTCAAGGGCGGGGCGGCATCCAGCAAAAGCGCGGGCCGGACCTACCAGACCGCGTTGACCGTCATGGGGGGCGTGACCCTGGTGGCCGTGGTGCTGGCACTGGTCATGGCGACATGGATCATCCGCTCCATCAGTGCGCCGTTGGAACAGGCCGTCAACGTGGCCGAGCGCGTGGCCGAGGGCGACCTGACGGTGAGCATCCAGGCCAACCGGGGGGATGAAATGGGCACCCTGCTGCGGGCCATGGAGAAGATGACCCGCAACCTCACTGGCATCGTGGCCACGGTGCGCGGCGCCAGCGACTCCATTGCCACGGGGTCTGATCAGATTGCCACCGGCAACGCCGATCTCAGCCAGCGCACCGAAGAACAGGCCTCGTCACTGGAGGAAACCGCGGCCACCATGGAAGAGCTGGGTTCCACCGTCAAGCAAAACGCCCAGAATGCCCGTCAGGCCGATCAACTGGCCCAGCAAGCATCCACGGTGGCGTCTCACGGGGGCGATGTGGTGGGGCAGGTGGTTCAGACCATGAAGGGCATTGACGAGGCTTCCCGCAAGATTGCCGACATCATCACGGTCATCGACGGCATTGCCTTCCAGACCAACATCCTGGCCCTCAACGCCGCGGTGGAAGCCGCACGCGCGGGCGAGGCCGGTCGCGGTTTTGCCGTGGTGGCGGGCGAGGTGCGCACCCTGGCCCAGCGCAGTGCCCAGGCGGCCAAGGAAATCAAGGACCTCATCACCACCAGCGTGGAGCGGGTGGGGCAGGGCTCGGCCCTGGCCGACAAGGCCGGTCACACCATGGAGGAAATCGTGCAGGCCATTCAGCGCGTGACCAGCATCATGGGAGAGATTGCCAGTGCCAGCACCGAACAAAGCGATGGTGTGGCCGCCGTGGGCAACGCCGTCAGCCAGCTCGACCAGGTGACGCAGCAGAACGCCGCGCTGGTGGAAGAGAGCGCCGCCGCAGCGGCCAGTCTGAAACAACAAGCCCAAACACTGGTTCAGGCGGTCAGCGTGTTTCGGGTGAATGAAGGGGTATCGCTCGCCGGAGCCCCTTTGCGGCTCAGCCACCGGACCTGAGCTGCAACGACCCTGCTCAACCTCAGGGCTGTCGGCGTGTGCTGGCCGTGCGACGCAGGTGAGGCACCGTGGTCAGCGCCAGCAAGGCGGTAACCAGCATCAGCGCCCATTGGGTCAGGGTGGGCACACCCGACACCGACCCGCTGGCCGCGCTGGGCACGGTGACCGAAATGGTGGCCGAGTTGCTGACGCCGGGCCCGGAGTCAGACACTGTGTAGGTGGCGGTGGCCGTGCCGGTGAAACCTGCCGCCGGGGTGAAGGTCACCACGCCCGTGGCGGCGTTCACCGACCACGTGCCCTGACCGGCGATGGTGTTGGCCAGCGTGACGGTGCCCACCGTCAGGGTGTTGCCGGTGCCGGGCACATCGTTGTTCAGCACGCTGATGTTGACGGGGGTGACGGGGGCCGTGGAGGCCGTGTCGTTGTTGGCCACTGGCACGCTGCTGGACGCCAGGTTGCGCACCGTGACGCTGATGGTGGCCTGGTTGCTCACGCGGTTGAGCGAATCCGAAATGGTGTAAGGCACGCTCACCGTGCCGACGAATCCGGCCACAGGTGAGAACGTGACGGTTCCGTTGTTGTTGGAGGTGAAGGTGCCTTGACCCGCCACCGTGGTGGTGGTTTGCACCCCCGGAGTGGCGGGGTCCAGGTCCACCGTGTTGCCGCTCAGGGTGCTGCCCGAGGGGGCGGTGTCGTTGGACCACACGGACAAGGTGATGGCGGTGTTGAAGTTGGTGGTGGCTGCGTCGTTGGATGCCTGGGGAGCGGCCAGGCTGTCGTTGTCCTGGATGGTGAAGGTGATGTTGGCGTTTTGGGCACCACCGCACACGCTGGTGGACTGGATCTGGAACGCGCCGGGGTTGGGGTTGACGGTCAGTTGAACGGTTTCGCTGCCTTCAAGCAGGCCATCGTCGAGCACCGTGATGCCCAGCGGAATGGAGGTGGTGCCGTCGTAGCTTCCCGCGGGAATGGTCACGTTGAAGGTTGCGAGCCCGTTGGGCGTGGTGAAGTCGGAGCCCAGTGTGGCGGTGCCACCTGTGACACTGACGGACACGGTTTGGGCGCTGGGAAAGTCGCCCGACACCTTGATCCCCAGGCTCAGCGCACCAGCCGACTCACTGGCCAGGACGTTGTCTGCCGTGCCCGACGACAACTCGATGAACGGCGTCAGGCGAACGGAAATGTTGTCCAGGAAGTTGCCGAAGGTCAGGTTGCCGCCATTCGATGCCAAGGCGCCGAAGTTGAAGGCTGTGTCCCCCGAGGCTCCGTTCCAGGTGAATGCGCCGCTGTAATCGCCCCACTGGGTGCCGCTGACGTTGGCGCCTGAGGCCGCACACGCGGTGTTGGTGGTGATGGAGGTGCCGTTTTGGCAGGCGTCGATGGAGGTGTTGGCCGCGAGGCCGGTGGAAGCGGTCAGCACCATGCCCACCGCCGGGGTGGCCCCGACGTAAAACTGCATCTGGTCCACGCCGGTGCGCCCGCGGTGGCTCAGGCTCCAGGTGACTTGCTCGCCGTTGTTGATGCACAGGGTTTGCGACAGCGTGGAGGCCTGTTCCGCGTTGAGTTCGGCCAGCACTTTGCCTGCACGTGCAAAGACGCCTGCTTGTCCGTTGGCCCACAGCTCAATCAGTTTGCCCGTGGCGGGGGCCAGCGGGGCGGGACAGGAGCCGCCCGATGGCGCTTGGGAGGTGTGGGAGGTTGTCCAGCCGGGGATGGTGCTGTCGGGCACCTGTGTCCAACACGCGGTGTTGGAGGCCAATGCCGGGATTTCAAAGCTGCCGTTGTAAAAGCTTCGTTGCACTGCGGCGTGGGCCGACACACTGGTCAGACCCCACAGGCACAGGGCCGCCAGGATGGAGGTGGACCTGTGCGGGGGGAGGCAGGGAGTCGCGCGTGACAGAAACATGATGAAGCCCGTGGGGTATGGATTTCGAAACACAGGATTTTAATTAGTGAATTATTCCAGTCATCCCATCTCTCAAAGGCGTAGGCCTCGTTGTGTGACGGAATGCACATGCCACGCCATGCCGTGGTTTGAAGGGGCAATGGCGTGAAAAACGGAAAACCGTCATCCTGGTGGCCAGGTGTCCGTTTTTCCGTCACTGGGTGGGCGTGCATGCCCTGATTTCTGCACCAGCAAGGGGAAAATCCGTTCCATTGCTGTGCAAAACCTAGGGTTTGCCCTTGATGGCATGGCGCTTGCGATAACGGATGCACAACCGACGCCAACCATGAAACGCCTCATGCTTTTTCTCTTGTTCCTGGGCTGTGCCTTTGTGGCGCGGGCCGAGGTGCCTGCATCGGGCACTCTGAACAAGATCGCGCAGACGGCCACCATCAACCTGGGGCACCGGGAATCCTCCGTGCCGTTTTCGTACTTCGATGCGCGGCGGCAGGTGGTGGGTTACTCGCACGACCTCATGTTGAAGGTGGTGGAGTCCATCAAAGCCGAGTTGAAACTGCCCGCGCTGGTGGTGAGGCTGGTGCCCGTCACCTCGCAAAACCGCATTCCGCTGGTGCAAAACGGGTCGGTGGACCTGGAGTGCGGCTCCACCACGCACAACCGGGAGCGGGCGCGGCAGGTGGCGTTTTCGGTGTCCATCTTTCAGACCAGTTCTCGCCTGTTGACCCGCCGGGATTCGGGGGTGAACGAGTTGTTCGACCTTCAGGGGCGGCGGGTGCTGGTCACCGCGGGCACCACCAGCGAACGTGCGCTGATGCTGCACACCGAGTCCACCGGCACCCGGTTCGAGCGGGTCTCCGCCAAGGACCATGGCGATGCCTTTGCCTTGCTCCAGCAGGGCCGGGCCGATGCCTTCCTGATGGACGAGGCCGTGTTGCATGGGTTGCGGGCCAAAGCCGACCGACCCGATGACTGGCAGGTGGTGGGCAAACCCATGGCCCCCGAGGTGTATGCCTGCATGCTGCGCAAGGACGACCCCGGCTTCAAGTTGCTGGTGGACCGCAGCCTGACACGGTTGATGCAGTCGGGCGAGGCCCTGAAGATCTACCGACGGTGGTTCCAGAGTCCCATTCCAGGCCTGGGCATCAACCTGAACTGGCCACCACCAGAGCCGCTGCTTCGGTTGTACCGACAACCGTCCGATCAGCCCTTGGACTGATCACTCCCCTTCCACTTTCCCTGGCTGACCTTGACCTGATGGGTGCTGTGCCCCAGCGGCAGGGGTGGCTGTGGCCCACGTTTTGTTCAACTGTTTTTCCAACCCCCTCCAAAGGAGTCCTCATGAAAAAAACCGTGCTTGCTTTTGCCGCCGTGCTGGCGACCGCATCGGCTGTGGCCCAGCCCACCGACACCCTGAAGAAGATCAAGGACTCCGGTGCGGTGACCATGGGGGTGCGTGAAAGCTCGGGTGCGTTGTCCTACACCCTGGGTGACGGCAAGTACGTGGGCTACCACGTTGAAATCTGCCAACGCGTGCTGGCCGACATCCAGAAGCAGTTGGGCTTGGCCAAGCTGGACATCAAGTACCAGCCCGTGACCTCGCAAAACCGCATTCCCCTCACGCAGAACGGCACGGTGGACATCGAGTGCGGCTCCACCACCAACAACGCCACGCGCCAGAAGGACGTGTCCTTTGCCGTGACCACCTTCGTGGAAGAAGTGCGCATCGCGGTCAAGGCCAATTCGGGCATCACCTCCATCAACCAGCTGGCTGGCAAGAAGGTGGCCACCACCACCGGGACCACCTCGGTGCAAACGCTGCGCAAGCACGAGCGTGCAAATGGCGTGGATTTTGAAGAGGTGTTTGGCAAGGACCACGCCGACAGCTTCCTGCTGCTGGAGTCCGGCCGTGCAGACGCGTTCGTGATGGACGGTGCCATCCTGGCGGGCAGCATCGCCAAGGCCAAGAACCCGGCCGATTTCAAGGTGGTGGGCGAGGTGTTGTCGGTGGAACCCATTGCCATCATGTTCCGCAAGGACGACGCGGCCTTCAAGAAGGCGGTGGACGATTCCATCAAGGCCATGATGAAGTCGGGCGACATCGCCAAGCTGTGGACCAAGTGGTTTGAGCAGCCCATTCCGCCGGCCAACACCAAGGTGGGCATGCCCGCCAATGAAAACACCAAGGCCGCATGGGCCACCCCCAACGACAAGCCCATGGAAGAGTACGCCAAGAAGTAAGCGCTCCTCACGCCCGGGTTGTTTCTTCTTGATCAAGGATTTCGCCATGAGCTCATGGGATTGGCAGGTGTTCTGCAAGGACACCATCGACGGTGAGGTGGCCCCCGCTTGTTTCGGCAAGGGTGGCAGCATCACCTACCTGGATTGGCTGGTGTCGGCGTGGGGGTGGACGCTGTCGGTGGCGCTGCTGGCGCTGGTGGTGGCGCTGGGGGTGGGTTCCCTCATCGGCATCCTGCGCACCACGCCCAGCAAGGCGCTGGTGGCCGTTGGCAATGTGTGGACCGAGTTGTTTCGCAACATTCCGCTGCTGGTGCAGGTGTTTCTTTGGTACCACGTGCTGCCGGCCCTGGTGCCGGTGCTCAAGGGGGTGCCCAGCTTTGTGCTGGTGGTGCTGGCCCTGGGCTTCTTCACGTCGGCCCGCATTGCGGAGCAGGTTCGTGCGGGCATCCAGAGCCTGCCGCGTGGCCAGCGCTACGCCGGTCTGGCCATGGGGCTGACCTTGCCCCAGACCTACCGCTATGTGCTGCTGCCCATGGCGTTTCGCATCGTCATCCCGCCGCTGACCAGCGAGAGCATGAACATCATCAAGAACTCATCGGTGGCCTTTGCGGTGTCCATTTCCGAACTGACCCTGTTTGCCATGCAGGCGCAGGAGGAAACCTCGCGGGGCATCGAGGTTTACCTGGCGGTCACCGGGCTGTACTTCATTTCGGCCTTTGTGATCAACCGTTTGGCATTGGTCATCGAACACCGGGTGCATGTGCCCGGCACGGGGGGGCACTGACATGGTGGTGGATTTTTCGTTTCTGGACGCGTCCGTCCTGTCCAGCTTTGTCCTCAAGGGCTTGTTGTTCTCGTTTCAGCTGACCGTGGTGGCCATGGTGGGGGGCATTGCGCTGGGCACGGTGCTGGCGTTGATGCGCCTGTCCGGGCGCCCGTGGCTGGTGGCCCCGGCGGCGTTTTACGTCAACACGCTGCGTTCCATTCCGCTGGTGATGGTCATCCTGTGGTTCTTTCTGCTCATTCCGTTGCTGATCGGTCAGCCCATGGGGGCCGAGTTGTCGGCCATCATCACGTTCACGGTGTTCGAGGCCGCCTACTACTCCGAAATCATGCGGGCGGGCATCCAGAGCGTGCCGCGTGGCCAGGTGTTTGCCGGGTACGCCATGGGCATGACCTACGCCCAGACCATGAAGCTGGTGGTGTTGCCCCAGGCGTTTCGCAACATGCTGCCGGTGCTGCTGACGCAAACCATCGTGTTGTTCCAGGACACTTCGCTGGTGTACGCCATTGGTGCCTATGACCTCCTCAAGGGTTTTGAGGTGGTGGGCAAGAACTTCAACCGCCCGGTGGAAGCCTACCTGGTGGCGGCTGTGGTCTATTTCGCCATTTGTTTCTCGCTGTCGATGCTGGTGCGTCGGCTGCAAAAGAAGATTGCCATCATTCGCTGAAGGTTCGGAGAGCACCCCATGATTGAAATCAAGAACGTTTCCAAGTGGTACGGCAGCTTTCAGGTGCTGACCGACTGCTCCACCACCATCCACAAGGGGGAGGTGGTGGTGGTCTGTGGCCCGTCGGGTTCGGGCAAGTCCACCCTCATCAAGACCGTCAATGCGCTGGAGCCTTTCCAGAAGGGCGACATCGTGGTCGACGGCATCAGCATCGCCGACCCCAAGACCAACCTGCCCAAGCTGCGCAGCCACGTGGGCATGGTGTTTCAGCACTTCGAGCTGTTTCCACACCTGTCGGTCACCGAGAACCTGACCCTGGCCCAGGTGAAGGTGCTGGGGCGCAGCCTGGACGACGCCAAGACTCGCGGCCTGAAGATGCTGGACCGGGTGGGCCTGATGGCGCACAAGGACAAGTTCCCCGGCCAGCTGTCCGGTGGGCAGCAGCAGCGTGTGGCCATTGCGCGTGCGCTCAGCATGGACCCCATCGTCATGCTGTTTGACGAACCCACCTCGGCGCTGGACCCCGAAATGGTGGGCGAGGTGCTGGACGTGATGGTGCAGCTGGCCAACGAGGGCATGACCATGATGTGTGTGACCCACGAAATGGGCTTTGCCAAGCGGGTGAGCCACCGGGTGATCTTCATGGACGCCGGTCGCATCGTGGAGGACTGTCCCAAGACAGAGTTCTTTGGCCACCCGGACGCACGTTCCCCCCGGGCCAAGGAGTTCCTGTCCAAGATCCTCCAGCACTGAGTCCGCCATGCCTCAACTGTCCATTCGAAATCGGCTTCTGGCAGCTTTTGGCCTGGTGCTTGTGCTGGTGTTTGCGGTCGCCGGGGTGGGCGGGTTTGGGGTGGTCAGTGCGCTCAATGGGCTGGAGCGCATCACCGGCCAGGTCAACGCCCTGCAACGCCACTCC
This sequence comes from Hydrogenophaga soli, assembly GCF_054777695.1. Lineage (NCBI taxonomy): Bacteria > Pseudomonadati > Pseudomonadota > Betaproteobacteria > Burkholderiales > Comamonadaceae > Hydrogenophaga > Hydrogenophaga soli. The sequence continues at coordinate 89,523 of NZ_BAAHAK010000003.1, read as the reverse complement.
GACCACGCGCTCAGGGCCCTGTTGAGGGCCCGGGTGGCCGAGCAGAGCATGGTGGCCAACAACCTGGACAACACCGCCATCGAGGGTTACAAAAAGAGCTGGGACGCAGCCTTGGCGGACAGCGGTCACGAAGTGGCCGCTCTGACGGTCTTGATGGATTCCCCCGAAGCACAAGACGGGGTTCAGGCTTTGGGTCGCGCTCTGCAGGCCTATCGCGAGGCTTACGAGGCGTTCCACCGCAGCCTGGTCAAGGGCAGTTTTCCAGATGTGAAAGAGGCCACCGAGGCCATGGGGCCGGTGAATGGTGCGTTCGTCCACATGGAGCAAGGGCTGGCGGCCCTTCAGAAGCGGGTGGACGACACCGCGGTGGACATTGAGGTGCGGGTGTCGCAGCGGGTCCAGGCGGTGGGCATCACCCTGGCCGTGGTGCTGACCGGTGCCCTGTTGGTGGGGGTGGGGGTGGCTTTGGCGGTCAGCCGCTCCATCGTCCAGCCCATGGCGGCGGCGCAATCCCAGGCCATGCGCATTGCGTCAGGGGACTTGGCGCATGACGTGGACGCCACCGGTCACGACGAGGCCGCACGCACCTTGCAATCGCTGCAACAGATGACCGAGGCCTTGCGCCGCATCGTCGGCGAAGTGAGGGCCAGCGCGGACAGCATCGAGACCGCGTGCAGCGAGGTGGCCACCGGCAACATGGACCTGAGCCGACGCACCGAACAGGCGGCCGCCAACCTCCAGCAGGCTGCCGATGTCATCGGGCAACTCACGGCCAATGTGCAGCATTCCGCCACGTCGGCCCATGCGGCCAACCAGTTGGCGACCTCGGCGTCTGACGTGGCGCGGCGGGGCGGTTCGGTGGTGGCCGAGGTGGTGTCCACCATGTCCGAGATCCACACCAGTTCGGCCAAGATTGCCGACATCATTGGCGTGATTGACGGCATTGCCTTCCAGACCAACATCCTGGCGCTCAATGCGGCGGTGGAGGCGGCCCGGGCGGGTGAGCAGGGGCGCGGGTTTGCCGTGGTGGCGGGGGAGGTGCGCAGCCTGGCGCAACGCAGTGCCGAGGCCGCGCGTGAAATCAAGGGCCTCATCGACAGCAGCGTGACCCGGGTGGATGCGGGCGCGCGGCTCGTGCAGGCGGCGGGCAGCACCATGACCGAAATCGTGGAGAGTGTTCAACGCGTGTGTGACACCATTGGCGACATCACCCTTGCCGTGACCGAGCAAAGTGAGCGCATCAGCGTCGTCAACGGGGCCATCATCCGGCTCGATCAGGTCACCCAGCAGAATGCTGCGCTGGTTGAACAGTCCGCTGCGGCGGCCGATTCGCTGAACGAGCAGGCCCATCGGTTGGTGGCTTCGGTGGCCTCGTTCCGGTTGCACAGCCCTCAATAGCCCTTGTGTCTCTTTCGTTGAACGCCATGGAGGTCTCTGCCGCTCAAGCCCCGTTGCGCATGCGGGGGACGGTGTGGCGTTTCCTGGTCTTGCTGGCGGGTGTGGTGGTGGTGGCGGTCTGTGGTTACGGGGTCTATCAGCGCAGCCACGCCCGCGGGACAGAGGCTTTGCGCCAGGCCACCAACAGTCGTTTGGATTTGTTTGCCTCGGTGGTGGAAGCGCATGTGCGTCGGCTGGAACCCGTGCCCGCCACCATCCAGCTCAACCCGGTGGTGGTGCACATGTTGCACAACCCCGTTCCGGCCCGGGTGGCCGAGGCCAACCATTACCTGGTGCGGCTCAACGCCCATCTGGGCAGTGAAGCCGTGTTCGTGATGGACGAACGGGGGGTGGTCCGAGCCTCCAGCAACGGCACCCAGCCCGACGACAGCCGACTGGGTGAGGACGTGTCCCACCGTCCCTACTACCTGGAGGCACTGGCGGGGCGTGCCACACGCCATTTCGCCATTGGCAGCGGCGGTCAAGCGGGGTATTTCGTGTCTCACCCCATCCATGAAGGGGCCCGGGTGGTGGGGGTGGCCGCCATCAAAATTTCGCTGGGGGCGTTGGACCAGACCTGGGACATGCTGGGTTCCTCGGCCTTGGTGGCCGATGCCAACCGCGTGGTCATCCTGTCGTCCCAGCCCCAGTGGCTGTACACCACCATCGTGCCGCTGTCGGCCGAGCAGCGTGTGGATTTGCACCTCACCCGAATCTACGGCGCCATGCACTTGCCGCCATTCCCGGTGAACATCGACCTCCGGGTGGACGAGGATTCCCAAGCCATGAACGGCCGTGTGCGCATCCACGACCAAGGCTTGACCCGTTCATCGGGTCTCGTGCCCAGCAAGGCCGGTCACCTGGTGCTGGGGCGGTCGCTGGATGGCATGGACTGGCGGGTGCTGATCTTCACCAACCTGACAGCGGTGCATCAGCAAGCCCTCATCGATGGTGTGGGGGGTGCCGTGTCCATGGCCTTCCTGATCCTGTTGGGGCTGTTCTGGGGGCAACGCCGGCGCATCGAGCGTCAGAAGCAGGTGGCCAAGCACATGCTGGAACAGGCCAACGCCGCGCTGGAGCAGGAGGTCGGTCGCCGCACCCAGGAACTGACCGATGCCAACACCCTGTTGCGCAAGGAGGTGGCCGAGCGTGAGCAGACCGAAAAGAACCTGCGTGCCGCGCAGGACGAGCTGGTGCACGCCGGCAAGATGGCGGTGCTGGGCCAACTGGCTGCCAGCATCACCCACGAGTTGACCCAGCCCCTGGGGGCCATTCGCACGCTGTCGGGCAACGCCGCCGAGTTTCTGCGCCGGGGCAAACAAGAGGTGGCCTTGGACAACCTGTCCATCGTGGACCGCCTGGTGGGGCAGATGGCCAGCATCATCGACCCCCTCAAGGGTTTTGCCCGCAAGTCGGCAGCTCACCCCGAAGCCACCGACCCCGGGCGGGTGGTGGAGCGGGCGCTGTTCCTGTTCCAGTTGCGCTTGAAACACGACAAGGTGCAGGTGGACAACCAATGCCCCGTGGGCACCTGGACGGTCTGGTGTGATGGCAACCGCCTGGAGCAGGTGCTGATCAACCTGATGGGCAATGCACTGGACGCGATGCGCGAGGCTCCGCAGCGCCGATTGCTCATCACCGCACACACCGGGCCCGATCCCGCTGAGCCCGTGCTGACCTTGCAGGTGCGTGACACTGGCAAGGGCCTGAGCGAGGCCGACCTGGCCCACATCTTCCAGCCCTTCTACACCACCAAGGCCAGCGGCGCGGGGCTGGGGCTGGGTTTGGTGATCAGCCGCGACATTGCCGCAGAATTCGGGGGCAGCCTCACCGCCTCGAATGCCGAGGATGGTGGGGCCTGCTTCACCCTCACGGTTCCCCTGATGCCCGCCCATTCCCCCTCATGAACTCAGCGCTCACGGTCTATTTGGTGGAGGACGATGCCGCCGTCCAACTGGGCTGCGTGCAAGCGCTTCAGCTGGCCGACATTCCGGTCAAGGCCTTCGATTCAGCCGAGGCGCTGCTGCCTTACCTGCGCCCGGGCATGGCCGGGGTGGTGGTCACCGACATGCGGCTGCCCGGGGCCGATGGCCTGGCGGTCATCAGCGAGGTGCGGGACGTGGACGTGGATGTGCCCATCATCATGATCACCGGCCACGGCAATGTGGAACTGGCGGTCGAAGCCATGCGCAGTGGCGCCTACGACTTCATCCCCAAGCCGTTCTCTGCCGAGCAACTGGTGGAGGTGGTCCAGCGTGCGCTGGAAAAACGCCGCCTGACCTTGGAAGTGGCCAAGCTGCGGCGCGCCTTGTCGCTGCAAGAAGGCCTGGAGGGGCGGCTGGTGGGTAACGCCCCGGCCATCCGTCGCCTGCGCGAACTGGTGCTGGAACTGGCCGATTCGCCGGTGGACGTGCTCATCCACGGCGAGACGGGCACGGGCAAGGAGGTGGTGGCCCGGGCGCTGCACGACTATTCGCGCCGCGCCCAGTCCCCGTATGTGGCCCTGAACTGCGGGGGGCTGCCCGACACCTTGCTGGACAGCGAGTTGTTCGGGCACGAATCCGGTGCCTTCACCGGGGCACAGAAGCGGCGCATCGGGCGCATCGAGCATGCCCATGGCGGCACCTTGTTCCTGGACGAGCTGGAAAGCATGCCCATGGGCGTGCAGGTCAAGCTGCTGCGGGTGTTGCAGGAGCGTTCCATCGAGCGCCTGGGCTCCAACCAGGGCGTGCCGGTGGATGTGCGGGTGGTGGCCGCCACCAAGGACGATTTGCTGGCCCGAGCCCGGCAAGGCAGCTTCAGGGCCGACCTGGTCTACCGGCTCAATGTGGTCAACATCGAGCTGTCGCCTTTGCGGGAGCGCCGCCAGGACATTCCCTTGCTGCTGGAGCATTTCATGCTGATGGCCGCCAGCCGCTTCGGGCGGGTGCAGCCCGGCATTTCATCGGCCCAGATGCAGCAGCTGATGGCCCACGACTGGCCGGGCAACCTGCGCGAGTTGCGCAACGTGGCCGATGCCCTGGTGCTGGGGGTGGGGCCGCAGTGGGTGTCACCCCCATCCCGCATCGATGCCGCTGCGGCACCGGAGGCGGACGTGTCCCTGACCGACATGGTGGATCGGTTCGAAAGTGGCCTGATTGCCGACGCCCTCAAACGGCACGCGGGCAACGTGGTGCAGACGGCCCGGGCCCTGCGCGTGCCCAAGACCACCTTGGCCGACAAGATCCGCAAGCACGGGCTGGGCAAAGGCTGAGGGCCAAGACCCCACCGCTGGCGGGGTGGCCGGTGTCAGGCCGCGGGCAGGCTGCTGTGGGCCCAGTGGAAGATGGCCTGGATGTCGTCCGGGCGGGTGCGGCAGCAGCCGCCGATCAGCCGGGCCCCACGCGCATGCCATTGGCGGGCCTGGTCGGCAAAGTGGGACGCGCTGGCGTTGCCGTGCCAGGTCTTGTGGGTGGCGTCGTAGTGCTCGCCGGAATTGGGGTACACCAGCAGCGGCTTGGTGGTGTGGGGGCGCATCTGTTCCAACAGCGACGCGATGTGTTCGGGGGCCGTGCAGTTGACGCCGATGGCTGCCACCGGCTCGAAAGCCTCCAGCGCCGCCACGCAGTCGGCCATGCGCTCGCCCAGGCTGTTGTGCTGGCCATCGCGGCACGAAAAGCTGATCCACGCGGCCACGCCCGGCCACTCGGTCAACAACCGGGCCAAGGCGCGGGCTTCGGCCAGGCAGGGGATGGTTTCGCAGGCCAGCAAATCGGCCCCCGCCTGGGCCAGCACGGCCAGGCGGGGGCGGTGGAAGTCCATCAGCGCCGCTTCGTCCAGGTCGTATTGGCCGGTGTACTCCGACCCATTGGCCAGCATGGCCCCATACGGGCCCACCGACGCGGCCACCAGGGGTTTGCGCCGCCCCACCCGGTGGGCGGGATCGGCCCAGAAGGCGTCGCGGGCCTCGGCGGCCAGCTGCACCGAGCGGCGCATCAGGTCGGCGGTTTCGGTGGCGTTGAGGCCCCGGCGGGCAAACGCCTCGAAGGTGGCCTGGTAGCTCGACGTGGTGGCCACATCGGCCCCGCTTTTGAAATAGTCGAGGTGCACCTCGCGGATCAGGTCGGGCTGCTCCAGCAGGAGCTTGGCCGACCACAGCGGGTCTTTGATGTCGGCCCCACGCCGCTCCAGCTCGGTGCCCAGGGCCCCGTCCAGGATCACCAGGGGGCGTTGGTTCAAAAAGTCGTGCAGGGCAGCCTGGGTCATGGTGGGGGCGGGGAGAAAAAAGGGGTCAGCGGCCCCGGGTGTGCTCAGGGGCTTCCAGCCGTTTGGCCAGCAGCGACAACAGCCAGGTCAGCACCAGGTACAGCGCAGAAATGGCCAGGTAGGGCTCCCAGTAGCGGGAGTAGGCACCGGCCACGGTGCGGGCCGCCATGGCCAGCTCCAACAGCCCGATGGCCGAGACCAGCGACGAGTCCTTGACGAGGGCAATGGCCTCGTTCACCAGCGCGGGCACCATGCGCCGGAACGCCTGGGGCAGCACCACATGGCGCATGCCTTGCCAGGGCGTCATGCCCAGGCTCAGGGCCGCCGCGGCTTGTCCGCCGTGGATGCTCTGGATGCCTGCGCGGAAAATTTCAGAGATGTAGGCCCCCGCGTTGAGGCTGAGGGCCAAGGCACCGGAGAAAAACGCGCCATGGCTTTGGCGAAATTCCCGCGCCAGTTCGCCACTGAGCAGCCAACCGTGGTCCGGGTGGATCAGGGTGGGCATGAGGGCAAAGTGCACCAGCAGGATTTGCACGAACAGGGGCGTGCCCCTGAAAAACGTGACGTAGGCCGTGGTCAGCACGCGCAGGGTGCGCAGCCCCCACCGGGCCAGCGGCGAGGGGTGGGGTGTGGACGGCAGCGCATCGGCCCCCACCAGCCCCACGGACACGCCCAGCAGCAACCCGGCCACCAGTGCAATCACGGTGAGCTGCACCGTCATCCACAGCCCCTGCGCAAACAAGGGGCCGTAGCCCGCCAGGATGTCCCAACGCCACGTCATGGCCGCGTCCTTCGGTGGTGCCGCGGCTTACTTGGCCGCGCCTTTGAAGTGCTGGTCGTGGATCTTCTGGTAGGTGCCATCGGCCTTGATGGCGGCCAGGGCCGTGTTGATCTTTTGCAGCAGTTCGGTGTTGCCCTTCTTCACGGCAATGCCGTATTGCTCAGGGGCAAAGCTGGTGTCGTTGATGGCCTTGAACTTGGCACCGGGGTTGTTGACCACGTAGTTGTCGATCACGCCGTTGTCGGCCACGACCGCGTCCACGCCGCCAGCGGCCAGTTCGGCCAGGGCCAGCGGGGTGGATTCAAAACGCTTGATGTTGGCGCTGTTCTTGCCTTGCAGCTTGGCCACCACCTCTTCGCCGGTGGTGGAGGTCTGCACGCCCACCTTGCGCTTTTTCAGGTCGTCCAGCTTGGTCACGGTGGACTTTTCAGGCACGGCGATGAGCTGGTGGGCGTCGAAGTAGCTGTCGCTGAAGTCCAGCGTCTGCTTGCGCTCGTCGGTGATGGTGACGGCGGAAATCAGCAGGTCCCGGTCGCCTTGGGCCAGGGCGTTGAAGGCCCCTTCCCAGGGGGTGGACACAAATTCCACGGTGATGCCGGCTTTTTCGGCCACGGCGCGCATGACGTCGATGTCAAAGCCCACGATCTCGCCCTTTTCGTTCTGGAATTCAAACGGGGCGTAGGTGGGGTCGGTGCCCACGGTCAGGGCTTTGGGGGTCGGTGCAGGCGCGGGGGCGGCCACGGGTGCCGGGGTCGGCGCAGGGGCTGCGGCTTCGGGGGCGGGCTTGTTGCAGGCGGCCAGCAGCAGACCGGCAGAAGCGGCCACCAGGGACAGGGCGAGACGACGGGACATCAGCATGGGGTGAACAGCCACAACCGTGGCTCCTTTGAAAAAAACGAAGCGGCGATTATCCGTGTGTGCACGGCCAGGGGGCTCACAGGTGCAGGGTGCAGCTGTCGCCCACGGCGTCGCGCCACACCCGGACCTGGGCCAGCGGTGGCTGCACATGGGCCAGTTGCCGGGCAATGAACAAGCACAGGTTTTCCAGGGTGGGGGTACCCAGGTCGGGCACCTCGTCCAGCAGGTGGTGGTCCAGTTGCTCGCGCACGGCCTGCAGGTGCTGGCGCAGCCAGCCCAGGTCCAGCACCATGCCGCTTTGGGGGTTGAGCGGGCCGCGGACGCTGACTTCGGCGTGGTAGGTGTGGCCGTGGATGCGGCGGCTGCCTTCGGCTTCGATGTCGCGCTCCAGGGTGTGGGCGGCGTCAAAAAAGAACCGTTGGCTCACCGTCATCTGCGGTGGCGTGGAAGGTGTCAAGGGTGAGGTCATGCCAGGGGTCAGCGGATGCCGCTGATCTTGTGGGTTTGCAGGCTGAGTCGCCAACGCGGGTCGCGCAGGCAATGGGAGATGCACTCGGTCAAGGCATCGGGGCGGCCCGGCATGGCCGGGCCATCCAGGGGTTGCAGAAAGCGGTGGGTGAAGTGGCCCTCGGTGGCCAGGGTGTCCAGGTCCAGCCCGGCTTGAGGCCACACCACTTTCAACTCCTGTCCTTGCCGCTGCACCCAGGGCGCACCGGCTTTGGGGCTGATGCACAGCCAGTCGATGCCCTCGGGGGCGGGCAGGCTGCCGTTGGATTCCACCGCCACCCGAAAACCGTGGGCGTGCAGCGCCTCCAGCAGGGCCGCATCGAGTTGCAGCAAGGGCTCACCCCCGGTGATCACCACCAGCCGGTGCGTGTGCTCGGCCACCGGCCACTGGGCGGCGATGACATCGGCCAGGGCCTGGGCCGTGGGGTACTTGCCACCCAGGGTGCCGTCGGTGCCCACAAAGTCGGTGTCGCAGAAACGGCAGACGGCCTGAGCCCGGTCTTCCTCGCGGCCCGACCACAGGTTGCAGCCCGCCAGACGGCAGAACACCGCGGGCATGCCCGCCTGTGCGCCTTCGCCTTGCAGGGTGTAGAAAATTTCCTTGACGCTGTAGGTCATGCGTTCACGCTCAGCGCGGAGGGGGCACCAGCACCGTGGGTTTGCCCACCGGGTCGGTGTCGGGGAAGTCGCGGCTGTAGTGCAGGCCCCGGCTTTCGCGCCGCATCAGGGCCGACATGACGATGAGGTCGGCCACTTGCACCAGGTTGCGCAGCTCCAGCAGGTTGCGGGTGACGTGGAACTGGGCGTAGAACTCCTGAATTTCGCGTTGCAGCAGGGTGATGCGGTGGGCCGCCCGTTCCAGGCGTTTGGTGGTGCGCACAATGCCCACGTAGTCCCACATGAAGCGGCGCAGCTCGTGCCAGTTGTGCTGGATGACCACCAGCTCGTCGGCATCGGTCACGCGGCTGTCGTCCCAGCCGGGCAACTCGGGCACCGGTGCGGCGGCCTCCTGGCCGATGGCCTGCACCGTGGCGCTGGCAAACACCATGCATTCCAGCAGCGAGTTGCTGGCCAGCCGGTTGGCCCCGTGCAGGCCGGTGCAGGTGGTTTCGCCCACGGCGTACAGGCCCGCAATGTCGGTGCGCCCGGCCAGGTCAGTGACCACGCCGCCGCAGGTGTAGTGTGCGGCGGGCACCACGGGGATGGGCTGGCGGGTGATGTCGATGCCCAGCTCCGCGCAGCGGGCCTTGATGTTGGGGAAGTGCTCTTCCAGGAACTGCGGGCTCTGGTGGCTGATGTCCAGGTACACGCAGTCCACACCGTGTTTCTTCATCTCGAAGTCGATGGCGCGGGCCACCACGTCGCGTGGGGCCAGTTCCTCGCGCGGGTCGTGCTGGGGCATGAAGCGTCCGCCGCCCACTTCGGGGGGCAGCAGCAGCTTGCCGCCTTCACCACGCACCGCTTCGCTGATGAGGAAGCTCTTGGCGTGCGGGTGGTACAGGCAGGTGGGGTGGAACTGGATGAACTCCATGTTGGCCACCCGGCAACCGGCGCGCCAGGCGGCGGCAATGCCGTCGCCGGTGGCGGTGTCGGGGTTGGTGGTGTACAGGTAGACCTTGCCCGCGCCGCCGGTGGCCAGGATGGTGTGCGGGGCGCGGAAGGTGACCACCTCGTCGCGCTCTTCGTCCAGTGCATACACGCCGTGGCAGCGCACGGGCTGGCCGGGGCGGGGCAGCCCGCTGGCCATGCGGCGGTTGGTGATGAGGTCTACCAGCATGTGGTGCTCAAACACCTGGATGCGCGGGTTGGCCCGCACGTGCTCCAGCAGCGTGGCCTGCACCGCCGCGCCGGTGGCGTCGGTGACGTGCACGATGCGGCGGTGGCTGTGGCCGCCCTCGCGGGTCAGGTGCAGCTCGCCGTCCTCGGTGCCGTCCTGGGTGGAAAAGGGCACGCCCAGGCTGCGCAGCCAGCGGATGGCGGTGGGGGCGTTTTCCACCACCTGCTGGGTGGCCTCCAGGTCGCACAGACCGGCCCCGGCCACCAGCGTGTCCTGCACATGGCTGTCGAAGGTGTCGGTGGTGTCCATCACCGCGGCAATGCCACCTTGTGCCCAGCCGCTGGCGCCGTCGGCCAGTTCACGCTTGGTCAGCACGGCCACGCGGTGGGTGGGGGCCAGCTGCAGGGCGGCGGTCAGGCCTGCCAGCCCGCTGCCGACGATGACCACGTCGAAATCCAGGGTTTGAGTCATTTCAAAAACCAGAGCAAAAGGTTCAATGAATACAAGCGCTGGAGGCCATTTCAGCTGGGGCTGTAGGCCAGGCGCACGTAAATGGGGGCAAAGGCCTCGGCCTGGGTCAGCTCCAGCAGCGTTTCCTTGGCCAGTTCCAGCATGGCAATGAAGGTCACCACCAGCACGGGCAGGCCGCGGCTGGGGTCGAAGAGGTCGCCAAACTCCACAAAGCGCCGCCCCTGCAGTGACTTGAGGATGAGGCTCATGTGCTCGCGCACCGACAGTTCCTCGCGGCTGATGTGGTGGTGCTGCACCAGCTTGGCCCGCTGCACGATGTCAGCCCAGGCAGCCCGCAGGTCGTCGGCAGACACGTCGGGAAAACGCGGGGTGAGCGACTGCTCCACATACACCTGCGCGGCCAGCATGTCGCGGCCCATTTGCGGCACCTCGTTCAGGCGCTGGGCGGCCAGTTTGATGCGTTCGTACTCCAGCAGGCGGCGCACCAGCTCGGCGCGGGGATCATCCACCTCTTCACCTTCTGCCGTGGTGCGGGTGGGCAGCAGCATGCGTGATTTGATTTCGATCAGCATGGCCGCCATCAGCAGGTATTCCGCCGCCAGCTCCAGGTTGCGGGCGCGGATTTCCTCCACATAACCCAGGTACTGCCGGGTGACGGCGGCCATGGGGATGTCGAGGATGTTGAAGTTCTGCTTGCGGATCAGGTACAGCAGCAGGTCCAGCGGCCCTTCAAAGGCCTCCAGGAACACCTGCAACGCATCCGGCGGGATGTACAGGTCCTGCGGCATGGCGAACAGCGGTTCGCCATACAGCCGCGCCACGGCCACATGGTCCACCACCTCGGGCAGGTCGGTGGCGGTCGGCTCGGTCATTCAGGTGCGGGGCTCAGTGCTCGGAAGGACCGGCCTGGTAGGGGTAGGGCTTCTGGGCCACCTGACCGGCTTGCAGGTCTTGTTGCACGGTGCGGTCGATGGCCTTGTCCCACAACAGGGCGCGGCCTTCGCGCTGACGCTGCTCCAGGTCGGGGCGGCTGGCCTTGAGCGACTCCAGGAAATCGGTGGCGTCGGAGGTGTAGTGGGGGCGGGCGAAGATGGACATGGTGCAGTGCGGTCTGGGAAGCCCGCGATTTTAAGGCGGGTTGCGGCGCACAACCCTGACGGTGCAGTGGCCAGTCGGTTTCTGGCATGGCATTTGCAGGACACTACGCGCCCCGGCCACAATTCGGGTAAACCCTGATTTTGCTTCCCCATCCCTGGTCGCCATGTCCACCTCGTCCATTGCCACACCCGCCGCCCCGGTTCCAACCTTGCACCACAGCTTGCACGAAGACGTGCAGGCCCTGTTTGCGGGCACCTTGTTCGTGGCCATGGCGCTCATGCTGTTCCAGCAGGCGGGGCTGTTGACCGGGGGCACGGCGGGCGTGGCGTTTTTGCTGCATTACGTCAGCGACATCACCTTCGGCAAGCTGTTTTTTGCCCTCAACCTGCCGTTTTACTGGTTCGCCTGGACGCGCATGGGCCGCGAGTTCACGCTGAAGACCTTTTGCTCGGTGGCCTTGCTGTCGGCGTTGACCGAGTTGTTTCCGCATGTGATGCATGTGGACCACCTCAACCCGGTGTTTGCCGCCGTGCTGGGCGGGCTGCTGCTGGGGGCGGGGTGCTTGTTCCTGGCGCGGCACAAGTCCAGCCTGGGCGGGGCCACCATCGTGTCGCTGTACGTGCAAAACCGCCACGGCATCCGCGCCGGACAGGTGCAGCTGATGATCGACTGCACCGTGTTGATGCTGGCCGTGTTTGCCGTGCCGCTGGAGCGGGTGGCCTACTCGGTGCTGGCGGCGGTGGTGATGAACGTGTTTTTGTGGATCAACCACCGCCCGGGGCGTTACACCGGGGGCTGATCTGAGGCATCGGGGATCGTCGGGGCCACCGGGGCGGCCAGGGCGTCCAGCAGGTGGTCGATGAGCACCCGCACCCGGGGGACCTTGTGGCGGGTGGGGGCAAACAGCAGGAAGGCCAGGCCCTGGTAGTTGGCCTGTACCTTCCAGTCGGGCAGCACCGGCACCACGGTGCCCGCCTGCAAGGCGTTGCGGGCCAAGAAGTCGGGCACGCAGGCCACGCCCAGCCCGGAGCAGGCGGCGTCCAGCCGCAGCTCGCTGTGGTTGGTGGTGTAGCGGCCCTTCACCGACAGTTCCACGCTTTCTGCGCCGCGTTGCAGCTGCCAGCGGTTATCGCGCTCCAGTTCGCCCAGGGCCAGGCAGTCGTGCAGCAGCAGGTCGTGCGGGGTGGCCACGGCGGGCCGTGGGGCCAAGTAGGCGGGGCTGGCCACCAGGATCTGGCGCACCGGCATCAGGGGTCGGGCCACCAGGTGCAGTGGCGGCTGCTCGGTCAGGCGCACCACCAGGTCCACCCCTTCGCGCACCGGGTCCACGTCGCGGTCGGTCACCACCAAGTGCACGTCCACCGCCGGGTGTTGGGCCATGAACGTCAGCAGGTGCGGGTGCAGCACATGGCGGGCAAACGCCTTGGGCGCGCTGATGCGCACCTGCCCTTGGGGCAGGCGCTGGTGGCCCTCGGCCACTTCCAGCGCGGCCTGGGCGGCGGCCACCATCTGGCGCCCTTGAGCAAACACCTCCAACCCGGCCTCGGTGGGCTGCACCAGCCGGGTGGAGCGGCGCAGCAGTTGCACCCCCAGCGTGCGCTCCAGCCGGGCCATCTGGCGGCTGACCGCCGACGGCGTCTGCCCCAAGCGCCTTGCCGCGGCAGAAAACCCGCCTGCTTCCACCACCTGAACGAAGGTGACCAGCTCTTGCAGCACGCCTGCCCACTCATTTGTTCCCGCCACGCACATCTCCTGTTCAGGCGGGCAGTCTAGTGCGGCTGGGGTGGCGTTTTGACAATCCCCACCTTGTTTCACACGGAGAAAACCGCATGTCCCGCCCCGCTGCTCCCGCCACCTCGGCCCCCGCCCCCGTCTTTGCGGGGGACACCACCGCGCAGCTCATGTTGCTGCTGGTGGCCGCCATCTGGGGTGGCAGCTACGTGGCTGCCAAGGTGGCCACCCAGCAGTTGCCGGTGCTGGAGTTTCTGGTGCTGCGCTTTGGCCTGACCTTTCTGGTGCTGCTGCCCGCATTGCGGCCCTTGCTGCACCAGCCGGATTGGCGTGCGGTTGGCGGCGCTGCCGGTTTGGGGGGCGTGTTGTTGGCCATTTTTGTGGCGGAGACCTTTGGCGTGTCGCTGACCACGGCGGCCAAGGCGGCCTTCCTCATCAGCCTGTGCGTGGCCTTCACCCCGCTGTGCGAATGGGTGCTGTTGGGGAAGCGGCCTGCCGCCGCGGTGTGGGGGGCGGCAGGCGTGTGCTGCGTGGGGGCCGGGTTGCTGGCCTTTCAGCACGGCGGTGGCGGTGACTGGGCCTGGGGCGACGCCTTGATGGTGCTGGCCGCCTTGCTGCGGGGCGTGATGGTGTGCCTGACGCGGCGGCATGGTCAACGCCACCCGCTTCCCGCCCTCACGCTCACCGCCGTGCAGATGGGGGCGATGACCTTGGGCACCCTGGCCCTGCTGGTGGTGCAGCAGGGGTGGACCTTCCACCCTGTGCCCGTGCAGCCCGCGTTCTGGGGTGGCATGGCCTACCTGGTGTTGCTGTGCACGGTGTTTGCGTTTTTTGCCCAGAACCACGCGGTGGTGCGTACGCCGCCCAGCCAGGTGGCGCTGCTGATGGGCAGCGAACCGCTGTTTGGTGCGCTGCTGGCGGTGGTGTGGCTGGGTGAGTCGCTCACGCCCCAAGGCTGGTTGGGTGGGGTGTTGATGGTGGTGGCGTCGTGGTGGGTGACCCGGGTCCCCCGGGTCCAACCCACGCCCAGCGGTGCCGTGCCCGCTCAGTGAATGCGCATGCCCGGCGTGGCACCGGGCCAGGGTTGCAGCACAAAGATGCCGGGGGTCTGCCCTTCATCGGCGTGGCTGGCGGCCAGCACCATGCCTTCGGACAGGCCGAACTTCATCTTGCGCGGGGCCAGGTTGGCCACCACCACGGTCAGCAGGCCCGCCAGTTGTTCGGGCTGGTACATGCTGGCAATGCCGCTGAACACGTTGCGGGTCTTGGGCTGACCGGCTTCGTCCTTCTCACCCACGTCCAGCGTCAGGCGCAGCAGCTTGGTGCTGCCTTCCACCGCTTCGCAGGCCAGAATTTTGGCAATGCGCAGGTCCACCTTGGCAAAGTCGTCGATGGAAATGGTGGGGGCCAGCGCTTCACCGCCAGGGGCGTTGGGATCAGCCGCGGGGGCGGCCGCGGCTTTCGCGGGCTTCTTGGTGTTGTTTGCTTCTGTTTTGGTAGCTTCTTGCGCTTGATTTGCAAGCGCTGGAGGCTCAAAAAGTGCTTCAAGTTGCTTGGGGTCCACGCGCTGCATCAGGTGCTGGTAGGGGTTGATGCGGGCCACGTCGGCGGCCACCGCGCCCCACGTGCCCAGGTCGGCCCCGGTCAGCTCGGCCACGCGGGTGGCCAGCGAGGGCAGCACGGGGGCCAGGTAACGCGCCAGCAGGGTGAAGGCGTTGACCAGCACCGAGCACACCTGGTGCAGGCGTTCGCTTTGTGCAGGGTCCTTGGCCAGGTCCCAGGGTTTGTGCTGGTCCACGTAGGCGTTGACGCGGTCGGCCAGCGCCATGATGTCGCGCATGGCCTTGCCGTACTCGCGGCCTTCGTAGAGCGTGGCCACGGTGTCGGCTGCCGAGCGGATGTCGGCCAGCAGCGCGGCACCTTGCTCGTCGGCGGCGGTGGACAGCACGCCGTCAAAACGCTTGGTGAGGAAGCCCGCCGAGCGGCTGACGATGTTGACGAACTTGCCCACCAGGTCGCTGTTGACGCGCAGCATGAAGTCGTCCTGGTTGAAGTCGACGTCTTCGTTCTTGTTGCTCAGCTTGGCGGCCAGGTAGTAGCGCAGCCACTCGGGGTTCATGCCCAGTTTGAGGTACTTGAGCGGGTCCAGGCCGGTGCCCCGGCTCTTGCTCATCTTCTCGCCATTGTTGATGGTCAGGAAACCGTGCACAAACACCGCGTTGGGCACCTTGCGACCGCTGAAGTGCAGCATGGCGGGCCAGAACAGGGTGTGGAAGGTGATGATGTCCTTGCCAATGAAGTGATATTGCTCGGTGGCCGGGTCGGCCATGAAGGCTTCGTAATCCTTGCCTTGCTTGCCGAACAGGTTTTTCAGCGAGGCCAGGTAGCCGATGGGCGCGTCCAGCCACACATAAAAGTACTTGCCCGGCGCGTCGGGAATCTCGATGCCGAAGTAGGGCGCGTCGCGGCTGATGTCCCAGTCGCCCATCTTGGGCTTGCCGTCGTCGCCGGGGGCGATCCACTCGGTGATCTTGTTCAGCACCTCGGGCTGCACGGCACCGCTGGTGGTCCAGGTCTTCAGGAAATCCAGGCAGCGCGGGTCCGACAGCTTGAAGAAGAAGTGGTCCGAGTGTTTCAGCACCGGTGTGGCCCCGGACAGGGCGGAGTAGGGGTTCTTCAGCTCGGTGGGCGCGTAGACGGCGCCGCAGACCTCGCAGTTGTCGCCGTACTGGTCCTTGGCGCCGCACTTGGGGCACTCGCCCTTGATGAAGCGGTCGGGCAGGAACATGGCCTTGTCGGGGTCGAAGAACTGCTCGATGGTGCGGGTCTCGATCAGGCCGTTGGCCTTCAGGTCCTTGTAGACGGCCTGGGCCAGCTCGTGGTTCTCGGGGCCGTCGGTGCTGTGCCAGTTGTCGAAACTGATGTGGAAACCGTCCAGGTAGGGCTTGCGGCCCGCGGCGATGTTGGCCACGAACTGCTGCGGCGTGACGCCCGCCTTTTCGGCGGCGATCATGATGGGCGCACCGTGTGCGTCGTCGGCGCAGACGAAGTTGACCTCGTGCCCGCGCATGCGCTGGAACCGCACCCAGATGTCGGCCTGGATGTACTCCATGATGTGGCCGATGTGGAAATGGCCGTTGGCATACGGCAGGGCGGTGGTGACGAACAGGCGGCGTGGGGTGCTCATGGTGCAGATGCAGGCTGGAAAGCCAGGCATTTTAGGGATTGGCTCGCGTCTTGCTGTGGTCTGGCGGTCACAGATGGGTGAATCCCTGAATTGGTGCGCGTTGGAGCCCGTGATACGCTGGTGTCACTTCAACAATGACAAAAATGAAAGCGCTGACCCACAGTTTGGCCACCATGACAGGCCTGCGAGACCGGGATGCCTTGGAACAGGCCCTGGTCAAGCTGGCTTTTCAGTGCTTGCCAGGCCAGATTCAACACGTGGTCCTGTACCGGGTGGTGGCCGAAGGGCTGGTCAACCGCTGCATGCCGGTGCTCAGCCAATCCGTCACCGACGAACACGCCACGCTGATGGACCCGCACCCGCTGTGGTCCAGCCTGCCGCTGCTGGCGTCGCGCCCGCTGCTGCAACAGGCGGTGGTGACCGGACACATCCAGACCGAGGGCTCGGGGCCGTTCACCACGGTGTTTGCGCTGTCGGGCCTGTCGTCGGTGCTGATGGAGGTGCAGTCGGCCCAGGCGTTGGAGCCTGCCAACAGCGAGGTGCTCCATGGCCTGTTCCGTTTCTACGGCAACGTGGTGTCGCTGCTGGACTACGGCGAGAAAGACACCCTCACCGAGCTGCTCAACCGCAAGACCTTCGACCTGGCCTTCATCAAGGCCGCCGCGGGGTTGGGGGCTGTGCAGTCGCCCACCCTGAACCCCGAGCGGCGGCAGGCGGCGGCCCAGCGTGGGGCCTGGTTGGCGGTGCTGGACATCGACCATTTCAAACGCGTCAACGACAACTACGGCCACCTGATCGGTGACGAGGTGCTGCTGCTGGTGGCCCGCCTCATGCGCTCGTGTTTTCGCTACAGCGACCAGCTGTACCGCTTTGGTGGCGAAGAGTTCGTGATGCTCATGCGCTGCGACAACGAGCCCGACGCCCTGCGCGTGCTGGAGCGGTTGCGCACCACCATCCAGGGCTACCGGTTTCCGCAGGTGGGCACCATCACCGCCAGCATCGGGGTGTCCAAGGTCTACCCCAACGACATCCCCAGCGAGGCCTTTGGCCGCGCCGACGAGGCGGTGTACTACGCCAAATCCCATGGCCGCAACCAGGTGTGCAGCTACCAGGATCTGGTGGCCCGCGGCGAGCTGATCGAACAGGTCAAGGAAGGCATGGACGTGGACCTGTTTTGAGCCTCTGGCGCTTTCAAATCAAGCGTAAGCAGCTATCAAAACAGTAGTGTTCATTGGCGCGGCGTGTGTTGCAGCCGGTACGCCAGTTGTGCACGCGTCAGCCCCAGGCGCCGGGCGGCGGCCGAGAGGTTGCCGTTTTCGGCCTCTACCGCCTCGTTCAGCAGGCGTTGCTCCAGGGCGTGCAAGGACACGCTGGGCGGGCCGGACGCCGTGGCGTCGCCCGGCAGGGCGCGGTGCAGCAGGTCCAGCAGGCCGGGGGCTCGGGTCGGGTCGGTGGTGGTGGCCGTGGTCAGCAGGCCTTGGCCGCCAATGGCCAGCAGGGCTTCGTCGTTGAGCTGCTCGCGGCGGAACATGTGGGCCACGTCGATGGCCGAGCCTTCCTCCGCCGAAATCACGCCCCGTTCGATCAGGTTTTGCAGCTCGCGGATGTTGCCCGGAAACGGGTAGTGCAGCAGCGCCCGCACCGCCCGCTGGGTGAAGCCGCTGGCCGTGCGCCCGTGGCGCAGGGCCTCGCTGCGCAGGAAGTGGTTCATCAGCAGCGGGATGTCGTCGCGCCGCTCGCGCAACGGCGGCAGGTGGATGGGGTAGACGTTGAGGCGGTAGTACAGGTCCTCCCGAAAACGCCCGGCCTTCACCTCGGCCTGCAGGTCCACGTTGGTGGCGGCCACCACGCGCACGTCCACCCGCAGGGTCTTGGTGCCGCCCACGCGCTCCACCTCACCTTCTTGCAGGGCCCGCAGCAGCTTGCCCTGGCTGACCAGGCTCAGGGTGCCGATTTCGTCGAGGAACAGCGTGCCGCCATGCGCCCGCTCGAACCGCCCTGGGCGTGACTGGCTGGCCCCGGTGAAGGCCCCCCGTTCCACCCCGAACAACTCGGATTCGATCAGCGTCTCAGGAATGGCCGCGCAGTTCACGGCCACAAACGGTTGCGCCGCCCGGCGGCTGATGTGGTGCAGGCGCTGGGCAAACGCCTCCTTGCCCACGCCCGATTCACCGGTGAACAGCACCGTGGCCTGGGTGGTGGCCACGCGGGCCAGCTGGTGGCACGCGGCGTTGAAGGCGGACGACGCCCCCACCAGCTCGTGTTTGTCCGCCGGTTTGGAGGGCGTGGCGGCGGCGGGCAGGGGCAGCGATGTGGAGGCTGCGGGTGCCTCGTTCAGGCGGCGGAAGTCTTTGGCCTGGAGGTAGCGCAGGTCCTCGCTCACGTCGCCCCAGGCGGCGGCGTGTTTGCCCACCACCCGGCACACGCTGGCCCCCATGGAGCGGCACTCCAGCTCCCGAAACACCACCAGCTGTCCGAACAGGCTGGTCACGTACCCGGTGGCATAACCCACTTGCGACCAGCACGCCGGTTCGGTGCCCAGGCCGTAGGCGGCAATGTGTTCATCGTCCTCGCTGGAGTGCTCCCACAGGAACTCGCCGTGGTAGGTGCCTTTGTCGATGTCGAAATCAAAGTCCACCGGCGTGACCTTCACCACCCCTTCCAGCGAATGCAGGCGGGTGCCGGCCATGAACACGGCGGCGGCATCGCGCTCGGGCCAGCGCTCGCGCACCAGTTGCGCATCGCGTGCGCCCGAGACGTAACCCGCCCGCGTCAGCAAGCCCCGGGCGCGGTCCAGGCCCAGGGTGTCGATGAGTTCACGCCGCAGGTGCCCCATGGCCGAGCTGTGCAGCAGCAGCATGCGCTGGTCGTTGAGCCAGATGCGCCCGTCACCCGGCGAGAAGAACAGCGATTCCGTCAGGTCGGCCAGCGTGGGGGCCTGGCCCCGGTCGAAGTGGGCAATGTCCCCCCGGCGCAGCATGGTGCCCGTTTGGCGGGCCACTTCGGCCAGCGAAATGCGGCCTGACTTCTTGGTGGGGGAGTTCATCAAATGGTGAAAAGGCGGGGGCGGGGTGGCCTGATTGTTTGATGCAGAGGTGAAATGCCCGCGCTGGGGATAACCCTGTGCTGCATCGCAACACCGCTGCCTGGGGAAAACCCCCGTTTTGGCGGGTGTTTCGCAGGGCGCGGGTTGGGGTGAAGAGGCGCGGCAGGGACGTGGTGGCGCGGGGTTGGCACATGCGTTGCGAAACAACGCGCCGTTCGCCAACCCGTTGCTCACTTTTTGTTCAGGAGACAAGCCATGAGTGCATCCCCCGCCAGCCCCTTGATCGACCCCCAGGTGTTCCACCACAAGGTCTACACCACCGCCGGTTGGGTGGCCACCGCCGCCACGCTGGACGTGGTGGACAAGGCCAGCGGCCAGATCCTGTGCACCGTGGGCCAGGCCAGCGCCGCCGAGGTGGCCCAGGCCGCCCGCGACGCCGCCGCCGCCCAAGCCGCCTGGGCGGCCCGCCCGCCGCGTGAGCGTGCCGACATCCTGCGGGCCGCGGGCGACGCCCTCAAGGCCGAGTTCGACGCCATTGCGGTGCACATCGCCCGCGAAACCGGCGGCATCATGCCCAAGGCCCAGCTGGAGGTGAACGAGGCGGCCACGCTGTGTTACCTGGCCTCGGGGCAGGTGCTGGAGTCGGCGGGTGTCATCCTGCCCAGCACGCCCGGGCGCATGAACCTGGCCCGCCGTGTGCCCATGGGGGTGGTGGGCGTCATTTCGCCCTTCAACTTCCCGCTCATCCTGTCCATGCGCTCGGTGGCCCCGGCGCTGGCGGTGGGCAATGCCGTGGTGTTGAAGCCCGATCCGCAAACCCCCATCACCGGTGGCCTGCTGATCGCCCGCGCCTTTGAAAAGGCTGGCCTGCCCAAGGGCCTGCTGCATGTGCTGCCCGGCGGCCCCGAGGCCGGGCAGGCGCTGGTCAACGCCCCCGAGGTGCGCATGGTGCAGTTCACCGGCTCCACCGCCGTGGGGCGACTGATCGGCGAGGCCTGTGGCCGTTTGCTCAAGAAGGTGTCGCTGGAGCTGGGCGGCAAGAGCCCGCTCATCGTGCTGGACGATGCCGACCCCGACCTGGCCGCCAGCAACATCGCCTTCGGGGCCTGGCTGCACCAGGGGCAGATTTGCATGGCCTCGGGCCGCATCCTGCTGCACGAGAAGATTGCCCCCGCCGTCATCGAACGCCTGGTGGCCAAGGCCACCCACCTGCCGGTGGGCGACCCCACGGGACAGGTGGCCATCGGGCCCATGATCAACGCCAAACAGGTGGCGCGTGCCCAGGCCATCGTGGACGACAGCGTGCGCGCCGGGGCCAAGCTGGAAGCCGGGGGCACCCACGACGGCCTGTTCTTCAAGCCCACCGTGCTCTCGGGCGTCAAGCCCGGCATGCGCGCCTTCGAGGAGGAGGTGTTCGGCCCCGTGGCCAACATCACCACCTTCAGCACCGACGACGAGGCCGTGGCCCTGGCCAACCAGACCGAGTACGGCCTGTCCTCCGCCGTGATTTCGCCCGACATGGGCCGCGCCATGGCCGTGGGCGACCGCATCAAGGCCGGCATGCTGCACATCAACGACCAGACCGTGGCCGACGAGTGCATCAACCCCTTTGGCGGCACCGGCTGCTCGGGCAACGGCAGCCGCATTGGCGGCCCGGCCAACCTGGAGGACTTCACGCAGTGGCAGTGG
Organism: Hydrogenophaga soli; assembly: GCF_054777695.1. NCBI lineage: Bacteria > Pseudomonadati > Pseudomonadota > Betaproteobacteria > Burkholderiales > Comamonadaceae > Hydrogenophaga > Hydrogenophaga soli. Next base: position 68,696 of record NZ_BAAHAK010000003.1, on the reverse strand, counting down.
GTCACCATCAAGGCGCGTGCGCCCCAGTACCCGTTCTGAACCCGATGGGAGACGTGCACATGAAACATTCACTTCAACGCGTGTGTGTGGCTGTGGGCCTGGCCTTGGGGCTGGGCGTGGCGCAGGCCGACATCAACATCGGCGTCAACCTGTCGCTGACGGGGCCGCTGTCCTCGCTGGGCCTGCCGCAAAAGGCCTCGCTGGCCCTGTGGCCCGACCAGATCGCGGGCGAAAAACTCCAGCTGGTGGTGCTGGACGATGGCTCCGACCCGGTGGGCGCCACCCGCAACGCCCGCCGCCTGCTGACCGAAAGCAAGGTGGACCTGCTGCTGGGCCCCTCGGGCGTGCCCGAAGGCATGGCGGTGGCCCAGGTGGCCACCGAGGCCAAAACCGTTCAACTGGCCTTTGCCCCGCTGCCCCTCAAGGGCGGGGTCGACAGCTGGACCTACGCACTGGCCCAGCCGGTGCCGCTGATGGCCGACACCCTGGTGCGCCGCATGGGGGCCGACAAGGTCAAACGCGTGGCCTTCCTGGGCTGGAACGAGGGGTATGGCGAGATGTGGCTGGGCGCCTTTGGGGCCGCTGCCAAGGCCTCCGGGCTGGAGGTGGTGGCCACCGAGCGGTTTGCGCCCACCGACACCGCCATCACCGCCCAGGCGGTGCGCGTGGCGGCGGCCAAGCCCGATGCGGTGCTGATCGTGGCCGCCGGGTCGGCCGGGGCCATGCCGCAGATCAACCTGCGCGAACGGGGTTGGAGCGGCCCCATCTACCAGACCCACGGCGCGGCCTCGCCCGACCTGCTGCGGGTGGGCGGCAAGGCCATGAACGGCACCGTGCTGCCCGCCGGTCCCATGCTGGTGGCCGAGCAACTGGCGGGCACCAGCCCCATCAAGGCCCCGGCGCTGGCGTATGTGGGGGCCTACGAGGCCAAACACGGCGCACTGTCGCGCACGCAGTTTGGCGCCCACGCCTACGACGCCCTGCTGGTGCTGCAACGCATCGTGCCGCTGGCCCTGAAAAAGGCCAAACCCGGCACCCCGGTCTTCCGCGCCGCGCTGCGTGAGGCGCTGGAGAGCGAGAAAGAGCTGGCCGTGTCTCACGGCGTTTTGAACTACACGCGCGACGACCACAACGGCTTCGACCCCCGCGGCGCGGTGATGCTGCGCGTGGCCGATGGCCGCTTCGAGCTGCTGCCCTGAACCCCCAAGGAGATCCCCATGCAATTGCAAGGCAAAACCATCGTCATCACGGGCGTGAGCTCGGGCATCGGGGCCGAAACGGCCCGCTACCTCCGCCTGAACGGGGCCCGCGTGGTGGGCGTGGACCGCAACGACCCATCCATCACGCTGGACGGCTTCGTCAAGGCCGACCTGTCGGAGCAGAGCACCATTGACGCGGCGTTCAAACAACTGCCCGAGCGCTTCGATGCGCTGTGCAACATCGCCGGGGTGCCCGGCACCGCCCCGGTGGACCTGGTGGCCCGCGTCAACTACCTGGGCCTGCGCCACCTGTGCGCCCGGGCGCTGGAGCGCCTGCCCGAGGGCGGGGCCATCGTCAACATCTCGTCCATCCTGGGGACGGAGTGGCCGCAGCGGCTGGACGTGCACAAGGCGCTGGGCCAAACCCCGTCGTTCGAAGCCGGGCTGGCCTGGCTGGCCAAACACCCGGTGGTGCAGGAGACCTGCTACCAGTACTTCAAGGAGGCGCTGATCGTCTGGACCGTGACCCAGTCGCAGGCGTGGTTCCTGAAGCACGGGGTGCGCATGAACTGCGTGGCCCCCGGCCCGGTGTTCACCCCCATCCTGGGCGACTTTGTGCAAATGCTGGGTCAGGACCGGGTGCAGGCCGACGCCCACCGCATGAAACGCCCGGCCCTGGCCGACGAGGTGGCCCCGGTGGTGGCCTTTTTGTGCGCCGACGAGTCGCGGTGGGTCAGCGGCATCAACCTGCCGGTGGATGGCGGACTGGCGTCCACCTACCTCTGAGCGGACGCAAAACCACTGCATGCTTCAAGGGCACGTGAGGGCGGGTGGGGGTTCAGTGGCGTGCCGGGCTAGACTTTGGGGCATGACCATCGAACCCCAGACGCTCCTGTCCGCCCTTCAAGCCGCCCTTCAGACGGTGATTGACCCCAACACCGGCAAAGACTTCGTCACCACCAAAGCCCTGAAAAACCTGCAGGTGCAGGACGGCGACGTGTCGTTCGACGTGGAGTTGGGCTACCCCGCCGCCAGCCAGATCCCGGGCTTTCGTCAGGCGCTGATTGCCGCCGCCCGCAGCGTGCCGGGCGTGGGCAACGTGTCGGTCCAGATCAGCTCCAAGATCATTGCCCACCAGGTGCAGCGGGGCGTGAACCTGCTGCCCAACGTCAAGAACATCGTGGCCGTGGCCTCGGGCAAGGGGGGGGTGGGCAAAAGCACCACCACCGTCAACCTGGCGCTGGCGCTGGCCGCCGAAGGGGCCCGCGTGGGCATTCTGGATGCCGACATCTACGGCCCCAGCCAACCCATGATGATGGGCATCGAAGGCCGCCCCGAAAGCCTGGACGGCCAGACCATGGAGCCGCTGGAAAACTACGGCCTTCAGGTCATGTCCATCGGCTTCCTGGTGGACAAGGACGAGGCCATGATCTGGCGTGGCCCCATGGCCACCCAGGCGCTGGACCAACTGCTGCGCCAGACCAACTGGAAAGACCTGGACTACCTGCTGGTGGACATGCCCCCCGGCACGGGCGACATCCAGCTCACCCTGAGCCAGAAGGTGCCGCTCACGGGCTCGGTCATCGTCACCACGCCGCAGGACATTGCCCTGCTGGACGCCCGCAAGGGCATCAAGATGTTCGAGAAGGTGGGCGTGCCCATCCTCGGCATCGTGGAAAACATGGCCGTGTACTGCTGCCCCAACTGCGGCCACACCGAACACATCTTTGGTGCCGATGGTGGCAAGCGCATGGCGGCCGAATTCGGCATGGACCACCTGGGTGCGCTGCCGCTGAACATGCAGATTCGGGTGCAGGCCGACTCGGGCAAACCCACGGTGGTGGTCGATCCTGACGGCGAAATCGCCCACATCTACAAGGCGGTGGCGCGGCAGGTGGCCATCAAGATCGCGCAGCGGGCCAAGGACTTTTCGTCCAAGTTCCCCAGCATCAAGATTTCCAAAGAGACCTGAAGGCAGGCCATGGCCGACGTTCCGGTCCTTCCTGTGCAGGTGCAGTTCCGCCGCGAGCGGGTGCCCGGCCCCATGGCGCGCTGGCAGCCCTGGCGCTGGGTGCTGGTGGGCGTGTGGCCGCACGCCCCCGGGTTGCCCCACTCGGCGTGTGTGGAGCGGCACGACGACGGCGCGCTGTGGATGCACACCGGGCGCGAAGTGGCGCTGCACCGCGACGATGCCGAAGGCCTGTTCCTCAACCTGAGCACCGACCAGCCCTGCTGGTGGGTGATGTGGCGGCTGGAGGATCTGCCCGGCGAGCCTGAGCCCGTGGCCGTGCCGCTGGAGGTCACCCTCAGCTACCACGACGCCGGTCGCTGGCTGGACGCCCAGGAGCAGGTGGACCGCGTGGATGCCCCGCCCGACGTGGTGGCCTGGCTGCGCGACTTCACCGACACCCACTACCGCCCCGAGCCCAAGCGACGCCAGCGGCCCCAGAGCTTCCAGTCGTTGACGGATCGCTTTGGCAACCCGGTCAGCATTTCCACCGATGCGTCAGGCCGACGCAAAGGGGGCCGTGGCCAAGGCGGCGAGGGGGATGGTCATGGCGGCTGAAGACGGTTTTTTCAGCCGGTGGTCGCGGCGCAAGGCCGAGTCCCGGCCACCCGCGGCTCCGGTGGTGCCTGCGGTGGCCGTGTCCGCGCCGCCGCCAGTGGCGCAGGCCGAGGCCACCCCGGCTCCGCTAGAGCTGCTAGAGCCGCCGCCCACCCTCGCCACGGCCACTCCAACGCCCGACCTGCCCACCCTGGCCGACGTGGCGGCGTTGACCCCCGAAGCCGACTTTTCCCGCTTTGTGGCCCGTGGCGTGTCCACACAGGTCCGCAATGCCGCGATGAAGAAGCTGTTTGCCGATCCGCGCTTCAACGTCATGGACGGCTTGGACATCTACATCGACGACTACTCCATTCCCAGCCCCATCGAACCCGAGGTGGTGGCGGAGATGCTGTCCTCGCCCTTCTTCGATCACACCCGCCTGTCGAACCCGCCGGCCCCCACGGCTGAAGCGCCTGCCATGCCCGCCGCCGACCTCCCTGGCGAGACGGCGCTGGCCGAGCCGTCCCCTCCGCCCGAACCCACGACCACGCCCCATGACCACGCTGATCTGCTCCTGCAACCAGACCCTGCCGCTGGACCCCCAGGCCCTGGGCCGGGTGCTGGATGAGCCGCTGACGGTTCACCACGCCCTGTGCCGTCGCGACGCGCCTGCGTTCCAGAAAGCCGCCTGTCGCCCCGACGCGTTGGTGGTGGCCTGCACCCAGGAGCAGCGCCTGTTCACCGAACTGGCCGAGCAGACCGAAGGGGCGGTTCCGCTGGACGTGCGGCCCATTCGCTTCGTGAACCTGCGTGAAACCGCAGGCTGGGGCCGACAAGGGCGGGCCGCCACCCCCAAGATGGCCGCGCTGCTGGCCGCTGCACGTTTGCCCGATCCCGAACCGGTGCCCACCGTGACGTTTGCCAGCCAGGGGCGTCTGCTGGTCATCGGCCCGCTGGAACGCGCCGAGGCCCTGGCCCGCCAGGTGGCCGATGTGCTGGACGTGACCCTGCTGGCCACGGGCGGCGCAGGGCAACAGGCCCGACCCTGGCCGGTGTTGGCCGGGCGGGTGCAGTCGCTCACTGGCTGGCTGGGGGCGTTCACCCTGGTGCGCGAAACCACCAACCCCATTGACCTGGACCTGTGCACCCGCTGCAACGCCTGTGTGGCGGCCTGCCCCGAAGGGGCCATCGGGTTGGACTACCAGATCGACCTGTCCCGTTGTGACAACCACCGGGCCTGTGTGCAGCGCTGCGAGGTGGCGGGGGCCATCCATTTCGGACGGGCGGCACAGCAGCCGGAAGACCGGTTCGACCTGGTGCTGGACCTTCGCGACAGCCCCGCGTTCAGCCAGCACCAACCGCCCCAGGGGTACTGGCACCTGCCTGCAAACGCCGACGTGTCCCGCACCCTGTCCACCGTGGTGGCGCTGCGCGACGCGGTGGGCGAGTTCGAAAAACCCCGATTCTTCCAATACAAGGCCGCGCTGTGCGCCCATGGCCGCAATGCGCAGTTGGGTTGCAATGCCTGCGTGGAGCTGTGCTCGGCGTCGGCCATCACCAGCCAGTTGCGGCAGCAGCGCATCGAGGTCAACCCCCACCTGTGCGTGGGGTGTGGCACCTGCACCACCGTGTGCCCCACGGGGGCGCTGACCTACGCCTACCCCCGGGTGCCGGACCAGGGGGTGCGCATCAAAACCCTGCTGTCAACCCATGCCCGCGCCGGTGGGCGCGACGCGGTGTTGTTGATTCACCAGCAAGAGGCCGGGGCCGCGTTGCTGCAAGACCTGGGCCGTGCCGCCTCGCTCGACCCTGCGGTGCACGGGGTGCCTGCCCGTGTGATTCCCTTCGCGGTGTGGCACGCCGCCTCGCTGGGCTTGGACGCCTGGCTGGCTGCCCTGGCCCAAGGCGCGTCGCAGGTCTGGGTGCTGATGACCGGGGCCGAGGCCCCCCAATACCGCGAGGCCTTGCGCCAACAGATGGCCGTTGCCCAGGCGCTGATGACCGGCTTGGGCTACTCGGGCGAGCACTTGCGCCTGCTGGAGGTGAGGGATGCCCGTGACCTGGCCGAGCTGGACGCAGCCCTTCAGGCCCCACCGGCGCAGACGGTGGCACGCCCCGCGGGCTTCGGCTGGCAAGCCGACAAACGGGCCACCCTGGAGCTGGCGCTGGATGCCTTGCAGCAACAAGCCCCGGTGCTGCAGGCGCAGACCCCACCCGACGCCGTGCCCTTGCCCGCCGTGGCCCCGTGGGGCGCGGTGGCGGTGGAGGCGTCACGCTGCACCCTGTGCATGGCCTGTGTGAGCGCCTGCCCGGCGTCGGCCCTGCAAGACAACCGCGAGTCGCCACAGCTGCGTTTCATCGAGAAAAACTGCGTGCAGTGCGGCCTGTGCGTCAAGACCTGCCCCGAGCAGGCCCTGAGCTTGCAGCCGCGCCTGTGGCTGAACGAGGCCCGCTCGCGCGCCCGGGTGTTGCACGAGGCACAGCCCTACCGCTGCGTTCGCTGCCAAAAGCCCTTTGGCACCCTGCAAGGCATCGAAGCCATGCTGGGCCGCCTGGCCGGGCACGCCATGTTCCAGGGGGAGGCGCTGGAGCGGCTGAAAATGTGCGGCGATTGCCGTGTGGTGGACCTGTATTCGTCCTCCGGCGAAGTGCGCATCACCGACCTTTGATTCCTTTTTCCCCGTCCATCCGCCATGACCGATCTGAACCTGCATGCCCAAGCCGCCCTGGACGAGGAGGTGGCCCGCGCCGAGTTGTACGGTTTGCTGTCGCACCTGTATTACGCCCCGCCCGACACCGAGCTGATGGCCCAGCTCCAGGTGGCGGTGACCGAGACCCCCGTGCCCGGTGGTTTTCTGCAGGAGCCTTGGCAACAGCTGGTGGGCGTGGCCCGCACGCTGGATGCGGCGGCCGTGGCCGACGAGTTTGACGCCTTGTTCGGCGGTGTGGGCAAGCCCGAGGTGGCCCCCTATGCGTCACACCACCTGGCGGGCTTCCTGAACGAGAAGCCCCTGGCCGCGCTTCGGGCGGACCTGGATCGCCTGGGCCTGACCCGCGACGAGCAGATGCCCGAAACCGAAGACCACGTGGCCTATGTGTTCGAGGTCATGCGCTACCTCATCGCGGGCGACGACGTGGCGGTGGCCAACCTCACCGAGCAACGCCGGTTTTTCACGACCCATGTGCAAACCTGGGTGCCTGCCTTGTGCGAGGAGGTGGGCGCCCACCCGCGGGCGCGCTTTTACGCCGCGCTGGCGGTGCTGACGCAGGCCTTTGTCAGCGTCGAGGCCCAGGGCTTCGATATGCTGGCCTGAGTTTTGAATAAAAATTTGCCTCTACCGCTTTATTTGATTGAATTGTTTGCTATTGATTTGTTGAATCTGGCAGGCAGATGGTGAACACCGCGCCCGGGCCGTCGATGTGGTTGGCGGCGCGGATGTCGCCGCCGTAACGTTCCACCAGCCCCAGGCTGATCCACAACCCCAGGCCGTTGCCGTCACGCCGTGTGGTGAAGAAGGGTTGGAACAGCCGCTGCTGCACCTCGGGGCTCAGGCCGGGGCCGCTGTCGTGCACTTCAATGCAGGTGCCCTCGGGCGTGTCGTGGGTGGCCAGGGTCAGCGTTCCGCCCTGGGGCATGGCACCGATGGCGTTGATCAGCAGGTTGATGACCACCTGCTGAAGCTCCTGCCGGTTGCACGCCACCCGGTGTCGGGCCTCCAACCGCTGCACCACCGCAATGCGCGTCTGGGCCAGCCGGTGGTTGACCAGCACCAGGCAGGCACGCACCGTGTCGTTGACGTCCAGCGGCTCGACGTACCCCGCGTATTCCTCCGGACGGGCGTGTTGCAGCAGCTGTTGCACGATCAGCCGCATGCGCTCGATCTGTTCGTCCAGCAACCGCATTTCGGCCAGCACGGGTGCGGCTGCGGGCCCCAGGGTGTCGCGCATCAAGTCCAGGTTGCCCTGCATGACGGCGATGGGGTTGTTGATTTCATGCGCCACGCTGGCCGCCAACTGGCCCATGACGGCCAGCTTTTCGCTCTTGACCAGTTGCTGCTGCGTGCGTTGCAGCGAGGCGTTGCTGGCGGCCAGCTCGGCCGTGCGTTCGGCCACGCGCTGGTCCAGCTCCTGGCCCCAGCGTTGCAGGGCATCGGTTTTTTCCGCCATGCGGTCGAGCAATTGGTCCAGGTGGCTGGCCAGGGCCCCCAGTTCGTCCTGCGCGGCCAGCGGGCCCACGCGGGCGGCGTCGTTGCCGTCCTGCACGCGCTGCATGGTGCGGTTCATGCGCTCCACGGGGCGGAAGATGCTGCGTGCCCAGCGAAGCGAGAAGCGGGCGGCGAACGCCATGGTGATCAGAAAGATCAAGGCCATCAGCCCCAGCAACGCCAGTCGCACCCAGCGAAAGGGCTGTTCCAGGAAGCCCACGTACAGCATGCCGATGCGCTGGTCGTCGGCGTCGAGCAGCGGCTCGTAGGCGCTGACATACCAGTCGTTGACCACAAAGGCGCGGTCCAGCCAGGTGCGCCCCTCGTCCAGCACCGCCTGGCGCACGGCTTGCGACACCCGGGTGCCGATGGCGCGCTGGTCCTGAAACAGCCGGACGTTGGTGGTGATGCGCACGTCGTCCAGGAACAGCGTGGCCGTGCCCTGGCTGCCAAACGGCAGTGAACCTTCGGGGTAGACGAGGTGGTTGATGTGGTCCACAAAGTCCAGGTTCTGGTTGAGCAGCACCCCGCCCGCCAGCAGGCCCACGGGGCGGTCTTGCCCATCGTGAACCAGTCGCACCGCCACGGCCACCATGGCCCGGTTCTCGCGCTCCCGGTCGCTGTGGGCGGCATTGGGCGTGGGCAGCAGCGGGATGGCGAGGCGGTGCATCAGCTCGGGTGCCAGTTGCTGCAGGTCCGCCGGGGCCAGCACTTTCAGTTGCGCCCGTTCGGGTTTGGCGTCGTCACGCAGCGCACTCAGCACGGCCACAGGCAGCTGCTGGGCGGGATCGGGGGCTGGCCCTCCCAGGGGCTGCCAGCGCAGGAAGTCCAGCCCCAGCCGCTCGCGCTCGGTGTGCAGCAGGGCTTGCACCGCGTCCGGCACCGGTGTGTGGTCCAGCAGCTGGTGCAGCCGGTGTGATTCGGCCACCGCCCGGGTGCCTGCGCCCACGTTGCCCAGCACCTGATCGAAATGGCCGCGGGCCACCGCCAGGTCGCTGCGGACCTTGGTGATCAGCAGGCGGTCATAGGTGACCGACCCCCACAGGCTGAGCGCCAGCACCAACAAGGGAAACACCACCACCAGCGGCCCCAGCGCCATGGCCAGCAGCTTGTGGCGCACCGAGCGTTCCAGCCAGTGGCGCATGGCCCCCCTGGGGCGATGGGGAGGGGGCGTCATGCCTGGCTCCAGTCGGCCACCCGCCGCTCCAGCGTGCGGCGCGAGACGCCCAGCAAGCGGGCCGCCTGGGTCTTGTCGCCGCCCACAGACTCCAGCACCGACAGGATGTGCTGCTTTTCCAGGGTGGCCAGGTCGGTGGTGGCGGGAAGTGCCTTGGGGCTGCCCGAGCCGGGGTACAGCGCCGACACGTTGAGCGAACCGAGGATGAGTGAACGTTCCACCAGGTTGCGCAGTTCGCGGCAGTTGCCGGGCCAGTCGTATTGGCTGAGGTACGCGGCCTCCGCGTCAGACAGTAGCAAAGGCGGTTGCCCCAGCCGCGGGGCCAACTGCTGCACAAAGTGGTTGAACAGCGGGGCGAGGTCTTCCTTGTGGTCGCGCAGCGGGGGCAGGCGAAGGTCCACCACCTGCAGGCGGTAGTACAGGTCCGCACGAAAACGCCCCTGGGCCACCGCCTGATCCAGCGAGCGGTTGGTGGCCGCGATCAGCCGCACGTTGACCGGCACGCGCTGCACACCGCCCACGGGGCGGAACGTCAGTTCTTCGATGGTGCGCAGCAGCGTGGCCTGCACGGTCAACGGCAGTTCGGCCACTTCGTCGAGGAACAGCGTGCCGCCTTGGGCGTAGTAGAACAGGCCGTTGCGGGCGGGTTCCATGCCGCGGCTTGCATGCTGGTGTGCATGCCCGAACAGCTCCATCTCCATCAGCTCGGGCGACAGCGCCGCACAGTTGAGCGGCACGAAGGGCCCCTCCCGGCGCGGGCTGCGGGCATGCAGTTCACGGGCCACCAGCTCCTTGCCGGTGCCCGACTCGCCCTGGATCAGTACGGTGCTGTCCACCTGGGCCACGCGATCGATGGCGTCGCGCAGCTGCTGCATGCAGGCCGATTGGCCGACCAGCGCACTGTGCTGGGACTGTGCTTCGTGCAGCCCGCGGCGCAGCACGTAGTTCTCGCGGCGCAGGTGGCTGCGCTCCACGCATTTCTTGACCGCATTGAGGATTTGCGGCACGCGGAATGGCTTGAGGATGAAGTCGGATGCGCCAGCCCGCAAGGCCTCGATGGCGGTGTCCAGGTCGGCAAACGCGGTGATCAGGATCACCTCGGCCGAACAACCCTGCGCACGCAGTTCCTTGAGCCAGGTCACCCCGTCCCGGCCGGGCAAGGAGATGTCGAGGATGACCAGGTCCACATGGTGGCTGCTCAACCACTCCATGCCTTCTTCGGCGCTGCCCGCACTCATCACGAAATGGCATCTCGGGGCCAGGGTTTTGACCAGGAAATTTCGCATGCCCTGCTCGTCGTCCACGATGAGGATGGACCAATCGGGCCAGCCTTCGGCCAATTTTTCGGGGAAGAGGGGGGTGTTCATGCCGATATTCAGCTGAGTAAATTACTTGGGTATTGGGGTTGGCGAGTCAGTGGAAACCCCAGGAGGTCGTTTGCAATGGTGCCGCAAGGGGGTGCGACAAATTGTCGCGACACGTGGGCGGGTTGTCGGTGTCGATGTGGCAACGCTTGCTCGAACATTGGCACAAGCGTGCATACGTCGGTGGTGTGGTCTGGTCTGAAATTTGCTTGGGACAACGCCTGGGGGCATCTCATTGGCCAACACAAGGGGCACTGCTTGGCGCTTGAGCCGCAGGCAACGGGTGAGGGCGATCTTCAGGCCCTTGTGAGTGGGTGGGGTTGGCGCGTAGATTCGGGGGTGATGCCGTTCATTGCGTCCTCAGGAGACTCCACATGACCCAACCCGTCCAGACCGCTGCGCCCACCGTGCAGCGACGTCGTTTTTTTGCCGGTGCCGGCGCTGTCGGTGCGCTCGCCGCCGTGGCCACCATCGGGTCACGCCCCTCTGCCCCTGAAACCCAGGCGGTGGTGGAGCCTTTGCCTCTTCCGGAGCGGGGCGGTGGCTACGCACTGACCGAACGGGTCAAGAAGTACTACGAAACCACCCGGGTTTGAGCCCCGGCCAGAGGAGACACGCATGTTGTTGACCAAAAAGTCTTCGGGCACCGCGCGCGCGGGTGCCTCAGCGATGGTGCATCACCTGGGCCGTGGCCTGGCCAATGCCCTGCCCACCATGGATCGGCGGGGGTTTCTGCGCCGTTCCGGCCTGGGCGTGGGGGTGGGCCTGGCCGCCACGCAGCTGTCGTTGGTGAAAAAGGCCCAGGCCTCCAACGCCGGTGCGGCGGTTGGCAAGGGCAAGGTGGAAGTCAAACGCACGGTGTGCACCCACTGCTCGGTGGGCTGCGCGACCGATGCGATTGTGGAAAACGGCGTCTGGGTGCGGCAGGAGGCGGTGTTCGATTCGCCCATCAACCTCGGTGCCCATTGCGCCAAGGGGGCGGCCTTGCGTGAGCATGGCCATGGCGAGTACCGCCTGCGCTACCCCATGAAGCTGGTCAATGGCAAGTACCAGCGCATCAGCTGGGACCAGGCGCTGGACGAAATCACCGCCAAGATGAAGACCCTGCGCGAGGCCAGCGGCCCGGACAGCGTGTACTTCATCGGCTCGTCCAAGCACAGCAACGAGCAGTCTTACCTGCTGCGCAAGTTCGTGAGCTTCTGGGGCACCAACAACTGCGACCACCAGGCCCGCATTTGTCACTCCACCACGGTGGCCGGTGTGGCCAACACCTGGGGTTACGGGGCCATGACCAACTCGTACAACGACATGCAAAACAGCAAGGTCGCTCTGTACATTGGCTCCAACGCGGCCGAGGCGCACCCCGTCTCCATGCTGCACATGCTGCATGCCAAGGAGCACGGCTGCAAGATGATCGTGGTGGACCCACGCTTCACCCGCACCGCCGCCAAGGCCGACGAGTACGTGCGCATCCGGTCCGGCACCGACATTCCCTTCCTGTTCGGTCTGCTGCACCACATCTTCAAGAACGGTTGGGAAGACAAAAAGTACATCAACGACCGCGTGTACGGCATGGAGAAGGTGCGTGCCGACGTGCTGGAAAAGTGGACACCGGACAAGGTTGAAGAGGTCTGTGGCGTCAAGGAAGAGCAGATGATCAAGGTGGCCAAGATGCTGGCCGACCATCGCCCCGGCACCATCGTGTGGTGCATGGGCCAGACGCAGCACAGCATTGGCAACGCCATGGTCCGCGCGTCGTGCATCCTGCAACTGGCACTGGGCAACATCGGCAAGACCGGTGGCGGGACCAACATCTTCCGCGGCCACGACAACGTGCAAGGCGCCACCGATGTGGGGCCCAACCCCGACTCGCTGCCGGGTTACTACGGCTTGGCCGCGGGGTCTTGGAAGCACTTTGCCGCCACTTGGGGGGTGGAGTACGACTGGATCAAGGCCCAGTACGCCCCCGGCATGATGGAAAAACCCGGCATCACCGTGTCTCGCTGGATCGACGGCGTGCTGGAGAAAAACGAGCTGGTCGACCAGGACAGCAACCTGCGCGGGGTGTTCTACTGGGGCCACGCCCCCAACTCGCAGATGCGCGGGCTGGAGATGAAACGCGCCATGGACAAGCTGGACCTGCTGGTGGTGGTGGACCCCTACCCGTCGGCCACCGCGGCCATGGCGGCCATGCCCGGCAAGGCCGAAGACCTCAACCCCAACCGGGCGGTGTACCTGTTGCCTGCGGCCACGCAGTTCGAAACCAGCGGGTCCTGCACGGCATCCAACCGCTCGGTCCAATGGCGCGAAAAGGTCATCGAGCCGCTGTGGGAGAGCCGCTCCGACCACATGATCATGTACCAGTTCGCCGAAAAACTGGGGTTTGGCAAGGAACTGGTCAAGAACTACCAGATGCAGAAGGTCAAGGGCCAGGACGAGCCGGTGGTGGAAGACATCCTGCGCGAGATCAACCGCAGCGTCTGGACCATTGGCTACACCGGCCACAGCCCTGAACGCCTCAAGGCCCACATGCGCAACATGCACGCCTTTGACGTGAAGACGCTCAAGTGCAAGGGCACCGTGGTGGACAAGGAAACCGGCTACGACATGACCGGGGACTACTTCGGCCTGCCCTGGCCCTGCTACGGCACGCCGGAACTCAAGCACCCGGGTTCGCCCAACCTGTACGACACCAGCAAACACGTGATGGAGGGCGGGGGCAACTTCCGCGCCAACTTCGGCGTGGAACGCGAGGGGGTGAGCTTGCTGGCGGAAGACGGTTCCCACTCTGCAGGGGCTGACATCACCACCGGCTACCCCGAGCTGGACCATGTGCTGCTGAAGAAGCTGGGCTGGTGGGACGAGCTGACCGATGCCGAGAAGGCCAAGGCCGAAGGCAAGAACTGGAAGACCGACGCCAGCGGCGGCATGATCCGCGTGTTCATGAAGAACCACGGCTGCCACCCCTTCGGCAACGCCAAGGCGCGGGCGGTGGTCTGGAACTTCCCCGACGCCATTCCCCAACACCGCGAGCCCATTTTTGGCACGCGGCCCGACATGGTTGAAAAGTACCCCAGCCATGACGACCAAAAGAACCGCTGGCGCTTGCCCATTCTGTACAAGTCGCTACAGAAAAAGAACGTCGAAGACAAGCTGTACGAGAAGTTCCCGCTCATCATGACCTCGGGCCGTCTGGTCGAGTACGAAGGCGGTGGCGAGGAAACCCGCTCCAACCCCTGGTTGGCCGAGCTTCAGCAGGAGATGTTTGTCGAGGTCAACCCGGCCACCGCGGCGGCACGCGGCTTCCGCAATGGCGACCGGGTGTGGGTGGTGTCGCCCACCGGGGCGCGCATCAACGTGCAAGCACTGGTGACCGAACGTGTGGGGCCGGACACGGTGTTCCTGCCGTTCCACTTCTCGGGCCGTTGGCAAGGGCAGGACCTGAAGGACCACTACCCCGAAGGCGCGATGCCCGTGGTGCGTGGTGAGGCGGTCAACACCGCCACCGCATATGGTTACGACATCGTGACCATGATGCAGGAAACCAAGACTCAGATCTGCAACATCGAGAAGGCGTAAAGAATGAACCCCCACGCTCACATTCATTCGCTGCCCCCCGAGGGGGCGCAAGCGTCCTTTGAGGCGGCTCGGCAGGAGGCTTGAACCATGGCACGCATGAAATTCATTTGCGATGCAGAGCGCTGCATCGAGTGCAACGGCTGCGTCACCGCTTGCAAAAACGAACACGAGGTGCCCTGGGGCGTCAACCGCCGCCGGGTGGTGACCCTCAACGACGGCCTGCCGGGCGAAAAATCCCTGTCGGTGGCCTGCATGCACTGCTCCGACGCGCCCTGCATGGCCGTCTGCCCCGTCAACTGCTTCTACCGCACCGACGAAGGCGTGGTGCTGCACGACAAGGACGTGTGCATTGGCTGCGGGTATTGCAGCTACGCCTGTCCGTTTGGCGCCCCCCAGTTCCCGGGCCAAGGCACCTTTGGGGTGCGCGGCAAGATGGACAAGTGCACCTTCTGTGCCGGGGGACCTGAGGCCAACGGCAGCGAGGCCGAGTTCGAGAAGTACGGCCGCAACCGCCTGGCCGAGGGCAAGCTGCCCGCCTGTGCCGAAATGTGCTCCACCAAGGCCCTGCTGGCGGGTGACGGCGACGTGGTGGCCGACATCCTGCGTGCCCGCGTGGTGCAGCGTGGCAAGGGGGCCGAGGTCTGGGGTTGGGGCACGGCCTATGGTTCGCAGACCGCAGGCAAGCCTGGCGCTGCCACGCCTGCCAAGGAGGGCAAAGCATCATGACCGTCCGCAACACTTCCTCATCCAAGGTTCGGCTGGGCGGCGTGGCCGTGCTGGCAACCCTGTGCCTGGCGCTGGCGGCCTGTGGCGAAGCCCCTCAGGTTCAAGGGCGGCGCTCGGCTGCTGGGCAAGATGCTTCCCCTGCAACGGGGACCGAGTCCACGGTCTTCAAGCAGGGCAGTTGGGCTGCGGGTGATTCCAACGCCTGGACCCAGCAGCTCAAGGCCCGTGCCCAGTACGGCATGAGCGACTACCAGCGCGTGACCAACTGAACGGAGGTTCCCCATGAGCCCACGTTTCACCCCCTGGCTGCTGGCCGCGTCGCTGGCGGTTGCGCTGGCCGCGCCGATGGCCCTGGCGCAGGGCAGCAGCCCGGCACCGGCCCCGAGTGCCACCAACGGTGTGCAAAGCGCCAACATCTTCGAGGTCAAACCCGAGGCCAGCGAGCAGCCGGGTTATGCCACGCAGACCAACGGCGAGCGCGCCAAGGTCCAACCCGGCAACAACGCGCCCATGTGGCGCCAAGTCGGGTCTGGGGTCACCGGCTACAGCAGCTTGCCGCTGACGCAGGCGCCCGAGGCCGGCAACCTCATCCAGGCCACCGTGGATTACCCCGGCCTGCGCCCCACCAATGCCGGCGAGGCTTGGCGGCAGGTGCGCAACCAGTGGATCCTGCCCTATGGCGGGTCGCTGCTGCTCATCACGCTGCTGGCGCTGGGCATTTTCTACAAGACCAAAGGCGTGCTGGGCGGGCATGTGCCTGACACGGGCCGCAAGATCGAGCGCTTCACCCCGTTCGAGCGGGTGGCCCATTGGGCCAACGCCGCGGCGTTCTTGATGCTGGGCCTGTCGGGCATCGTCATGGCCTTTGGCAAGTTCTTCGTCCTGCCGGTGATCGGGGGCACGTTGTTCGGCTGGCTGACCTACGTCCTCAAGAACGTGCACAACTTCATGGGGCCGCTGTTTGCGGTGTCGCTGATCATCGTCATCGTCACGTTCGTCAAGGACAACATCGCCAACAAGGCCGACTTTGTCTGGTTGTCCAAGGCCGGTGGCATGTTGGGCGACCACGAAATCCCGTCGCACCGCTTCAACGCGGGCGAAAAGGGCATGTTCTGGTGGGGCGTTTGCTTCCCCGGCCTGGTGGTGGTGGGCTCCGGCCTGGTGCTGGACAAGCTGGTGCCTGGGTTCGGCCTGCTGCGGGGCGACATGCAGGTGGCGCACATGATCCACGCCGTGGCGGCGCTGGTGATGCTGACGCTGCTGATCGGCCACATCTACATGGGCACGGTGGGCGTCAAGGGGGCGTACGGTGCCATGAAGACCGGCTATGTCGACGAAGGCTGGGCCAAGGAACACCACGAGCTGTGGTACGACGACATCAAGGCGGGCAAGATCCCGGCGCAGCGCAGTGGCGGTGCGGCGCCCCAGGCACCGCAGTCCCCGGCGTCTGCCGCTTCGGCCTGAAGGCCCAACCCTTTTTTCAGGTGAACCTGCGATGAAACTCCCGATCACCCTCGTGTCGCTGGCCCTGGTCAGCGGTGTTGCCTGGGCCAAGCTGCCCGCCCCGTCCGACGAAGCCAAGGCCAAGGCCGCCGAGGCCGCTGCCAAGGCGGCCCATGGCAGCAAGGTCGAGGCCTATCTGAGCTGCAAGGCCCAGGACCGGGCCGTGGCGCATTACTTCAAGACCGCCAAGAAGGATTCCAAGTCGGCACCGTCCATGCCCGCGTGTGCCGATCCGGGGCCTTTCGTTCCCCCTGTGCCTGCGGCGGCCTCCGCGCCCACAGCCCCGGCTGCGAAAGAACCGGCCAAGAAGTCCTGAGCATGCCTGCTGAACACCTGAAGCTGGTGCCGAGTGGCCCCACGCTGACCCACGCCCGTGCGCCGCTGACGCGCACCGTCCAGGTGGTCAACGAGTGGGGGGACATCAGCTCGCTGTCCATTCCGGCAGAGCGGGCGCTGACGGTGTACGTGGACAAGCGCGAGCTGGTCACGCTGATGACATTGGGGGGCCAGCCCGAGTGGCTGGTGCTGGGCTACCTGCGCAACCAGCGGCTGGTGCAGTCGGTGAACGACATCGAGTCCATCACGGTGGATTGGGAGGTGGGTGCCGCCGCCGTCCGCACCCGCCATGGCATCGACGACATCGAAGCCCGCACCGCCAGCCGGGTGGTCACCACCGGCTGCGGCCAGGGCAGCGTGTTTGGCAGTCTGATGGAATCGGTGGATGGCATCCGCCTGCCCGACCAGGCCCAGGTCCGGCAGAGTCAATTGCAGGCCATCGTCAACACCATCCGGCTGCAGGACAGCGTGTACAAGGAGGCCGGCTCGGTGCACGGCTGTTCACTCTTTCGCGGGCACGAGCAGCTGCTGTTCGTCGAGGACGTGGGGCGGCACAACGCCGTGGACGCCATTGCCGGTTGGATGTGGTTGCAGGATGCCGCCACCCAGCGCGGGGACGACAAGGTGTTCTACACCACCGGCCGCCTGACCAGCGAGATGGTCATCAAGGCCGCGCAGATGGGCATTGCCGTGGTGGTGTCGCGCAGCGGCATCACGCAAATGGGCTTGGAGGTGGCCCAGCGCGTGGGCTTGTGCGCCATTGGACGGGCCACACACCGGCGTTTTCTGTGCTTTTCGCACCCCGAGCGGCTCATTTACGACGCCGTTCCCACCCGCCCCGACACGGGGGCCGACGCATCGGTACGGTCGGTGGCCTGAGTGCGCTCTCAGGGTTTCTCCCAGCCCCTACACTTGGCGCATGTCCGTTGCGGGCGGCTTTTTCCTCGGGAAAAACCGCCCCCTTGCCTGAAAGCCTGCCATGTCCCAGCCCCAAGTCCACGTCATCCAGCACCCCCTGGTGCAGCACAAACTGACGCTGATGCGCCAGAAAGACACCAGCACCAAGAGCTTTCGGCAACTGGTGCACGAGATCAGCGCCATGCTGGCCTACGAAATCACCCGCGACATGCCCACGCACAACATCGAGATCGAGACCCCGCTCGAAACCATGATGTCGCCGGTCATTGACGGCAAGAAGATCGTGCTGGCCTCCATCCTGCGGGCGGGCAACGGCTTTCTGGACGGCATGCTCAACGTCATCCCCAGCGCCCGGGTGGGCCACATCGGCCTGTACCGCGACCCCGACACCCTGCAGGCGGTGGAGTACTACTTCAAGATGCCGCAAGACATGCACGAGCGTGACGTGATCGTGCTCGACCCCATGCTGGCCACCGGCAACAGCGCCGTGGCCGCGGTGGACCGCCTCAAACAAACCAACCCCCGCTCCATCCGCTTTGCCTGCCTGGTGACCTGCCCGCAAGGCATCAAGACCTTCCACGACCGCCACCCCGACGTGCCCATCTACACCCCCGCGGTGGACCGCGGCCTCAACAGCCACGGCTACATCGTGCCCGGCCTGGGTGACGCGGGCGACCGCATCTTCGGCACCAAGTGACCCGCGTCTGGCGGCTGGCCGCGCGTTCGCTGTGGCGCGACTGGCGTGCGGGCGAGCTGCGCCTGCTGGTGGTGGCCGTGGCGCTGGCCGTGGCCGCGCTCACCTCGGTGGGCTTTTTTGCCGACCGCCTGCAAGGCGGCCTGCAGCGCGACGCCCGCCAGCTGCTGGGGGGGGACGCGGTGCTGGCCTCCGACCAGCCCGCCCCGCCTGCGGTGGCTGAGCAGCTGCGCCAGCGCGGCCTGCAGGCGGTGCAGACCCTCAGCTTCCCCACCATGGGCCGTGCGCCCGACGAACAGGGCGGCACCGCCCGGCTGGTGGCCCTGAAGGCCGTGGCCCCGGGCTACCCCCTGCGCGGCCAGTTGCAGGTGGCCCCCCAGCCCGAGGCGGCAGGCCAGCCCGTGGCCGACGTGCCCCCGGCAGGCACCACCTGGGTGGACGCCGGGCTGCTCAGCGCCCTCAACCTCGCGGTGGGGCAGGAGCTGTGGCTGGGCGACGCCCGCTTTCGCATTGCCGGCGTCATCACCCAGGAACCCGACCGGGGCGCGGGCTTCATGAGTTTTGCCCCCCGCGTCATGGTGCGGGCCGACGACCTGCCAGCCACCGGGCTGGTGCAACCCGCCAGCCGCATTGCCTACCGCCTGGCCCTGGTGGGGCCGGAGGCCGCGGTGCGCGGTTTTTCCGCCTGGGCGCAGGCCGAAATCGAACAAGGCCGCCTGCGTGGTGCGCGGCTGGAGTCGCTGGAATCGGGCCGCCCGGAAATGACGCAAACCCTGGGCCGCGCCGAAAAATTCCTCAACCTCGTGGCCCTGCTGGCCGCCTTGCTCAGCGCCGTGGCCGTGGCCATGGCCGCCCGCGGTTTTGCCCAGGCCCACCTGGACGACTGCGCCATGCTGCGCGTGCTGGGCCTGTCGCAACGGCAGATGGCCACCGCCCACGCGCTGGAGTTCCTGGGCGTGGGCCTGCTGGCCAGCGCCCTGGGCGTGCTGCTGGGCTACGGCGTGCACCATGCCTTTGTGGGCCTGTTGGGCGGCTTGCTGGACGTGGCCTTGCCCGCCGCCAGCCTGTGGCCCGCTGCCCTGGGCCTGGGCCTGGGGCTCACCTTGATGGTGGCCTTTGGCCTGCCGCCGGTGCTGCAACTGGCGCAGGTGCCGCCGCTGCGCGTCATCCGACGCGACGTGGGCGGGCTCAAACCCGCCTCGGCGGGCGTGCTGGGTCTGGGGCTGGCCGGGTTTGCCGCCATGCTGATGGCCGTGGGCCGTGACCCGGTGCTGGGCGGCTTGGCCGTGGGCGGCTTTGGCGGGGCGGTGCTGCTGTTTGCAGGGGCTGCCTGGCTGGCCGTGCGCCTGCTGCGCCGCCTGGTCAACGAGGCCACCGCGCCGCAGTGGCTGTCGCTGGCCACCCGCCAGCTCAGCGCCCGCAGCGCCCACGCCGTGGTGCAGGTCAGCGCCCTGGCGGTGGGCCTCATGGCCCTGGTATTGCTGGTGCTGCTGCGCACCGACCTGGTGGACAGCTGGCGCGCCGCCACCCCGCCCGACGCGCCCAACCGCTTTGTCATCAACATCCAGCCCGACCAGGCCGAGGCCTTCCAGGCCGCGCTGGCCCAAGGCGGTGTGGCCCGACACGACTGGTACCCCATGATCCGGGGCCGCCTGGTGGCCCTCAACGGCCAGCCCGTGCAGCCCGAAAGCTTCAAGACCGACCGGGCCAAACGGCTGGTGGAGCGCGAGTTCAACCTGTCGCACGCCGCCCAGATGCCCGGCCACAACACCCTGGCGGGCGGCACCTGGACCGCCAACGACCCCCAAGGGGCCAGCGTGGAAGAGGGCCTGGCCAAGGAACTGGGCCTGAAGCTGGGCGACCGCATCACCTTCGACATGGCGGGCGTGCTGCGCGAATCCACCGTCACCAGCCTGCGCAAGGTGGACTGGGCCAGCATGCGCGTCAACTTCTTCGTCATGTACCCCGTGGCCGACATGGGCGCGGGCACCGACGCCGAAGTGCCCGTGACCTACATCGCCGCCTTCCGCGCCCCCGGGTCGGTGCCGGGGCAGACCGTGCCATCGGCCCAGACGGCGCGGTTCGACAACGCGCTGGTGCGCGACTTTCCCAACATCACCGCCGTGGACACCAGCGCCACCGTGGCCCAGGTGCAGCAGGTGCTGGGGCAGGTGATCCGGGCGGTGGAATTCCTGTTCGGCTTCACCCTCACGGCGGGGCTGGTGGTGCTGTTTGCCGCCGTGTCGGCCACACGGGGCGAGCGTGAGCGCGAATTCGCCATCATGCGGGCGCTGGGTGCCTCGTCGCGCCTGCTGGCCCGGGTGCAACGGGCCGAGCTGCTGGGTGTGGGCCTGCTGGCGGGCCTGTTGGCGTCGGGCGTGGCCCTGGCCGTGGGCTGGGGGCTGGCGCACTGGGTGTTCGAGTTTGCGTGGCGGCCTTCCCCCCTGGTGCCGCTGCTGGCCGCGCTGGCCGGTGGCGCCCTGGCCTGGCTGGCCGGCTGGTGGGCCCTGCGCCCGGTGCTGCGCACCCCGGTGGTGGCTACGTTGCGCCGGGCTGCGCTGTAACCCCTGCGAGACGACCACAACGACATGACCGACGACGACACCCCCTCCCAACCCGGCATCACCCCGTTCGAATGGATCGGGGGCGAGGCGGCCATCCAGGCGTTGGTGGATCGGTTCTATGACCTGATGGACCTGGAGCCCGCCTACACCGAGCTGCGGGCGGCGCACGGCAGCACGCTGGACGAGGCGCGGCAAAAGCTGTTCTGGTTTTTGTGCGGCTGGCTGGGCGGGCCGCAGCATTACGTGGAACGCTTTGGCCACCCCCGCCTGCGCATGCGGCACATGCCGTTTTCCATTGGGGTGCTGGAACGCGACCAATGGCTGGCCTGCATGGACCAGGCCATGGGCGAGGTGGACGTGGACCCCGAGCTGCGGCAACGGCTGCGGCAGAGCTTTTTCCAGACCGCCGACTGGATGCGCAACCGCGCGGGTGCCTGAAGCGGTGGCGAGCCCGGGGCCCGGCGGGCGGGGGCCTGGGCGCTGGGTGGGGGCGCACATGCGCAGCCGAGAAGCACAGGGTGGCGGGAGGCACGCGCAGCGTGCTTCGTGGTCTGACTTGTCGCGGTTGTCTGAACAGAGCTTTGCGCAGCAAAGCGGCGTGAGTTCCGCGACGCTCCCATCGCCCGATGAACCGCCGCAGGGCCGTTCCCAAGGCGGTGAACGCCCCCTTGGGGGGCAGCGACCGCAGGGAGCGTGGGGGCCGTTATTTCCGCAGGGAACCCCGAAGGGGCCAGCATTCAAGCCCCCAGCCAGCGCCCAGGCCCCCGCCCGCCGCGCCCCGGGCCAGAGGGCGGCCATTCTTTGAGGAAAATTGGCGTCTACCGCTTGTAATGAAAGCGTGAGTAGCTATTGATTTTGTAGTATTTGGGTCGATGCTGACCTGTGCTGCAACCGGGGCGGGAGCGGGCATCATGTGTCAACCCGGGGAACGAACCGGGTTCAGATGGGGAGGTGACGATTGCGGACCAAGACATTCAGCATGCTTGATGAAGCGGTGTACCGAGGTGCGATCGCCCTTTTGGGTGCGTTGCTGGGTGCCTGCGCCACATTGGCGGTGGCTGCACTCTGGGTGCATTGGACGGAGGTCACAGTGGTTTCGGTGCCATGGGCCTTGCTTGTGAAATCTGGCGCCATGGCGGGCGGCGTCGTGGCAGCGCTCATGCCCGAGTGGATCATTCTGTGTATTCAAGTGTTTGGCACCGAGCCTCCCGCGCTGACGCAACGATGGTTTTGGGGAGCATTTCTGTTCGCTGCCGTTTTTTTTGCCACCTGTGTGTTCTGGTGAGTGCCATGACCGATCTCCTGTCCACCCTGCAAGCCCTGGAAGTCGAACTGCATCACCCGGGTGTTCGCTGTTCGGCGGCCCGGTTGGAGGCCTTGCTGCACCCCGACTTTCACGAGGTGGGGCGTTCCGGGCGGGCGTATGGCCGTGCCACGGTTGTGCGCTTCTTGAGCGAACAGCCGTCGCCGCCCGCGGTGGAGTCCAGTCACTTTGCGCTCACGCCCCTGGCACCCGGGGCGGTGTTGTTGAGCTACCGCTCGGCGCACCGTTCGCCCGAGGGCGGGCTGACGCTGCACACCTTGCGTTCGTCGGTGTGGCGGCAGGTTGGGGCGCAATGGCAGCTGCTGTACCACCAAGGCACGCCCGCGGCGGTGCCGTGGTGAGAACTTGAAGAAAAATGGGCTCTAGCGCTTTTTGATAAAGCGTGAGCAGCTACTGATTTTGTATCGTGTGCAGGTGCGCCACCCCCCACTCAGGGGCTGGGCGCCAGCAGCACGATGAGGGCGCCCGCGCCGCCGTCGGAGGCCCGGGCCTGCACAAAGGCCAGCACTTCCTTTTTCTGCACCAGCCAGCGCTGGGTTTTGCCTTTGAGCACCGGGGTGCGGCCCGGTGAACCCAGGCCCTTGCCGTGCACCACGCGCACGCAGCGCCAACCGGTTTTTTGGGCGTCGCGGATGAACTGGCCCAGGGCGGTGCGCGCTTCGTCGGAGCGCAGGCCGTGCAGGTCGATCTGGCCTTGCAGGCTCCAGTGGCCGCGGCGCAGTTTGCGCACCACCTCGGGGCTGACGCCGGGGTGGCGGTAGCTCAGGGCTTCGTCGGTGTCGAGCAGGCTTTCCACGTCGAATTCGTCGGAAATGGCCTCGTGCATCACGGCGCGTTCATCCAGCTCCCGCTGGCGGGCCACCGGGGCTGCGGGCGTGGGGCGGGTCACCACCCGGGTGGGCGTGCGCAAGGGACGAACCGGCCCCACGGCCTGGCGGAACAGCAGGGTGTCGGCCTGGGCGGCGCGCGCGGCGGCTTGCGCGGCCGCCTGGGCGGCGGCGCGGGCGCGAACCCGGTCCTGCAAGGTTTGCCGGATCAGCTTGAGTTGCGATTGGATCGCGGAAGTCATCGGGGCGCTGATGTGCTGTGCGAAGAGGGGGCGGTCGGGTGAATCCGTGGCCAGTCCGCGACTGTATCTTCATCCGCTGAAGCAACCGTGTCATGATCCGGTCTGGGGAGATATGAAAAAAAAATGACGATCAAAACACGCACCCGTTGGGAAGACATGAGTGAACTTGAGCAGGCCGTGGCCCAGCAGCTGACGCGTTTGCGCTGGCGTCTGTGCGGCTGGGTGGGGTTGTGTGCCTGTGCACTGGCCCTGCTGGCCACGTTGGGCCTGGACATCAGCAAGGCCAGCTACCGCCAGGTGGCCGAAACCGATTCGGCCAGCGCGGCGCGCATGCTGGAAACGTCCATCACCCTGACCGTTCGCGGGGTGGAGTTGGGCATGCGTTCCATGGCGGCCGATCTGGCCGCTTGTGCGGGCGACCGCAAGGGGTGCGTGCCGGATTTCCGCTGGACGCTGTCGGAGCACGGGCGGCACTTTCCCGAGGCCAATGCGTTTTATTTCATGATGCCCGACGGGCATTTGCGGCATGCCTTCTCGCTGTCCACCGGCTACCAGGAGGTGGATGTGGACGTGACCGACCGCGACTACGTGCTCAAGGCCTTGTCCGGGGCGGTGGAGCTGGCCGTTTCCGGGCCCCAGGTGGGGCGCATTTCGGGGCGGTGGTCGATCAACCTGGCCCGTCGGGTGGTGGATGTCAATGGCCACCTGCTGGGGGTGCTGGTGGCGTCGGTGGACCTGGAGCAACTGGAGCGGCTGCTGGCGCAGGTGCCGGTGGGCCAGCAAGGGGCCGTGTCGCTGCGCGACGAGCAGATGGGGGTGATCCTGCGGCTGCCCGAGAAAGAGGGCATTGGCAAGGCGGTGGGGGTGCGCAACATTTCGCCCCAGCTTCAGGCGTTGTTGGACGAGGGGCGCACGGTGGGGACCTACCGCGCGGTTACCCCCATCGACGGGGTGGAGCGCACCGTGTCGTTTGTGCGTTCGCAGCGCTACCCGTTGTATGTCAACGTGGGCTTGTCCGAGTTCGATTACCTGGCCGACTGGCGGCAGGAGCGTCGCCTGGTCTGGGGCACGGTGTTGGCGCTGTGTGTGGCCCTGGGGGCTGCGGCCTGGGTGTATTGGGGGCGGCGCAAGTCCCTGGTGGTGGCCCAGGTGCAGGCCGATCAGGCCCAGCGGGCCTTGCGCAAGGAGTACGACAAGACCGCGGCCATCCTCAAACACGCCAGTGACGGCATCCACATCCTGGACCGCCGCGGCCATTTGGTGGAGGCCAACGACCGCTTTTGCGAGATGCTGGGGTATTCGCGCATCGAGCTGCTGGGGGTTCACTTCTCCCTGTGGGAAGAGCGCCTGCCTCCCGCCAATTGGCAGCAACGGTTGGCGATGAACGGGTCCGAGGTGTTCGAAACCCAGCACCGCACCCGTTCGGGCCAGTTGCTGGAGGTGGAGGTCAGCCTGAATCGGTTTGACATGGGCGGGGAGCCGTACACGGTGGCGTCGTCCCGCGACGTGACCGAGCGCAAGCGTGCGCAGCGGCAGCAGCAGCTGGCCGCCAGCGTGTTCAGCCACGCGCACGAGGGCATCGTGATCACCGACCCAGACGGGGTCATCATCGACGTGAACGAGTCGTTCACCCGCATCACCGGCTACACCCGCGACGACGCGCTGGGCCAGAACCCTCGCATGTTGCAGTCCAGCCTCCACCCGCCCGAATACCACGCGGCCATGTGGAGCGACATCACCGCACACGGGCGTTGGTACGGCGAAGTCTGGAACCGCCGCAAGGACGGGCAGGTGTATGCCGAGATGCTGAGCATCAACGCCGTCACCGATGCCCAGGGCAAGCTCCAGTGTTACGTGGGGTTGTTCAGCGACATCACCTCCATCAAGGAGCATCAGCAGCGGCTGGAGCACATTGCCCACTACGACCCGTTGACCGATCTGCCCAACCGGGTGCTGCTCAACGACCGGCTCAACCGCGCCATGGCCCGCTGCCAGCGCCACGAGCAGTCCATGGCGGTGGTCTACCTGGACCTGGATGGCTTCAAGCAGGTGAACGACCAGCACGGCCACGAGGTGGGCGACCAATTGCTGGTGGCGCTGGGGCGCAAGATGGCCGCGTCCCTGCGCGAGGGTGACACCCTGGCCCGGGTGGGGGGTGACGAGTTCGTGGCCGTGCTCACCGACCTGGGCGCCCACGCCGACTTCACGCAGGTGCTGCAGCGGCTGCTGGACGCGGCCTCGGCCCCCATCGCGGTGGGGCCGCTGACCTTGCAGGTGTCGGCCAGCATCGGCGTGACGGTGTACCCGCAGGACGCTTCCGAGCCGGAGCAGCTGCTGCGCCACGCCGACCAGGCCATGTACCAGGCCAAACAGGACGGACGCAACCGCTTCCACCTGTTCGATCTGGCGCAGGATTCGGCGGCACGCACGGTTCGCCAGTGGGTGGATGCCGTCAAGCAAGGCCTGGCCCGCGACGAGTTCGTGCTGCACTACCAGCCCAAGGTCAACATGCGCACCGGGGAGGTGGTGGGGGTGGAGGCGCTGATCCGCTGGCTGCACCCCGTGGAGGGGCTGCTGTCACCGGGCGTGTTCATTCCCCTGGTGGAGGACGATCTGGTGGCGGTGGATTTGGGCGAATGGGTGATTCGCACCGCGCTGGCCCAGGCGGCCGAGTGGGCGGCGCAAGGCCTGCACCTGCCGGTGAGCGTCAACGTGGGCGGACGGCAGTTGCAGCAGCCCGATTTCCTGGAGCGCCTGCAAGCGCTGCTGCAAACCCAGCCGCAGTTGCCCTCCCACTACCTGGAAATGGAGATCCTGGAGACCAGCGCCTTGGAAGACACCGCGCACGTGCGGCGCGTCATCCTGGGTTGTCAGGACCTGGGGGTCAAGTTCTCGCTGGACGACTTTGGCACGGGGTATTCGTCGCTGGCCTACCTCAAGCAGTTGCCGGTGTCGCAGCTCAAGATCGACCAGGGCTTTGTCCGCACCCTCACCCACGAGCCGGAGAACCGCCCCATCATCGACGGTGTGGTGAGCCTGGCCCGGGCCTTTGGCTGCCAGGTGATTGCCGAAGGGGTGGAGTCGGTGCAGCACGGCCTGGCGCTGCTGGCGCTGGGCTGTGTGCACGGCCAGGGGTACGGCATTGCCCGGCCCATGCCCGCGGCCGATGTGCCCCAATGGGTGCAGGGCTGGCCTCAGCAGGCGGGGTGGGGCGAATTGCGGGCGGCTTGAGGCATCACGGCCCCGCAGCCCCCACCGCCGTCACACCTGCCCCAGCTCGGCCATGCTGGTGGCACCTTCCCGCCCCACCACGAAGTGGTCGAGCACACGCACGTCCACCAGGGCCAGTGCGGCCTTGAGGGTTTGGGTGAGGTGCTGGTCAGCCACCGAGGGTTGCAGGCTGCCGCTGGGGTGGTTGTGCGCCAGCACCACGGCGGCGGCCTGGTGGTGCAGGGCGCGGACCACCACCTCACGCGGGTACACGCTGGTCTGCGTGAGCGTGCCGCGAAACAGCTCTTCAAACGCCAGCAGCCGGTGCTGGCTGTCCAGGAACAGCACCGCAAACACCTCGTGGGGCCGGGCGGCCAGTTGCAGCTGCAGGTAGTCGCGCACGGCCTGCGGGCTGTCGAACACCGGGCGCTCGTGCAGCGTCTGGGCCAGGGCGCGGCGGGCCAGCTCCAGCACGGCGGCCACCTCGGCCCGCTTGGCCGGCCCCAGGCCCTTGATGGCCTTGAGCGCGTCGGTGGAGGTGTGCAGCAGCCCGGCCATGCCGCCAAAGCGGTCCAGCAGGTCTTGCGCCAGCAGCAGAACGCCTTTGCCCTGGATGCCGGTGCGCAGCAGCAGGGCCAGCAGTTCGGCGTCGGACAGGGCCCCGGGCCCGCGGGCCAGCAGCTTTTCGCGCGGACGGGCGTCGGCGGGCAGGGCTTTGAGGTTCATGGGGCCAACTTTCTACAATAGCGGCAGTTTAGCCAGCGGCAGGTGCCTGCCGCGCCCGGCCCCCTCACCCCCCTTGCACCATGCCCCTTGTTGAATCCGGATCGTTCCTGACCCTGCATTACCGCCTGTCCGACGCGCAGGGGCGTGACATCGTCAACACCTTTGCCGACAAACCCGCCACCCTCAGCCTGGGCTCGGGCGAGCTGTCGCCTTCGCTGGAAGAACGCCTGCTGGGCCTGGAAGAAGGCAGCCAGCATGTGTTCGAACTGCCCGCGGGCGAGGCCTTTGGCGAACACCAGCCGCAGATGGTGCAGTGGGTGGCGCGCAAGCTGCTCAGCCAGCTGGGCGACCCGCACGAGCAGTACCAGCCCGGTGACGTGGTGCAGTTCCCCACCCCCGACGGCCTGGGCAGCTACGCCGGCACGGTGCTGGCGGTGCGTGCCGACGGGGCCGTGCAGTTCGACTTCAACCACCCGTTGGCCGGCAAGCCGGTGCGCTTCGAGGTGAAGCTGATTGGGGTGCTGTGATGGCGGTTGACATTCTGCTTGCGGAGCCCCGCGGCTTTTGCGCCGGGGTGGACCGCGCCATCGACATCGTGGACCGGGCGCTGGCCAAGTTCGGCGCGCCCATCTACGTGCGCCACGAGATCGTGCACAACACCCATGTGGTCAACGACCTCAAGGCCCGCGGCGCCATCTTCATCGAAGACCTGGCCGATGTGCCGCCCGGGGCCACGCTGATCTTTTCCGCCCACGGCGTCAGCAAGGCCGTGCAGCAGGAGGCCGAGGCGCGGGGCTTTCAGGTGTTTGATGCCACCTGCCCGCTGGTGACCAAGGTCCACGTGGAGGTGGCCAAGCTGGCCAAAGAGGGTTTTGAATTCATCATGATCGGCCACAAGGGCCACCCCGAGGTGGAAGGCACCATGGGGCAGCTGAGCGAGGGCATCCACCTGGTGGAAGACGTGGCAGACGTGGCCCGCGTCCAGCCCCGCCAGACCGAGCGCCTGGCCGTGGTCACGCAAACCACCCTCAGCGTGGACGACGCTGCCGAGATCACCGCCGCCGTGAAGGCGCGGTTTCCGCACATCCGCTCGCCCAAGCAGCAGGACATCTGTTACGCCACCCAGAACCGCCAGGACGCCGTCAAGCTCCTCAGCGCCAAGGTGGACGTGGTGGTGGTGGTGGGCAGTCCCACCAGCAGCAACAGCAATCGCCTGCGCGAGCTGGCGGCCAAGCTGGGCACCCCCGCCCACATGGTGGACGACGCCAGCCAGTTGCAGCCCCAGTGGTTTGAGGGCCGTGCGTGTGTGGGCATCACCGCCGGGGCGTCGGCCCCGGAACACCTGGTGCAAGGCGTGGTGCAACGCCTGCGCGAGCTGGGGGCGGTGGCCGTGCGCAAAATGGACGGCATTGAAGAAACCGTGCGCTTTCCCCTGCCCAAGGGGCTGAAACTCGACGACGAGGCCTCGGTTCCTGATAACTCCTGAATTTGTAGCTGCTTGCGCTTTATTTGAAAGCGCTGGATGCCAAAAAACCTTGTAAAACTGACCTCACCATGCTCGACATTTCCCTGCTGCGCAAAGACCTGGACAGCGTCATCGCCAAACTCCAGACCCGCAAGAACCCACAGCCCTACCTGGATGTGGCCGCTTTCACCGCCCTGGAGACCGAACGCAAAACCCTCCAGATGCGCACCGAAGAGCTGCAAGCCCAGCGCAACAGCCTGTCCAAACAGATCGGCGGGCTCAAGGCCAAGGGTCAGCACGCCGAGGCCGAAGCCGTCATGGCCCAGGTGAGCGCCGCCAAGGCCGAGCTGGAAGCCTCTGCCGCCCGGCTCGACGTCATCCAGGCCGAGCTGCAAACCCTGTTGCTGGCCGTGCCCAACCTGCCGCACGACAGCGTGCCCGTGGGGGCCGATGAACACGCCAACGTGGAGCTGCGCCGCTGGTCACCCCAAGGTGGGCTGGGCGGCCAGCCCGCCCCGTTGGGCTTCGAGGCCAAGGACCATGTGGACCTGGCCCTGCCCCTGGGCCTGGACCCCGAAACCGGCGCCAAACTGGCCGGGTCCCGCTTCACCGTGATGAAGGGCCAGGTGGCCCGCCTGCACCGGGCGCTGGCGCAGTTCATGCTGGACGTGCAAACGCAGGAACATGGCTACACCGAGTGTTACACCCCCTACATCGTCAACGGCGAAAGCCTGCGCGGCACCGGCCAGCTGCCCAAGTTCGAGGGCGACCTGTTTGCCGCCAAGAAGGGCGGCCAGGACGGCGAAGAGGTGCCCGACACCCAGGCGCTGTACCTCATCCCCACCAGCGAAGTGCCGCTGACCAACTTCGTGCGTGACGAGATCGTGGCCGAGGCCGACCTGCCCATCCGCCTCACCGCCCACACCCCCTGCTTCCGCTCCGAAGCGGGCAGCGCCGGGCGCGACACCCGCGGCCTGATCCGTCAGCACCAGTTCGACAAGGTGGAAATGGTGCAGATCACCCACCCCGAAAAAAGCCACGAGGCGCTGGAGCAGATGACCGCCCACGCCGAGGCCGTGCTGCAAAAGCTGGAGCTGCCCTACCGCGTCATCGTGCTGTGCACCGGCGACATGGGCTTTGGTGCCACCCGCACCCACGACCTGGAGGTGTGGCTGCCCGCGCAGAACACCTACCGTGAAATCAGCTCGGTCAGCAACTGCGAAGCCTTCCAGGCCCGCCGTCTGCAGGCCCGCTTCAAGAACGCCCAGGGCAAGAACGAGCTGGTGCACACCCTCAACGGCTCCGGCCTGGCCGTGGGTCGCGCCCTGGTGGCCGTGCTGGAAAACCACCAGAACGCCGACGGCAGCATCACCGTGCCCGCCGTGCTGCGCCCCTACATGGGCGGCGTGGAAGTCCTCAAGGCCTGAGGCTGCTAGAATCGCTGGCTTACCTGAAACGACCCGGAAAGATGGCAGAGTGGTCGAATGCACCGGATTCGAAATCCGGCGTACAGGTTCTCCTGTACCGAGGGTTCGAATCCCTCTCTTTCCGCCAGTAGACATAGAAAACCCGCTCTCAGAAATGAAGCGGGTTTTTTGCTTTTTGCTGGGGGTGTTTTTGGCCGTGTAGCCACTGTGTAGCCGCCAGTACAGGGTTTCTTTGGGCGTGTGGGTGCTGGGTGGCTGTCAGTCCACCAGTGCGGCCACTCGGGCTCGGGCTTCCTCGGTCACATCATCCGGGGCGCGTTCAATGAGGCGTGCGCCCCTGGCTGTGGCGTCAATCATGCGGAACTGCTGCACCAGCACCACGCCCTGCGTTTGGGTGCCTGCGCCCATCAGCGGTACGGCCATGCCCACATCCCGGGCAAAGCCGCCGCCCTGGGTGATGGGGCACACCCCCACCAACCCAAGTCGGTTGATGGCTTTTGGGGTCAGCACCAGGGCAGGCCGTGTGCCCTGCTGTTCCCGGCCCTTGGTGGGGTCAAAGCCCAAGGCGATGATGTCGCCCCGTTCAAACGTGCGCCTGGTCAAAGCGCTGCCTCAGTACCCGTGGCGGGCATGGCATCCCATTCGGCATCCACCAGCAGCGGGGCCTTGCCCTGCATGGCCACCAGGTCGGACGCCGTGTAGCGCTTGCGCCGCTGGGGGGCCACCACCAGCCGTCCACCCTCTGCTTCCAGCGTGACGGCTTCACCAGCGTGCAGCGACAGCAGCCGGGCCAGTGGCTGCGGAATGGTCAAGGCGATGGAGCCGCCCGCAGCCCGAAGTGTTGATGTGTGCATGCGCTGCCCCTTGGTTGGTTGAAGTAGCACAAAGTTTAACAATCCTTGCAACCATGGGCCACCCGCTGGCGCTGTGTGCGGCGGGAGCAAGGGGGCGGCTGGGGGCAGAGGTTCGTTCTCCCCACCCCCTTGACGCCCCCACCGCACCCCATGGCACAATGCCCGCAAGCCGAAAGGCCCGGTGCTGAACACACCTTCGGAAAAGCGGTTGCTACCCCCACCGACAAGCGGGGTTTTGTCACGTCTGAACACTGCCTGCCTTGGCCCATGGTCAAAGCTGGCGCTGTGGCCGGGGTTACCCCTGCCGCGTTTGTTTTGGGCGGGATGCGTCTGTCCGTAAGGCTGGCGGCACGGCTTTTCCCGTGTGTTCAACATCCCGTCCACCCGTTGCCGCTGAACACGGTGCCGAGTGGGTTTCCAGTCTCGAAAAGGAGCCTGCCCCATGACCACGGTCATTCACCTGGCCAGCCGCCGCGCTGCGCCCGCACACACCCCGGCCCACGCCGTGCGCCAACCCGCCCACAGCCCCCAACCTGCCGACCTGGTGCACCTGCACATGCAGGCCGTCAACGCCCTGGGCCACGCCCTGCGCCAGCTCACCGGGCCAGATTGCAGCCCCAGCGGCTGGGCCACGGCCACAGCCAAGGCACACCGGGGCCTCAGTGCCCTGAAGCAGGGCTGTACGCTGCTGCAACAGGGCGGGGAGGGCTGACCATGGCACAAGTCACCGAAGCCCCTTTTCCAGCGCCAGCCACACCCACAGCCAAACCCCGCACCCGGCGCAAGGCCGAGGCCCGAGAAGTGGCCACGGCGTTTGCAGTCGGCAAGCCCGTGAATCGGTTTGGGGAGCCCGAAATGCCCGCGCATGAACAGGCTGTGGTGAATGCCGCCCTGGCCATCCTGGGTCAAAGGCTGCGCACACGCGGGCCGCTGTTTGAATGCCCGCAGTCGGTGCGCAATTACCTGGCTTTGGCCCTGGGGGACCGGCCCCACGAGGTGTTCGCGGTGCTGTTTCTCGACAGCCAGCACCGCCTGTTGGCGTTTGAGGAAATGTTTCGCGGCACGGTCACACAGACCAGCGTGTACCCGCGTGAAGTGGTCATTCGCGCCCTGCACCACGGGGCCTCAGCCGTGGTGTTGGCCCACAACCACCCCAGCGGCAGCCTGCAACCGTCGGCAGCCGACCGCCAGTTGACACTGACCCTGAAAAACGCGCTGGCGCTGGTGGAAGTGAAGGTGCTGGACCATTTTGTGGTGTCGGCGGGAGGTTCCACCAGCTTGGCCGAGCTCGGGCTTGTTTGATGGTGGGCTTGTAACATCGGTTTCGCCTCGGCTAGGCAGGGCCGCAATCCTGCCGAACCGTCAGACCTCCCGCTGACTTGCCGGGGCTCCTTTCACACGGGGGCTGCATTCGGGAGGATGCACATGGTTGTTGATTTGAAGTGGCACGATGCCATGGCGGTTGCTGGCGGGGCCTTCACCGCTGAAGAACGACAAAGTGGATGGCCGTTGTGCATGACACCTGCGCAGCTTGGACGGCTTCAACGCCCATGGGTCAAAGGCGACATCACAGCGCGAAACAGGTGCGCGTCGCTCGTTCAGGCCATCACTGAGGCGTGTCACACAAAGGCGCTACCGAGCGAAATTTCCACTCATCGGCAGCAAACAGCGCCAGCACGAGACGTACACCCTTCAGAGTTTGGGTCATGGCCCGAGAAATACACCCGCAATGGTCGGAGATACGCCTACACAGAGCCCGCCCAATACATGGACATTGAGGTCATTCGCATCAAGGCCCAAGCCATCGCAAACTGGCTCCAGCAGCAAGGCGAAGAACCCAGCGCCCATGTGGCCCATTGGTTCAAGTTGCGCGGCGTTTCGGCAGGAGTACAGGTGTTGGCACAGGCACCAAGCCCAGAGGTGGCGATTCCAGCGCCAGCCATTGAGCCAGAGGAAGGGTGGGTGTCAACCTGGAATGGCCGTGCATTGCGGTTCAAGGCAGGCCCTGCCGGGCGTCTGGTGCGTTTGGCTGAAGTCGTCAAATGGTTGATGCGTCCACCCCATGAATTGCCTCTTGCCGAGGCGGTCCGACAGGTGATTTCCAAGGTAGAACAAGCGGGGAGCGGCTTTGTTGCCTATGGGTTGGACCAAGTGGATTTCGCCCGGCCCATGCCCAGCGGATGGGACGCTGGTGCCCGCTATTTTCACGACGCTGAATACTTGGAGAAATTCACGCCTGCCGTGGCTTCAGTGCATGGCCTGCAAAGCTGGTTGATGGACCCCCGTGAACTCTCTCGGGGCGTGAATGCGCCGGGCTTCCCGACCGAGTACGACTCGGGCACCGAAACCCCTTTCGAGTTTTACGAGCGAGAGCCGCATGGCGCGGGTCTGGTGGCTGTGGACTTTGCAACCGCGCACAGCCTTTGGGGCTGGGGCCGACCAGCAGGGCAGGCTGCTGAAAAGGGCGAACCTGAAGCCTCTGCTGTTGCCACTGCATCCAACGCTCCAGCCGATGACCCGGAAGACGAAATTCTGAAGAGGGGGGACTTGATTGATGCCTTGCGCCCTCGTTGGCCGAGCATTGAAAACGACTTGTCTGAAGCCTCACGAAATGGGCTGAAAGAGGTTGCGCACGCCGGGCATGGCCGTTATCGCAAGAATGCCGCTGTTGCTTGGGCCAAGAGTCGCGGAAAGTACAAGGAAGCCCCACCCAGCAACCTGGGGAGTTCAATTTTTCCTTCGCTGGTTCACCGAATGTAGGGCTAGCGTTCGTCCCGAAATTCGGGGTTTTGCGGACTTTCTCGGGAAAGTTCGGGGTGCGAATACTTCGGAACCGTCTTCAACAACTGCCAGATGGCAAAGGACGGTTTTCAATGGCAAACATCATCCCCTTGGGGTCTACCCCGTACCCCCCGCTACACGCTGAAACGCGACCTGCGGTGGGCACGAACCAAGCTGCCTACTACCTCACGCGCAAACCGCAAACGCTTCGCACCTGGGCATGCTTTGAAAGCGGTCCGGTTCGACCTGTCCGCGTCAATGGCCGTCTGGCCTGGCCTGTGAGCGAAATCAAGCGGGCGTTGGGGGTGGCGGCATGACCCATCATCAGTTCACCCTGCCGGGCCTAATCCCAGCCCCTTTCGCTCCAACGGTGCCAGCCCCCGGAAGCCGTGCTGAAGCCCTGCTGCACACGCTGGCCAGCCGCAAGGCTCTGACCCAACTCGAATGGCTGACGATGGGCAACGGCTGGCGATTGGCCGCCACCGTTAAGGAGTTGGATTACCTCGGGTGGCAGGTGCGCCGCACTCGGGTGGAGGTCAGCGGCTGGCCTAAACCTGTGGCGCAGTACAGCCTGTCGCGCCGTGCGCGTCGGCTGGTGGCTGCCTGGCGAAAGGCGGTGCACTGATGGACGCCGACGCCCAAAAAATTCACCAGCAGCAAGTCGATGCCACTCGCGCAAAACGCCGGGCCGAGCTGGTCGAGCAAGCTGGCACCTTGTACCTGGGTTTGGCCCCGCGGGAGCTTTTCCGGCTGAACTTCGGGTATGGCGACGCGCAAATGCTGTTGCGGGTGTTTGCCTCTGGGCGATACCGCGTGGCGTATTTGGACGATGGGCATGTGTGCATCGAAGGCGAGTTGGCCGAGCTGAGTTCGGGGCACGACACGGGGCGTGAACTGGCCACGGTGGTGAAACGGCTTTTCGAGGGCACGGGGCCTTGCGAGTTGTATCGCGCCAGCTTCGATGCCGACGGCAGCAAGGTGCTGCGGGTCAGTGCCGATGGGGCTTACCGCATCGTGTGCGGCGTGTCCGGGCGCGTTCTCGTGGAGGGGCCACTGGCCGAACTGGCAGGGGAGGCACGCCATGGGCTTTGAACGTGACCGACTGCCCGACCCCCTGAGCTACTACACCGACACCGCCGGGCTCCAGTTCCGCGAAAAACGCGGGCTGTGGCGCACCGCCAAGTGCCCTTGGCACGGGGGCACCAGCCTTCGCATCAACAGCCGCACGGGCGCATGGTGTTGCATGGCGGGCTGCGGTTCTGGGGGGGACTCGTTGAGCTTTCACATGGCCCTGCACAGCCTCGTATTCATGGAAGCAGCCCGCCAGCTTGGGGCCTGGGTGGATGACCCGAAATCAGCGCCAGCACGCCAGTTCCGGCCCGCTGGGCTCTCTGCCCGGGACGCGCTGCGCCTGATGGCCCACGATGGGTTGATGGTCGGCATCGAAGTTGCCCGGGCGTTTCAGCTCGGGCAGGTGGACGAGGCCGCGAAGAAATCGGTTCTGTCCGCTTGCGCCCGCATTGGCGTGGTGGCACGGGCAGCGCTGGGGGAGGGTGACGCATGAGCGGCGACATTGACGCACTGCGGGCCGCGGTGGATGCACAGGCCGGGCCTGTGCCCAAGGGCAGCACATTTCCACCGCAGGAGTCCTGGGAGGCCGAGCCAGCCGTTGAAGACGGGGTGGGCCTTCCCCCCGAGCCCGAAGGCTGGCCCGACCCTTCGCTGCCTGGGGTCATGGCCACGCCTGAAATTCCCGCAACCATCCTGCCGGGTGCGTGGGGTGCCATGGCCGAACACGTTTCCCGCTCCACTCAGACGCCGCCAGCAATGGCTGTGGCCTGTGCGCTGGGGGTGCTGGGTGTGCTGTTGCAACGCCGTTTTGTGGTGGACCTCGAAACCTTCGCCGAGCCGCTGGCGCTGTGGACGGTTTCCGTTTCGCCCAGCGGCACGCGAAAGACAGGGGTGGCCTCTGCATTTCA
Organism: Hydrogenophaga soli; assembly: GCF_054777695.1. NCBI lineage: Bacteria > Pseudomonadati > Pseudomonadota > Betaproteobacteria > Burkholderiales > Comamonadaceae > Hydrogenophaga > Hydrogenophaga soli. The sequence continues at coordinate 33,051 of NZ_BAAHAK010000003.1, read as the reverse complement.
AGCGCCGTTGGTGGCCTGGGAAAAGCGGCAGGCTGACCGAATGCGTGGCCCCATTGCCCGCAATACCGCCATTCGTGAGACGGCACTGAAGCGTGTCGAACACCTCAAGGCGCAAGCGGCCAAGGCCAGCGAAGCCGACTTGGAAGCCTTGCGGCGTGACATTGAGCGGGAGCTGACCAGCATGCCCGACGAGTTGCGGGCTCCCCTGCTTTTTGTCGAAGACATTACGCCCGAGAGCCTGCAAAAGATGCTGGGCGACCATGGCGGACGCATGGGGGTTTTGAGCGATGAACCGGGCTTGTTTCGCATCTTGTCCGGGCTCTACAGCGGGAGCGGCGGGGCCAGCTTGGAAGTGTTTTTGAAGGGCCATGCCGGTTCGCCCCTCAAGGTGCATCGGGCCAGCAGGTCGGTCTTCGTGGACCGGCCAGCGGTCAGCATGAGTCTGATGGTTCAGCCCGACTTGATGAAGGATTTGGCGGGCTCAAACCAGTTCCGGGCCAGTGGGCTGATGGCTCGTTTCCTGTACGCCGTACCCGTTACCAACGTGGGCAAGCGCAACGTGTACGACCGCCACAAGGTGCCTCCCGAGGTCAAGGCAGAGTATGAAAACGCCGTGCTGGCCATGCTGGAGGGGCACCTTCCAGACACGACCGATGGAGCCCAACCCACCCAAGGGGACACCAAGCCCATTGCCCTCACGCTGAGCGACTCAGCCATGGAGCTTTGGCTTGAGTTTTCCCAGCAAGTGGAAGACCAGCATGGCGAAGGCGGGCCGTTGGACGCCATTCGGGATTGGACCAGCAAGCTGCCCGGTGCAGTGGCCCGGGTGGCTGCGGCGCTGCAACTGGCCGCCAGTGGCCTGGATGCCCGGGAAATCGGATGGGAAGCCATGGGCAATGCCATCAGGCTTGCATGGCTGCTGGTGCCCCACACACAGGCCGCATTCGGGCTTCTGGGGGCCGACAAGACCGAGGCCGATGCCGTGGCCTTGCTGAAGTGGGTCAGGGCCACGGTGGAGGCCAGCGGAGTGCATGAGTTCACCCAGCGAGACGCGCAGCGGGCCATGCAAAGCAGGTTCAGTTCGTCCGAGAAGCTGCAAAAGGCTTTGGTCAAGCTGATGGAGTGGGATTGTGTGCGCCTGGTCAAGCGCCGGGCTGAGGGGGCCAAGAAGCCTGCCACGGTGGTGCAGGTCAACCCCGGATTAATGTCATTGGCTCCATGACATTAATCGGCTTTGCGGGCGGTCAATGCCAAGGCCCAGCCCATGAACGGGCTGAATCAGGGCAAAGCGGGCTTAGGACTGTCACAAAGTCTGCTTTGTCCTAGAAATGAAATTTGGAATATTTTATTTATTTTCAATGACTTACGCGAATAAGCGCCTATCCCCTATGACACATGACATTAATGACGTTCTTCCTTCTGAGGTGCATGGGCAGGCAGTCGGGCGGTGATGTTCGGTCGGGTGCTGGTGGGGTGTTTGTGGGGATGGAAGGGTAAAACGTCATTAATGTCATGTGTCATAGGGGGTAAGGGTGTGTGGCTGGCCTGACGGCTGCGCAGTGCATGCAGTGCCCACCCTCACCGGGGCAGGGGGTGGTCGAAAGTCTGGGCCTTCATGCCCCTAGACCGCTCGGTTCCCTTCGTGTGCACAACCGCGAAATGGGCAGGGGGGAGGGGGCAGGTGGTGAAGGTGGCCCCCCTGGGTCAGGTTCTTCCTGGGGGGGGCAACGCGGGTAATGCGAGCCGCCCTGTCGGACTGTTTTGGGGGTGTCCCTAAGGGGGTTGCATGGCAGCTTTGCGTCCCTGAGCTGCCCATTGCCCGCCAGTGCGTTTGTGTGGTCACTTCGGCTTCTACACCTTCACGGTGGGCGACATGCCAGCCGTGGCGGCCATGTCAACGAATGAGCCTAATCAGCTCTGCCGCTTGCTCTGGAGTCATGCCCTGTTTGCGGAAGAAGTCCGGAATAGTCATCATGAGGTCAGAGGCTGTTAGCTTGTGGTTTGCCTCAAGCTCTTGGAGGATGGTGCGCTCCGCGAGGGAAAAAGGCCTCATGAGTTCAGCGGCTGTTTGCTTGCGGTTTGCCTTGAGCAAATCAATGATGAAGTCCGCCGCGTTGGTGTGTCGTTGCTGGTCGGCCATGGGGTGCTGTCACATCTCCAGCCGTACCACTGCTCGCGCACCGCATGCCTGTGCATACCGCTGCACGGTTCTCATGGACGGGTGACGCTTGCCGCCTTCTAGCCGTGCAATCACGCTTTGTGTGGTGCCCATGCGCTGGGCCACATCGGCTTGTGTCAACCCTGCGCGGTTGCGGGCGGCAATCAGCTCATGGGCCATGTCGAACTCATCGGCCAATGCGTCGTATTCGGCCTTTGTTGCAGGGTTGGCCAGCAATTTAGGTTTGAGTTCAGCCAGTGTTTTCATTCGAGTGCATCCAGTCGTTTGCGGGCGGTTTCCAGTGCGCTGCGCGGGGTGGTTTGGGTCTTCTTCACGAAGACGTGCAGCACCAACAAGCGGCGGCCATGAACAGCGGCATACACGGCACGGGCGATACCGTCTCGCCCTTGCATTCGCATTTCCCACAGTTTGCCTTCCAACGGTCGAATGTGCGGTAAGCCGACACGCTGCGGCCCCATGTCCTCAAGCAGTTCAGCGATGCGGATGAATCGAGCTTGCATGTCTGACGGCAGGGCCAGCAACTCAGGTTCAGCCTGTGGGTGTAGTGCAACTGTCCACGCTTTCATGATATAGCTTTTTTGCTATTTACGCGGCCACAAGTGCCAGCTTGCCCGGCTGTGCCGTGGCTTCGAACTGCACCCCGGCTTGCTCCAGCATCCATGCCTCAATCTTCTGGTGCCACACCCGCAGCAGGTCCACCGGGCGCACGGTGTAGTGCTTTTCGGCGGTGGCGCTGGGCTTGTGGCCCATGATTTGCGCCACGATGCCCGATGGGCACTCCACCCACTCAGCAAGGCTTTTGAAGCTGCGGCGCAGCCCGTGCAGGCTCACATGCGGCAGGCCCGTGACGGCAAGGGCCTTGCGGTGGTGGTAGGTGGCATCGTTGTCAATGGTGGGGCGGGCTTCGTCCACGCCAAACACCCATGGGCCACGGCGGGGCAGGGTGGCCATGTGGTGGGCCAGAAAGGACGGCAGGGGTATGACCCGCAAGCCCTCTACCTTGTCATGCAGGGTCAGGGAGCCGCCGAACTTGAATTCAACGTCCGCCCAGCGCAGCCCGGCAACCTCGTTGGCCCGGGCACCCGTCAACAGCAGCGCCAGCAGGTACACGCGGGCCATGGGGCTGTTGAGCTGTTGCACGCCTTCGAACCAGCCGGGCAGGTGTTCGCGTTGCAGGGCGTCGGTCTTGGGGGTCTGCTTGCGCACCAGGCGGCGCACGTCCTTGGGCTTGTGGGCGTCGGCCTGGGCAATGGCTCCATAGGCGGGGTGGGCTGCACACCAGTTCAGAAAGCCGCGCAGCAGCCGGAATGCCAGCGCAGCGCGGGCTGGCCGGGCGGCTGATTCGGCCTTGAGCCACACGGCCACGGCGTCAGCGTCGATGTTGACCAAGGGCTGTGCCAGCAGGGCATGCAGGGGGCCGGGCTGGGTGACCATGCCGCGCTTGCGGCGGTAGGGCTCACCGCCTGGGGCCACCATGTCCACATGGTCACGGGCGTGGTGTTGCCCCCAAGGCCCACGGCTGGTGAAGCCCACCTCGGTGCCCTCTTTGGCGTAGTCGGCCCATGCTTGCAGCCCTGTGACGCTTTGGCGGGCCTGTTCGGCTTGCTGGCGCTGGTGTTCGGCCTCTCGTTCTGCCTTCTGCTGTTTGTCCAGCTCCCGGGGGTCGGTGCCCGCGTCCAGCAGCACGGCCAATCGGCGGGCTTCGGTGCGGGCTTGCTCGATGGTCCACGATTTCACGTCGCCGATGGTGCGACGGATGGTCTGCCGGTTCAGCTTGGCTTCGAACACAAACGACTTGGCCCCGGTGTTGGTGACCCGAACCCGCAGCCCGGGGGCCTTGGCGTCGCGCAAGAAGGCTTGCGCCTTGGTGTCGGTTCGGCAGGTCAGGCGCTCGATTGCGCCCACCGTCAATTCAATGGCCTGGGTGGTGTCTGGTGCGTCTGTTTTCTTGGGCCGTGCCATGCTGATTACTCCCGTTGGGTTTGGCTACACCGGGAGGCTGTGTAGCCACGGTGTAGCCACTGTGTAGCCAAAAACCCCCAATTTTCCCGAATTCAAATCAACGCATGTTTTGCGTCAAATGCATGCAAGCTGTTGATTTGTATTGATTTTACGGGGCTTTAATCAACACAAGCAAATGCAGAAAAACACCGTGTACGGGCGATTCGAAATCCGGCGTACAGGTTCTCCTGTACCGAGGGTTCGAATCCCTCTCTTTCCGCCAGTAGACATAGAAAACCCGCTCTCAGAAATGAAGCGGGTTTTTTGCTTTTTGGGGTGGCCTTAAAACACGATGTCAGGGGTTTTGGTCACCCTGATTCAGTCCGCCCACGAGCTTCCAGCGCCGCGCACAGGCAGGCGTTCAGTTCAGGAGGTCGCTGATCAGGGTCAGCAGCTGATCGCGCAAGTCGTGGATCTCGGGCAGTCGAGTCAGGGCTTCCTGTTGTCGGTTGTCGGTCAGCAGGGACACCAGTTCGGTGGCCACGGCATGGATGCGGTCGTGCACCCGTTCCAACTCGTGCAGGTTTTGGGCCTCGCGCGTGTTCAGTCGTCGCTTCGCGGTCAGCCATTGGCCGAACTGGCATTGGTGGACTTCCAGCGGCGGTGGCACCTTGCGGGTGCCGCGCAGGTAGTCTTCAAACGCCAAGACCCAGGCCCGATGCTCAATGCCTGCATACAGCAGGGGGCGTTCGTCCGCACGCAAGGGGCGGACGTGTTTCCATCGGGTGTCTGGCTTCCACTCATCTCGCCAGGCCTGCAGTTGCTGCAGGGGCATGGGGCGTCCGATGCCGTAACCCTGGCCGAGTTCGCAGCCCAACTGAAGCAGCATCAGGCCGTGGTCCACGGTTTCCACCCCTTCGGCGATCAGTGTCCGGTTGAAAGCCGCCGCCAGGCCGATGACGCCTTCAAGGATGGCCACGTCCTCCGGATCGGCCAACATGCCCCGCACAAAGCTCTGGTCGATCTTGAGGGTTTCGGCCGGTAGTCGTTTCAAGTAGGTGAGGGACGAGTAACCGGTTCCAAAGTCGTCAATGGCGCTGGAGATGCCCATGCGCTGACAGGCCCGCAGCACGTCGGACACCTGGGCCATGTCGCGCAGCGCGCTGCTTTCCAGCAACTCAAGCTCCAGATCGTCGGGCTTGACGTGGGGGTGCTTGGACATGAGGTCCAGCAGATGGCCCACAAAGTCAGGCTGTTGGAACTGCAGGGCGCTGACGTTCACGCTCACCCGGGTGTGGATGCCCATGGCGTGCAGGGCTTTCAGGTCCTGCATGGCTCGGCGCAGCACCCAGTCTCCCAGCTCCACCGCAATCGGGTGGTTTTCGACCACGGGAATGAAGATGGCTGGCGGTAGCAAACCCCGTTCAGGGTGACGCCAGCGGATCAGCGCTTCCACGCCGATCAGCTCTCCCGAGCGCAAATTCACCTTGGGTTGGTAGTACAGCTCAAACTGGTCGTGCAGCAGTCCTTGGCGGACATTGGCCAAGGTTTCGTTGGTCCCGCGGGCCTCCTTGTCGGCCTGGGAGTCGAACAGATGGACCCGCTCCCGTCCCGCCAGTTTGGCTTGGTACATGGCCTGATCCGCCTGGCGCAACAGCTGGTCCGCGTCAACCTCGTCGTGCTGGGGGTAGAACGTCACGCCGATGCTGGCCGTCACGTTCAGTGCGACGCCCTCCAGGGTCACGGGCTGTCCGATCTGTTCCATCAGCCGTTGCACCAGGGCCTGGCCGTGGGCGTGATGGGGCAGGTCAATGAACACCGCCACAAATTCGTCCCCACCCCAGCGCGCCAGGGTGTCGCCATCGCGCAGCACGGACGACATGCGGTCGGCCAGCTTGGCCAGCAGCAGGTCCCCCACGTGGTGACCATGCCGATCATTCACGGATTTGAATTCGTCCAGGTCCAGGAAGGCGATGGCCAGGGCCTGCCCGCGGCGGCGCACCCCGGACATGCCTTGCGCCAGCCGATCGGCCAGCAACACGCGGTTGGCCAGCCCGGTCACCGGGTCGTAGTGGGCCACCCGTTCCAGCTCGCGTTGCTGGGTCTTGAGTTCGCTGATGTCGGAAAACAGCGCCACATAGTGCGTGACCTCCCCCGCGGGGGTTTTGACGGCGCTGATGGTCAGTTGCTGCGGATACACCTCGCCGCTCTTGCGGCGGTTCCATATTTCCCCACTCCAATGTCCGCGTTGGGCGATGGTGTTCCACATGCGTTGGTAGTAGCTGGCCGGGTGCATGCCGGAACTGAGCATGCGGGGGTTGCGGCCCATCACCTCACCCCGTTCATAGCCGGTGATCTGGGTGAACATGTCGTTCACTTCCGCAATCTGGCCGTCGGGCCCGGTGATCAGGATCCCTTCCCTGGCGGAGCTGAACACGCTGGCCGACAGTTGCAAGCGTTCCTGGGCCGCCTTGAGTTCGGTGATGTCGTGGGCGATCCCCAGCACCCCAACCAGTTGGCCCTTCTCGTCCCGCATGGGCAGTTTGGTGGTCTGAAACAGGCCCTGGTAGCCGTTGGCGGCGAAGGTCAGCCACTCCTCATTCTGTGTGGGTTGGTCCGCGGTCATGGCCTTGAGGTCGTGGCTGCGGAAAAATTCGGCCAGTTCGGGGCTGACAAAGGCGGTGTCGGTCTTTCCGACGATCTCGGCTTCCGAGGCACCAAACAGCTGTTCGAAACGGGCGTTGCAGGCCAGATAGACCCCCGCCGGGTCTTTCAGCCAAATCAGGTCCGGGATGGCGTTTTTCAGGTTGGACAGGAAGGTTCGCTCCCGTTCCGACGCTTCCAGCGCCATGGCCAGCCGGGCCCGTGCGTCGTCCCGGTCGTGCTCCAGCCCCTGGGTGAGCTTTTCAGAGCGTTGGCACAACTCGATCGCGCGTGCCAGGTTTCGCAGCACCGGGGCGAACACCTCGGTCAGCGGCAGCTCGGAGGGCTGATCGTGCTCGGCCAGGAACAGGAAGCCATGCACACCGTCAATCGGCAGCCACAACGCGTGTCGGTAGGCGCGGTGCTGGCACAAAGGGGTCAGCAGCTCGCTGTCCTGGATCTTGAGGGCCTGACGTCCCCATCCTTGCGGGGGCGTCAGGATGTTTTGCCCCTTGCGCAAAGCCAGGGTGTGGTCGCCCACCGCGTGCTCCAGCACCCAGTTGGGTGCGCCTGGGTCGGCGCGTCGCAGCACCAGGCCCACCGGGTAGGACAGGTGGAACAGGAAGCGCTGGAGCACGCGGGGCAACAAGCGGGCCAGGGTGACTTCCGCACCGATGGTCAGCGTCAGGTCATACAGAACGGCCAGGGCCCTTTCGCGCTTCATGCACACGCCCCCACGCTGATCACCAGGGCTGCGTTGTGGAACAAGGGATAACCTCCCTGGGCCCCAGTGCCGATTTCCCCCAGCGTGAGTGCGCCAACCACCGAGCGGGTTCCGGTGTGCCGGGCCAGTGTCGCCAACTCCTGTGACGCACCGTTGGCCATGTGCAGGCGTCGACCGGCGCAGTAGAACACCAGCAGTGGGGCGCACTCGTCCGGGGCCAGTGGTGGGAGGGCGGAGACCACCCGGGCCATGCACGCCGGGTCATCCGGAGGGGGCGCCTGCATCAGCATGAGCATGGAGTTTTCGGGCACCTCCCCGATGCAGATCAACGATCCATCCGGCTCCAGGCCGACGGGGATGCGGATCAGCACCTGGTCGCTGGCCCGGACCAGTCCGATGGGAAAGTGCACGCCGTATTGGTAGAAATTGTCGGGCGTCAATGCCACGCCGTAATGGTCGCGGATGAGCTGCTGGTATACGTCGAAGGCGGGGCGCCAGTCGATCTGTGCAACTCGGTTGCCTGCGGTGGTGGTGGCCAGCACAAAACTGTCCGGGGCCGGGTAGCCATGTTCGACCACGGTTTGAACGTCTGTGGGCCACAACATGCCCAACATGCCCCCAGCCACACATGCATCGGTGGTGAACACGCACCCGATGGGGCTGAAGGTTTCGCTGCCCGCGTTGACGCCTGCGTATTTGACGCGGTCTGCCAGTTCCAGGTACAGCTCGTCCAGTCGGCTGGCAATGTCGGGCAGCAGACCGTCGAACACCATGAACAGCGTGGGCTGCTCACCGCCAGTGGACGTTGTCTCCAGCGCTTTCAGCGTGGCCTGGGCCATGGCCGTTCCTCCCGAACCCAATGCGTCGGGGTCCAGCAGAAAAAATTCGGGGCGTTGCGCCAAGCAGCACAGGCACACGCCATGCGACTCGAAGCCGGAGGGGGTGATGAGCGCCGGAAACACGCCGCCCATGAGAGGCAGCTGGCGCTCTCTGCACGCCGCTTGCAACAGCGGCAGGTGCTGGCGGTCGGCCTCGGCCACCAGGGCAAAGATGCCCGCCTGGGGAAACCGGGTGCGCCAAGCATCGAGAACGCTGTGCAGGGCACCCTCGTCAAAGGGTACGTGGGTTTGTGTTGTGGCCATCATCTGAAGCATCCCACTGTCGTGTGGTCCCCAGTTTAGGCGACAGGCGGTTCGGGCGTCGAGTGTGGCGTGCCAGGGGTGTGACCCGGGCCTGGCCGGGGCTCAGGTCCAGTTGGCTGGGTCCAGCCCGTAGAACACCTGCAGTTGATGGTATTCGTCGGGATGCTGTTCCCGCAGCGCCGAAGGCGACATGAAGAAGGTCTCGGTGATGACTGCAAAGAATTCTTCCGGGGCCTGTGCGCCATACGGATCGATCAGCGTCGGCTCACCCGCATCGGCCAGCCAGCGGAGGTCTTCATAGGCCCGCTGAAACACCCGGGCCCACCCGGTGGGGGACTGGCCGTTGCGCAAAGGGGGCGCACCGTTGGCAGGGCCGTTTTCCTGGTCGAGCTGGTGGGCAAACTCGTGCATGACCACGTTGTGCGCCTGGGCGGTTGGCGCCGTGTCGTGCCCGGTGGGGCGACCCAACGGGGCGGCCCATTGGCCCGAGCGGGCTCCGGCCTGCACATCGGGCCACGACAGCACCACCACGCCCTCTTGCCACGATTCGCCCAACCGAACCTCGCGGCCTTCGCTCACCACCCCACCGGGTTGGTGGTGTTTGGCGTCCACCACAAACGGCGCGGGGTAGAGCAGCACATGGCGCAGGTCGGGGTAGGGGTTGAGGCGCTCGGGGCGCCCGTGCAGGGCCAGCACGGGCACGCAGGCCTGGGCGGCGATGAGCACGCGCATGTCGTCCGTCACCGTCAGGCCCTGGCAGCCGATGATGGGTTTTTCCGCCACAAACACCTGCACCATGGCCTGCAGGCGGTGCTGCAAAGGCGGTGGCAGGTGGTTGTAGAGGGGGAATTGCCGACGCAGCAGCTTGCGCCAGGCGGGCGGGAAGGGGGTGCTGCCCAGGCGCTGGCGGCGTTGGCGGGCCCACCAGGGGCCGCCGATCAACGCGGCCAACACCAGCGCGCCCATCAGGGCAAAAACAAGTTCAGGAGCCACTGCACAGGGGGAAAGCTGCAAACCCCCCAGCTGGAGCTGTGGCCGGGGTTTTCAAGGCCGTGTGCAAGGCGTCTGGTGGCGGCCCATCGTCACGCGGCCTTGGCTTCGCGTAAGGCGGCCAGGGCGGCATCCAGCGCCTGGGCGGTGACGCCGGGTTGCAGGCTTTGGCCCAGTTCTGCCAGTGCTGCGCTGCCCTCGGCCTGCAGGCGGGCAATCGCGGCACCACACACCTTGGGCTGGTCGAACCCGGTGCTTTGCACCAGAAGTTGCCCGCAGCCGTCGGCCAGCTTGAAGTAAAACAGGCCGTCTTTTTCGCGGTACTGCTTGAAGGTGACCAAGGCCACTTTCTCGGCCTTGGCCGTCTGGGTGCTGCCACCCGCTTGGGCGAGGTTGCGCAAACCCACCGCATGGCGCAGGCGTTGCAAGAATGGTGTGGCGATGGCACGGGCCTTTTCGGCACCTTTTTTCAGGATGGCCTCCACGGCTTCGGGGTGGGCCATGAAGTGTTCGTAGGTGGCGCGCATGGGTGCGATTTCGGCGTCCAGGCGTTCGAACAGCCGTTCCTTGGCCTCGCCCCAGGCGATGCCGCTGGCGTAGGCTTGGCGCATGGCCTCGGTTTCCTCGGGCGTGGCAAAGGCCTGGTAGATCTGGAACAGGGCGCTGCCCTCGGTGTCCTTGGGTTCGCCAGGGGCGCGGGAGTCGGTCAGCAGGCCCATCACCAGCTTGCGCAGCTGTTCGCGCGGGGCGAACAGCGGGATGGTGTTGTCGTAGCTCTTGCTCATCTTGCGACCGTCCAGGCCGGGCAGGGTGGCCACCTGCTCGTCAATGACCACCTCGGGCAGCGTGAAGTGTTCGCCGTACAGGTGGTTGAAGCTGGCGGCCATGTCGCGGGCCATTTCGATGTGCTGAATCTGGTCGCGCCCCACCGGCACCTGGTGGGCGTTGAACAGGATGATGTCGGCGGCCATCAGCACCGGGTACATGAACAGGCCGGCGGTCACGCCGTCGTCGGGCTCGGCACCGGCGGCGGTGTTCTTGTCCACGCTGGCCTTGTAGGCGTGGGCGCGGTTGAGCAAACCCTTGCCGCACACGCAGGTGAGGAACCAGGTGAGTTCGGGGATTTCCGGGATGTCGGACTGGCGGTAGAACAGCACCTTGTCGGGGTCCAGCCCGGCGGCCAGCCAGGTGGCGGCAATCTCCAGTGTGGAGCGCTGCACCCGTGCCGGGTCGCCGGTCTTGATGAGGGCGTGGTAGTCGGCCAGGAAGTAAAAGCTCTGCACCCCGGCGCGGTGGCTGGCCTGCACGGAGGGGCGCACCGCGCCCACGTAGTTGCCCAGGTGGGGGGTGCCGGAGGTGGTGATGCCGGTGAGGACGCGGGTGGGGACAGTGGTCATGACAGAATCAACAAGAAAATTGGGCTCTACCGCTTTCAAATCAAGCGAAAGCAGCTATCAAAATTGATTTTTTTGGGCTAAAACAGCAAGGCGCGAAGGGGGGCGAGCATCAGGTCCAGCGCCCCGGCGGTGACGGCCATGAGCGGGCGCATCCACAGGTTGCCCAGCACGCCGCTGACCACCAGCGCCATCACGATGAAAAAGCCCCAGCGCTCCAGCCGGGACAGGGCCAGCGCCGCCTTCATCGGCAGCAAGCCCACCAGGATGCGGCCACCGTCCAAGGGTGGAATGGGAAACAGGTTGAACGCAAACATCACCAGGTTGACCAGCACGCCGGCGCGGCCCATTTCCAGGAAAAACCGCTCGGTCACCCCCAAGGCCACCAGCGCATAGGCCAACACCGACCAGGCCAGCGCCATGGCAAAGTTGGACGCCGGGCCGGCCAGGGCCACCCACACCATGTCGCGCTTGGGGTGGCGCAGGCGGCCAAAGTTGACGGGCACCGGTTTGGCATATCCGAACAGGAAGGCACCCGAGGTGGCGAAGTACAGCACCAGCGGCATGAGCACCGTGCCCACGGGGTCGATGTGTTTGGCGGGGTTGAAGGTGACGCGGCCCAGCATGTAGGCCGTGGCGTCGCCCAGCCTGAACGCCACGTAGCCGTGCGCCGCCTCGTGCACCGTGATGGCGAACAGCACGGGCAGGGCGTAAATGGCCACGGTCTGGATGATGTCGGCAAAGTCCATGCGAAAGGCTTTCGGTGTTGGGGCGTGGCGTCAGTCCAAACCCAGCGGGGCCAACGGCCCCTGACCCTGGCGCACCACCTCGGGTTCGTCCCCCTGGCCCATGGGGGTGAGGTCGATGACGGTGGTGGGTTCCAGCGAGCAGGCCCCGGCGTCGATCACGGCGGCCAGCTCGTGCTCGAAGCGGTCGCGGATGTCGTGCGGGTCGTTCAAGGCGTCCGTTTCACCCGGGGGAATGAGTGTGGTGGCCAACAGGGGCGCACCATGCAGGGTCAGCAGCTCTTGCAGCGCCCGGTGGTCCGGCACCCGCAGGCCGATGGTCTTGCGCGAGGGGTGGCTCACCCGCCGCGGCACTTCCTTGCTGGCCTCCAGGATGAAGGTGTAGGCCCCGGGGGTGGCCGCTTTCAGCAGCCGGAACTGCCGGTTGTCCACACGGGCGTAGTTGGCCAGTTCCGACAGGTCGCGGCACAGCAGCGTGAGGTGGTGCTTGTCGTCCACCCCGCGGATGCGGCGCAGGCGGTCTGCGGCGGGCTTGTCGTCCAGGTGGCACACCAGCGCGTAGCTGGAGTCGGTGGGCACGGCGAGCACACCGCCCCGGCCCAGCAAGGCCACAGCCTGCTTGAGCAGGCGGGGCTGGGGGTTGTCGGGGTGGACTTCGAAAAACTGGGACATGGCGGTATTGTCCCGCACACCGACGGGCAGGTCTCAAATGGGGCCGTTCGAAAACCAATTCACCCGACTTCTGATCCAGATCAACCCTGTCAAACGTGGGGTTGATTTTGGTCAATCCGGCGGGCCTGGAACGGGGGTGCAATGGCTGGCGTGTAACTGACACGGAAGGAGAAATCCCATGAAAGCACTCGTCGATTTGTTTTCCACCGACTATGGCCTTCTGAGTGTGGTGGTGCTGACCATCACCCTGGGCATGGCGGGCTGGTACATCCGGTACTTCACCCGCAAGATGAACGAAGACGCTGCAGCCGCGGCCAAAGCCAAGCCCTGATGGGGCCGGGTGGGGTGCCCTTGGCACAATCCACCCATGAATTCCACAACACCCTCCCCACCGGCTTCGTTTTCTTCGCTTCATTCAGGCGGAGTCGGCATGGGGCGGGACACCCTGTTGGCCCGGCTGGACGACGTCCTGAGCCCGGGCCTTTTTCGTGATTACGGCCCCAACGGGCTGCAGGTGCAGGGCAAAGACACGGTGCGCCACCTGGTGACTGGGGTCACTGCCAGCCTGGCGCTGATCGAGGCCGCGGTGCAGGTGGGGGCCGATGCCCTGCTGGTGCACCACGGGCTGTTCTGGCGGGGGTACGAGGGGCGCATCACCGGGTGGATGCACCGCCGCATCAAAACCCTGATGACGCACGACCTCAACCTGCTGGCCTACCACCTGCCGCTGGACGCCCACCCCATGCTGGGCAACAACGCCCAATTGGCGCGGGTGCTGGGGTTCGAGTCCGACCTGCCTGCCGACGACGCCCGGGCTGCCCAGGGCTTTCGCCGTTTTGGCGAGCAGAGCCTGGGTTTTCTGGGACGCGTGGGGGATGGTGCCCAAGCCACCTTTTCCGTGGCCGACCTGACCCAGCGCGTGCAGCAGCGCCTGGGGCGCGCCGTCACCTGCGTGGGCGAGACCGACCGACCCGTGCGCACCGTGGCCTGGTGCACCGGTGGGGCGCAGGGCTACTTTGAGGCGGCCATGGCCGCCGGGGCCGACGCTTTCCTCACTGGTGAAATCTCCGAGCCCCAGGCCCACTACGCGCGGGAGTGCGGCGTGGCCTTTCTGGCCTGCGGCCACCATGCCACCGAGCGTTACGGCGTTCAGGCCGTGGGGGACCACCTGGCCGCCACGCTGGGCCTGCGCCACACCTTCATCGACATCGACAACCCGGCCTGACCCATGACCCTTCCCTTGCTCATCACCCAGGGCGATGCTGCGGGCATCGGCCCCGAGATCATTGCCCTGGCCTTTCGCGATGCGCCCGAGCGCATGGCCGGTTGTGTGGTGGCGGGTGACGTGGCTGTCATGCGCCGTGCCGCCGCCACCGTGGGCGGCTTGCTGCCGGTGGCCGACTGCACACCCGCGGGCCACGCCGTAGGCCCCGCCAGCGCCTTGGCCGGGTTGGGTGCGCCGACGGCGCTGCCCCCGCGCTGCGTGCCTGTGGTGCAGGCGTGTGCACCCGCCGCCCACGGGGTGCTGCCCGCGTGGGGGCTCATCAGTGCCGAAGCGGGCCGCATGGCCGCCGAGAGCATTGCCTGGGCCGCCCGTTCGGCCTTGAACGGGCAGGCCGCGGGCGTGGTGACCGCCCCCATTCACAAAGAGGCATTCAGCGCCGCGGGGCTGCACCACCCCGGCCACACCGAGTACCTGCAAGCCCTGGCCGCCGAGCATGCGGGCCTGCCGGTGGGGCAGGTGCCCGTGCGCATGATGCTGGCCAACCCCGAGCTGCAAACCGTGCTGGTCAGCATCCACATCAGCCTGCGCCAGGCGCTGGATGCGGTGACGTTCAACAACGTGCTGGACACCCTGCGCATCACCCACCGCACCTTGCAGCCGGTGCAGCAGCACCGGGGCCGGGGGCTGCGCATTGCGGTGGCGGGGCTCAACCCCCATGCGGGTGAAGGCGGCTTGTTCGGGCGGGAGGAGATCGACACCATCGCCCCGGCGCTGGCCCAGGCCCGGGCCGAGGGCCTGGATGTGCATGGCCCGTTCGCGCCCGACACGGTGTTCATGCGGGCGCGGCGCGGCGAGTTTGACGTGGTGGTGGCCATGTACCACGACCAGGGCCTGATCCCCGTGAAGTACCTGGGGGTGGAGCAGGGCGTCAACGTGACGCTGGGCCTGCCCTTCATCCGCACCAGCCCCGACCATGGCACGGCGTTTGACCTGGCGGGCACCGGGCGGGCCGACCCGTCCAGCCTTCTGGCGGCGGTGGACTGGGCGCGTCAGGCGGGCCCCGAGGCGGACCCTGAGGCGGGCTGACGCCTCAGCAGTCGCCTTGGCGCGTCATCACCATCTTCATGGTGGAGTGGCGCATGTTGTCGGGGATTTGGCCTCCCTGCATTTTTTGCTTGACGTTCAGGGTCACCACGTCACCGGCCACGGTGCCGTCGTAGTCGGCCTCCATGGACATGCCGCCCTGCATCTTGCAGCTGGCGCTGAACTGGAAGCGTCCTGCGCTGCTGTTCATGTTGCTGTAGGTGCAGTCCACGCCTGCGTCCTTCTGGGCCTGGAAGGCGCGGCCTTCGTCCATGTCCTTGGGCGTCACGCACTGGGTGAAGGTCATGGGGGGCATCTTCATGGGCATGCCCGGGTTCTGCATCTCGATGCTGTAGGCGTATTTGCCCGGCTTCATCTCCTTGATGCGCGGCCCCTGCTGCGCGCTGGCGGGCCAGACGCAGGCCAGGGTCAGACCCAGGCCGATGAGCGAGACGACGGGTTTCATGGCGTTGTCCTTTCTCCGGGTTAAGAAAAAAGCCGATTTTCAACAAAGAAAATCGGCTCTAGCGCTTTGCATACAAGCGTAGGATGCTCTTATTTTTTCAAGCTGTCCCGGATTTCACGCAACAGCTGGATGTCTTCCGGTGTGGGCGGTGACACCTCGGGCGCGGGTTCGGCAGCGGGTTCTTCGCGCTTCAAGCGGTTGATCTGCTTGACCATCATGAAGATGATGAAGGCCAGGATCAGGAAGTTCACGGCCACGGTGATGAAGTTGCCGTAGGCCAGCACCGGCACACCGGCCTTTTTCAACTCGGCCAGCGTCAGGCCCACGCCGTCGGGCACCTTGCCCAGCACCACGAACAGGTTGGAAAAGTCCAGGCTGCCCACCACGCGGCCCACCAGCGGCATGATGACGTCGTCCACCAGCGAGCTGACGATCTTGCCGAACGCCCCGCCGATGATCACGCCCACGGCCAGGTCGACCACATTGCCTTTGACGGCAAATTCCTTGAATTCTTTGAGCATGCTCATGAGGGTTCCTTTCAGCCGTCCGCGTTGATGCGGTCGATCAGTTTGGCCAGCGTGCCTTCGGCCAGGTCATTGGCCACTTGGCAGGTGCCAGCGGCCTGGTGGCCACCGCCGCCAAAGGTCAGCATCAGGGCGCCCACGTCGGTCTTGCTGCTGCGGTCCAGGATGGACTTGCCGGTGGCAAACACGGTGTTCTGCTTCTGCACACCCCACATGACGTGGATGCTGATGTTGCACTGCGGGTACAGCGCGTAAATCATGAAGCGGTTGGTGGCCCAG
This sequence comes from Hydrogenophaga soli, assembly GCF_054777695.1. Taxonomy (NCBI): domain Bacteria; kingdom Pseudomonadati; phylum Pseudomonadota; class Betaproteobacteria; order Burkholderiales; family Comamonadaceae; genus Hydrogenophaga; species Hydrogenophaga soli. Next base: position 17,043 of record NZ_BAAHAK010000003.1, on the reverse strand, counting down.
ATGGTGTCTTCGTGGCGCAGGTCCAGCACCACCAAGTTGCCATGCACCTGGCTGCAACGCTTGAGCTGGTCGTGGGCCAGGTCGGCGTGGGCGTGGTAGATGTCGATGCGTTCCTTCACGTCGGGCAGCTGAAGGATTTCGGCAATGGTGTGGTTGCGGCAGTACTTGATGAGGTCCATCATCAGCTGGTAGTTGCTGACGCGGAACTCGCGAAAACGCCCCAGGCCGGTGCGCGAGTCCATCAGGTAATTCAGCAGCACCCAGCCGCGGGGTTCCAGGATTTCGTCGCGGGTGAACTGGGCGGAGTCGGCCTTGTCCACGGCGTCCATCATCTCGTCGGAGATGTTGGGGAAGGTCTTGGCGCCACCGTAGTACTCGTACACCACCCGCGCCGCGGAGGGGGCGGTGGCCGAGATGATGTGGTTGGGGTGGTGGCCCGCGTTGCGGATGGTTTCCGACTCGTGGTGGTCGAACGCCAGGTAGGCCGCGGGCACGTAGGGCAGGTTGGTGGTGATGTCGCGGTTGGTGATGTCGATCTTGCCGTCCTGCATGTCCTTGGGGTGGACGAACTTGATTTCGTCGATCAGGCCCAGTTCATTCAACAGCACGGCGCACACCAGGCCGTCAAAGTCGCTGCGGGTGACCAGTCTGTATTTGGGGTTGCTCATCGGAATACTCGGGTGGCGGTTTTGTTGGACTGAAAGCTTCGCCCCGCGACTGCAAGGCGCAAATCATCGTACCCCATAACGCCAGAGGCCAGCACAGGGGCTGGCCTCGGGGGCGGGGGCGTGACACGTTTCACGCCACGGGTGGCGCGCAGGCCACGTCAGCCGATGCAGCCGGTTCAGCCTGCGGTGGGGAAGGTGCCCGGCAGCAGGATGTCGCGGCTCACGTTCTTCAACTGGGTGTGGCCGCTGAAGGCCATGCTCAGGTCCAGTTCCTTGTGGATGATTTCCAGGCACTTGGTGACCCCGGCCTCACCCATGGCCCCCAGGCCATAGAGGAAGGGGCGGCCGATGTACACGCCCTTGGCCCCCAGGGCCCAGGCGCGCAGCACGTCCTGGCCACTGCGCACGCCACCGTCCATGTGCACCTCGATCTGGTTGCCCACCTCCGCCACGATGCGGGGCAGGGCGTTGATGCTGCTTTCGGCCCCGTCCAGCTGGCGACCCCCGTGGTTGCTGACGATGAGGGCGTCGGCCCCGCTGTCCACCGCCAGACGGGCGTCCAGGTTGTCCTGGATGCCTTTGAGGATGAGCTTGCCGCCCCAGCGCTTCTTGATCCACTCCACATCGCCCCAGTTCAGGGCCGGGTCGAACTGCTGCGCCGTCCACGACGACAGGCTGCCCATGTCGGCCACGCCCTTCACATGCCCCACGATGTTGCCGAACTGGCGGCGCGGCGTGCCCAGCATGCCCAGGGCCCAGCGGGGCTTGGTGGCGATGTTGACCATGTTGGCCAGCGTGAGCTTGGGCGGTGCGGACAGGCCGTTCTTCAGGTCCTTGTGCCGTTGCCCCAGGATTTGCAGGTCCAGCGTCAGCACCAGGGCCCCGCAATGGGCGGCCTTGGCGCGGTCGATCAGCCGCTCGATGAAGTCGCGGTCCTTCATCACATACAGCTGGAACCAGAAACCTTCACCGGCGTGTTTGGCCACATCTTCAATGGAGCAGATGCTCATGGTGGACAGGGTGAAGGGCACCCCGAACTGGCGGGCCGCTCGGGCGGCGAGGATTTCCCCATCGGCATGCTGCATGCCCGTGAGCCCGGTGGGGGCCAGGGCCACCGGCATGCTGACCGCCTGCCCCACCATGGTGGTGGCGGTGCTGCGGTTTTCCATGTTGACCGCCACGCGCTGACGGAATTTGATTTTTTGGAAGTCGCTCTCGTTGGCGCGGTAGGTGCTTTCGGTCCACGAGCCGGAGTCGGCATAGTCGTAGAACATGCGCGGCACGCGCTTCTGGGCCAGGACGCGCAGGTCCTCGATGTGGGTGATGACGGTCATGCAGCGGTCTCCAAAAGCAAAGCCAGAAAGTCAGGTGTGGCTTGGCATGCTAGTCATGGATGGTCTTCGCTTGCGTGAAAGCCTGCGTGGGCGGATTGAAATAATTTGATCTGAGGCCATCGCCGCGGCGCGGACTGCCGACACTTCAGCTGCAACTGACGCTGCCGCAGCCGCTCATGGTGGCGGGGCGGATGACCGAGGGGTCGGCCAGCGTTTCGGTGGCGGAGTCAAAGCCCACGCTCTTGAGGTGCAGCGCCAAGCCCGCGTCCATGCTGGCGGCGTGCTGCGGAAACCACTCCGCCAGAGCCTCGGCCAGGCGCTGGATGATTTCGTTGTCGCCTTTCAGGTAATGCTCTTCCACCGCCCGCATGGTGTCGAGGATGGTGGCGTGGTGGCTGGCGTGGCAGTTGTCCGGCGCAAAACCAGTGGCCACCATCCAGCGTTCTTCCTGGGCAAAGTGTTCGATGGTGTGGGCCAGGAACTCGCGGTACAGGGGCAACTGGTCACGCAACGGGGTGGCCAGCAGGGTGTTGAGCTGGTCCACGAATTCGTGGTGGGTGTCGTCCATGCGCGCATCGCCGGTGTGCAGGCCGGGGGCCCAGTTCAGCCCCTGGGGCTGGGCGGCGGTGGCAGGGGCAGCAGGCGGGGTGAGGGTGTCGGTGCTCATGCGCTGCAAGGTTACCTCAAGCGCCATGCCCCACCGTTGACAGCGGTCAAGCGGGTAAGCTTGGTGTTCTTTGCCCCTTGTCCAGCCTGAACCCCTTGAGGAGCCCCCATGTTGTCTGACGCCCGTCGCGCTGTTCCTGCACTTGCCCCGTTGGCCCTGGCCGCTGTTTTGGCCTGTACCGCACACACCGCGCTGGCGGCTGACAAGGTGAAGGTGGGCCTGTTGTCCACCCTGTCGGGCCCGGGGGCCGCGTTGGGCGTGGACATTCGCGACGGCTTCAACCTGGCCATCAAACACACCGGCGGCCAGCTGGGCGGGCTGCCTGCTGAGGTGATCGTGGCCGACGACCAGATGAGCCCCGACGCCGCCAAACAGACGGCCGACCGCCTGCTCAAGCGCGACAAGGTCGATTTCATGACCGGCGTGGTGTTCTCCAACATCATGCTGGCGGTGGGGCAGCCCATTTTTGCCAGCAAGACCTTTTACGTGAGCGCCAACGCAGGCCCCAGCCAGTACGCCGGGGCGCAGTGCAACCCCTACTTCTTCAGCGCCTCGTACCAGAACGACAACATGCACGAGGCCGTGGGCAAGACGGTGACGGACAAGGGCTTCAAGAAAGCCGCCATCCTCGCCCCCAACTACCCTGCGGGCAAGGACGCGCTGGCCGGGTTCAAGCGCTACTTCAAGGGTGAGGTGGTGCTGGAGACCTACACCGCCCTCAACCAACTGGACTACGGGGCCGAGCTGTCCAAAATCCGCGCCTCGGGGGCCGATGCCGTCTACATCTTCCTGCCCGGGGGGCTGGGCATCAACTTCATCAAGCAGTTTGTGGGCACCGGTCTGTCGAAGGACATGACGCTGTTCGGCCCCGGCTTCTCGGGTGACGAAGACGTCATCAAGGCCGTGGGCGAACCCATGCTGGGCATGTTCAACACCTCGCAGTGGGCGCACGACATGAACAACCCGGCCAACCTGAAGTTCGTGACCGACTTCCAGAAGGAATACCACCGCCTGCCCACCCTGTACGCGGCCCAGGCCTACGACGCCGCCCGCCTGATGGACGCCGCCGTGCGCGACGTCAAGGGCAACCTGGCCGACAAGGCCGCGGTGCGCAAGGCGCTGGCGGCGGCACGCTTCGATTCGGTGCGCGGGGCCTTCAAGTTCAACACCAATCAGTTCCCCATCCAGGACTACTACCTGCGCGTCATCACCCGCGACACCCAGGGCCGCATCACCAACCGCATGCTGGGCAAGGTGTTCGAAAAACACGGCGATGCCTACGTGGGCGATTGCAAGATGCCCGCCGACCTTTGATTCACCGCGCTGACTCCCTCTGACATGGTGCTGCTGCTGGAGCAGGCGCTCAACGGCCTGCAATTCGGGTTGATGCTGTTCCTGCTGGCCGCCGGGCTGACGCTGGTGTTCGGCATCATGGACATGATCAACCTCGCCCACGGCTCGCTCTACATGGTGGGGGCCTACCTGGTGGCCGCCGTGGCCGGGGCCAGCGGCTCGTTCGTGCTGGCGCTGGCCGCGGGCGTGGCGGGCACGGCCGTGCTGGCCGTGGTGCTGGAGGCGCTGGTGCTGCGCCACTTGTACCGGCGCGACCACCTCTCGCAGGTGCTGGGCACCTTTGCCCTGCTGCTCATGGCCAACGAAGGCGTGCGCATGGTGTGGGGTTCGCAACCCGTGCCGCTGAGCCCGCCCGAGGCCTTGGCCGGGCCGGTGGAGTTGATGCCCGGCTTTTTCTACCCGGCCTACCGGTTGCTCATCATCGCCGTGGGGCTGGCCGTGGCGCTGGGGCTGTACCTGCTGGTCACCCGCACCCGGCTGGGCATGCAGGTGCGGGCCGGGGCGTCCAACCGCGACATGGCGCTGGCCATGGGCGTCAACGTGTCCCGGCTGTTCACCGGCGTGTTCGCGCTGGGCGCGGCCCTGTGCGCCGTGGCCGGGGGCCTGCTGGGGCCGCTGCTGGCGGTGCAGGTGGGCATGGGCGAGAACATCCTGATTCTGGCGTTTGTGGTCATCGTCATCGGTGGCATCGGCTCCATCCGCGGGGCGCTGCTGGCTTCGCTGATGGTGGGGCTGGTGGACACCCTGGGCCGCGTGGCCATGCCTTGGCTGTTCGGGCTGGCGCTGGGCCCCGAGGCCGCCGACCAGGCCGGCCCCGCGGTGGCCAGCATCCTCATCTACGTGCTCATGGCGGGGGTGCTGGTGTTCAAGCCGCGTGGGCTGTTTCCGGCGCAGGGTTGAGGCACGCATGGGCAAACCAACCCTTTCCCTTGCGCAGAGCCTGCGCAGCCCGCTGGACCACCCCCTGCACCCCCGCTGGGCGGGTGTTTTGCTCCTGTTTTTGTTGCTGCTTCCGCTTGTTCTGAAAGCGCTGGAGCAGGATTTTTATGTGGGTGTGGCCAGCCGCATCCTCATTTTTGCGCTGGCCGCCAGCAGCCTCAACCTGGTGCTGGGGTTTGGCGGCATGGTCAGTTTTGGCCATGCGGCGTTTGTGGGGCTGGGCGGCTACACCGTGGGCGTGCTCATGCAGTACGGGCTGGCCTCGGCCTGGCTGGCGTGGCCGCTGGCCGCGCTGGTGGGCGGGCTGGCGGCGGTGCTGATCGGGGCCATCTGCCTGCGCACCCAGGGGGTGTACTTCATCATGATCACCCTGGCCTTTGCTCAGATGCTGTACTACCTGGCGGTGTCGCTCAAGGTGTACGGCGGTGACGACGGCCTGATGCTGGCCGCCCGCAACACCTTGGGGCTGGTGGACCTGGCGGGCGACAACGCCTTTTATTACACCGTGCTGGCGCTGGGGGCCGCCGTGTTCCTGGGCCTTTACCGCCTGCTCAACGCGCCGTTCGGCCACGCCCTGCAAGCCGTGCGCGACAACGACACCCGCATGGCTGCGCTGGGCCACCCGGTGCGGCGCATCCGCCTCACCGCGTTTGCGCTGGGCGGTGCGCTGGCCGGGCTGGCCGGGGCGCTGCTGGCCAACCAGGCCGGGTTTGTCAGCCCGGCGGGCATGGCCTGGAGCCAGTCGGGCATGCTGATGGTCATGGTCATCCTGGGTGGGGTGGGGCGCCTGTACGGCGGGCTGGTGGGGGCCACGGTGTTCCTGGTGGCCGAAGAACTGCTGGCCACCCACACCATCCACTGGCAGTTGGGCCTGGGGCTGGTGCTGCTGGCCGTGGTGCTGCGGGCACCCAATGGCGTGCTGAGTTTGCTCATGCCCAGGAAATGACATGAGCGACATGACCCAAGGCCACCCCCACCACCCGCACATTCTGCAGACGCACGACCTGGTCAAGCGTTTTGGCGGCCTGTGCGCCACCGACCACGCCCACCTGGCCGTGACGGCGGGCGAGGTGCATGCCCTCATCGGCCCCAACGGCGCGGGCAAGACCACGCTCATCCACCAGCTGTCGGGGGCGCTGGCCCCCACCTCGGGCCGCGTGGTGTTCGACGGCGTGGACGTGACGCACACCCCCATCCACCAACGGGCGCTGATGGGCCTGGTGCGCAGCCACCAGATCACCAGCGTCTTCCCCCGCCTGCCGGTGCTGGACAACCTGGCCCTGGCCGTGCAGGCCCACCAGACCGGGCCGGGGGGCACCGGCGGGGGGCTGCTGCGGCAGTTCTGGCAACCCGCCCGCTCACACACCGAACGCTACGAGCAAGCCGCCGAGGTGGCCGAGCGCGTGGGCCTGGGCGCGGCGCTGCACACCCTGGCCGGGGCCTTGTCGCACGGCGAACAGCGGCAGCTGGAGGTGGGCCTGGCCCTGGCGCTGCGCCCCAAACTGCTGCTGCTGGACGAACCCCTGGCCGGCATGGGTCCCGAGGAAGGCGAACGCATGGTGGACCTGCTGGCCGACCTGCGCGGCGAGGCCACGCTGCTGCTGGTGGAGCACGACATGGACGCCGTCTTCCGCCTGGCCGACCGCATCTCGGTGCTGGTGGGCGGGCGCGTCATCGCCACCGGCACACCTGACGCCATCCGCGCCAACACCGAGGTGCAACGCGCCTACCTGGGGGAGGAACACGCATGACGGCCTTGCTTGAGGTCAGTGACCTGGAAGCCGCCTACGGCCCCAGCCAGGTGCTGTTCGGGGTGAGCCTGCGCATTGGCGTGGGCGAGGTTGCCACGCTGGTGGGCCGCAACGGCATGGGCAAAACCACCACGGTGCGCAGCATCCTGGGGCTGATGCCGTCCAACGGCCACCGGGAGGGCGGCAGCCTGCGTTTTCTGGGCGAGCGCATCGACGGCCTGGCCCCCGACCGCATCGCCCGCATGGGTGTGGCCGTGGTGCCCGAGGGGCGGCAGGTGTTTCCCAACCTCAGCGTGCGCGAAAACCTGGTGGCCTTTGCCGCCCGCCGCAACGGCGTCAGCGCCCAGGCCACGCCCTGGACGCTGGAGCGGGTGCTGCACCTGTTTCCCCGCCTGGGCGAACGCCTGGGCCACATGGGCAACCAGCTCTCGGGGGGTGAACAGCAGATGCTGGCCGTGGGCCGGGCGCTGATGACCAACCCCCACCTGCTGATCCTGGACGAGGCCACCGAGGGCCTGGCCCCGCTGATCCGCGAGGACATCTGGCGCTGCCTGGACACGCTTCGCCAGCAGGGGCAGACCATCCTGGTCATCGACAAGTACATCCAGCGCCTGATCCAGCTGGCCGACCACCACACCGTGCTGGAAAAAGGCCGGGTGGCCTGGCAGGGACCGTCTGCCGCGCTGGCCGCCGACCCCTCGCTGTGGCACCGCTACCTGGGGGTTTGACGCCCAGTCCCTGGAGTCCTCCATGACCGAATCCACCGCCGCCCCCGATTCCCCCGGCTCCCCTGCCTGGCTGGACGCCCAGTACAACAACCGCGCCCGCGTGCCCCAGGCGGTGCAGCACCTCCAGCGCTGGGCCGCCGACTCCGCCGCCGCCCGCGCCGAGTTGCTGGCCCGCGGCCAGGCCGTGCTGGATGTGCCCTACATGGACCAGTCCGGCCTGAGCCCCGCCGCGCAGACGGTGGACGTGTTCACCCCGCCCGCCAGCGCCACGCCGCCTGCCGGGGGCTGGCCGGTGCTGGTGTTTGTGCACGGCGGCTACTGGCGGGCGCTGGACAAGGCCGACCACAGCTTCATCGCCCCGCCGTGGGTGAATGCCGCCGTTGGCCCGGGTGCCATCGTGGTGGTGCCCAACTACGCGCTGTGCCCGGCGGTGACGGTCGGCACCATCACCGCGCAAATGCAGCAGGCCGTGGCCTGGACGTGGCGGCACATTGCCCGCCACGGCGGCAACCCGCAGCGCATCACCGTGGCGGGTCATTCTGCCGGGGGGCATGGGGTGGGCATGCTGCTGGCCACGCCCTTGGCGCACTGGCAGGCGCTGGGGGTGGCGACGGAGGCGGGGGGCACGTCACCCGTGCGGCACGGGGTGAGCATCAGCGGCCTGTTCGACCTGGCCCCCATTGCACACACGCCCTTCCTGGCCGACCTGCGGTTGTCGCCCGAGGAGGCCCAGGCCCAAAGCCCCATCCACCACCCGCCCACCGGCGGACCGCTGACCGCGGTGGTGGGCGGCGACGAGAGTGAAGAATTCCTGCGCCAGAACGGCCTGTTGCGCCAAGCCTGGGGCGAGGCCGCGGCCCCCGTGGCCGAGGTGCTGCCGGGGCTCAACCACTTCAGCGTGGTGGAGGAACTGGCCCAACCCGCCAGCCGCCTGAGCGCCTGGGTGGCGGAAAAGTTGTGAATCAAAACGGCACCTGGCGCTTTTTATGAAAGCGTAAATAGCTATGAATTTGGGAGTAAAAATGCCTTTCTCAGAAGCTGAAAAAAACGTGTTGCTGGCGGTGAAAGGCGTGGGCCCTACCGTGGTGCTGCGCTTGGAGAGCATGGGGTTGGCGTCGCTGGCGCAGCTGGCCGAGGCCGATGCCACCGATGTGCTGCGCCAGGGGGCGGCCCTCACGGGCTCCAGCTGCTGGAAGAACAGCCCGCAGGCGAAAAAAGCCATCCAGGCGGCCATTGAGGCGGCGGTGGCGCATGTGCATGCGTCGCCCCGTTCGCCCCAGGGCTGAGGCATTCAAGCCTCCTCGTGCCGCATTTCCAGCCACAGGGCGTTGAGCACGGCCAACCCGGTGGGGGTGTCCCGGGCGACACGGATGCGGCCATGGCATTCGCGTGCGAATGCGTGTTTTCGCTTGGGGGTGATCCTTCAGGGGCCAATGCCTGGATGCTGGGGGCTTGCCTGAGTCGCCTGAATTTCCTTTGCCATCGGTCGGTACGCGTGGCAGTGCTTCTGTCCAGGGTGGAACATGACCGTCATCAATCGCACCGCGTCCGCGCCCGGTATCACCCCGCCTGCGGTTCATGGCGAGCACGGGCCGAGCCACCCCTCGCCATTGCCCGAACGGTCCACTCGCGGCTCCGGGTTTGAAGGTCTGGCACCGCGCCTGGCACAACTGACGGTGGTGCCGTCTGCCGGAGGGCCTCCCCAGGCCCCCGCGGACTTGCGCCCCCGCGTTGCGCTGTCGGCGCACGGGCTGAGCGTCCCGCCACGCACCACGGCGGGGAAGAATCAGCCGATTGCCAACCCGTTGGCCATGCATCTGGGAACCCAGACCGCCGACGGGGGTTTTGTGGCCACGGGCAAGTGGAACGGCCCGGCGGCTGTGGCCACGGCTTCGCCCAGCCGAACGCAGCCCCTGCGGCACCACGAGGCGCAGCAGGCGGGCTACCAGCTGGGGGCCAAACTCAATGGCGACCCTGTCGATCATCCGGTGGATCGGCGGCGGCTGGCGCAGGCCAGCCAGACCATGCATCAGACGCGCCTGGCGCTCAAGCACGGGCGCGGCAACATCCTCCAGGATGTCGAGCTGACCGGGGGTGCCAGTGCACAACGGACCATGGTGTCGTATGGCATCCAGCAGCGGCTTGGCAACGACATCGGTTGGGGCACCGCACTGGCGTATGGAGCTGGCAGCTGCGATCAGCATGGGGGCATCAATTCGCGCCTGCACGCCCCCAAGCTGCGCCCTGGAGAGCGCACCCAAACGGTCTACCTTGATCAAGCCGCCATGGCGTCGTTGAACGGCCCCACCGGCCACACGTTTTCGGAAGCCCATGGCCGACCGAGGACGGGCTGGAACAAGCAAGAGGACGGCACGACGCAGAACGTTGCGGAAAGTCCTCCGCCCGTGGTGATGGACAGCTGGGCCAACGGCCCCGCGGTCAGGCGTGGCGACAGCGTTTATGCGTCCTTGGGTGACGCCATGAAGCCCATGGAGACCTTCGATGCCACGTCGGGGCGGCAGGCCATGGACAGGATGCTGGATGCCCAGAAGAAGTTTTCGCCCGGTGGCGAGGGGCGCGTGGTCACCGAGGCCGTTCTTGCCGCACTGCCCGCACAGAGCCTGTATGTCGAGTGGAACGAGGTGCAGGTGGTGAGCCCCCAATTTGCGAAAGCCGCCGCCCAGAACCTCGCCCAGGCCGGGCGGCTGTCTGCCGACATCATGGCCGTTGGTGCGGGCCGCGAAGCCTACAACCTGAGCGTGGGTCAGGCCACCAAGCAGGCCACGCTCGACGCCATCCGACACGAGGCCGCCCACCTCAACCACCAGACGCGCCCGGCGGTGGTGACGCCACGCAGCCCCCCCGCCGATCCGGCTCCAACGCCTGCCGCGTGACGGTGTTCCACGTTTTGACAGTTGGCGGTTTCCGTTGACGTAAATCAACGAGCGCCCGGCGCAAGGCCGCAACCATGGTGGAACCCAGGTTTTTCTGGTCTGGTTCACCGCGAGTCCTGCCCATGTCCCTGCTGCCCTTTTTGTCTTCCGCATCACCCGCCAGTGGCACGTTCGACTGCAACCAACCGCCCCGCTCGCTGCGCAGCCTGGGGGTGAAGGGGGGTGGTGGGGTGTTGATGGCCTTTGTGCCGCCCCAGGCGGACTTTGCCCGCGTCAACAGTGCCTGGCAGCAGCTGGCCACGCCGGGCATGACGGTGCTGACGCTGTCGTCCAGCGGCGCCCTGTGCAGTGCCCGCGCGGCGTCCACCTACTGCGACGCTTCGGGCCAGGAGGGCAGCTGGTTGTGGCTGCCCAAGGGCTTGGTGGGACAGCACGAGGTTCACCTGGTGGACTTGCATGTGAACGACCCACCCTCGGCCAAGGTGCGCGTGACCGCCATCCAGCGCGAGTTGGACCGCCTGCCACTGCGTCTGCCGCTGTCCGCCGACCGGACCTTTGCCCTGGTGTATTGCGACGGGCTGTCCGCCTCCGAGGGTTTTTTGATGCAGGCCTGGTACGCCAGCGGGCGTTTTCCGTGCCTGGCCATTGGCGGGTCGGCTGGGGGCTCGCTGGATTTCAAGGCCACTTACATCGGCACCGCGGCTGGGGTGCACCAGCAAAAGGCGTTGCTGGTGTTTTGCGAAATGGCCAAGGGCAAGTCGTTTGCGCCGTTCAAGAGCCAGAACTTTGCCGCCACCGCCCACAGCTGGCTGGTGGCCGAGGCCGACCCAGTGGCCCGCACCGTCACCTCGGTGTTTGATGCCCAGCAACGCCCCCGTCCGGTGGTGGAGGTGTTGTGCGAGCAGTTCCATTGCCGCCCGGACCAGCTGTCGCAGCAACTCAATGAGCACACCTTTGCCGTGAAGGTGGATGACGAATACTTCATCCGCTCGGTGGCCAGCATCCAGGACGACCACATCACCTTCTTTTGCGACCTGGAGTTTGGCGACCGCCTGCACCTGATGCGGGCCACGGGTTTTGCCGAAAGCACCCAGAAGGACTGGACGCAGTTCATGGCCCACAAGCCCCAGCCCGTGGGGCTGCTGCTGAACGACTGTGTGCTGCGTCGCGTCAACAATGCCACGGCGGTGGGGCAGGCCCGCTTTTTCGAGCGCATTGCGGCGGCGGGTTTTTCCAGCTTTGGCGAAATCCTGGGCGTGCCCATCAACCAGACGCTGTCGGCCCTGGTGTTTTTTGACCGCGACGTGCGCGCCATGGCAGGCTTTCCGGCCACCTACGCCGCCTATGCCGGGCACTACACCCAGCGGGCGCTGTACCGCTGGGAGGCCATGCACCGCATCCAGGCCGGGATGATGGAGCGTGTGGTGGCCTACCAGGAAAGTGTGGCGCCGTTGCTGCAGGCCTTGCCGCAGCTGGAACACGCCACACAGACGCAATCGCAAGCGCTGGACGTGGCGGAAAACAGCATTCGCTCGCTCAGCGGGTCGGCCACCCAGACCCGGGCGGCACAAGACCACCTGGAGCAGGAGCTGACCGAGCTGGAGCGCATTTCCAAGGGCATCAGCCAGATCACCTCGGGCATCAGCCGCATTGCCGATCAGACCAACCTGCTGGCCCTCAACGCCGCGGTGGAAGCAGCGCGAGCCGGTGACACGGGCCGGGGCTTTGCGGTGGTGGCCGACGAGGTGCGCCGCCTGGCCCGCTCGTCCAAAGACCAGGCCGACGCCACCCGCAACGACATCAATGCGGCGGTGGCGGCCATCTCACGCATCCGCAGCGTGGCCACCAGCACGGTGGACACCACGCAGGAAATGGCTCAGCAGAGCATTTCAGCCGCCGAGCGCATCGCCACCATGAGCGCGGACACGGCAGAAGAGCGCCGCAACATTGCGGTGTGCCTGGGCAACCTGAAGGACATGGCCAAGAACATGGACGCCATGCACGAAAGCATCGACCAGATCACCCTGCTGGGGCGCCTGGCCGGGGATTGAGCGTTGAAGGTTCGGGCGCTTCAGCCCGCCAGCCGCGCCCGGTGCCGCACCAGTTGCTGGCGCACCTGGACCGGGGCGGTGCCGCCCAGGGTGTTGCGGGCGTTGAGGCTGCCTTCCAGGCTCAGGCAATCGAACACATCGGCCTCAATGGCGGGGTTGAACGATTGCAGCTCGGCCAGGGTCAGCTCGCTCAGGTCCTTGCCTTGCTGGCTGGCCACCTTGACGGCGTGGGCCACGGCCTCGTGCGCGTCGCGGAAGGGCAGGCCTTTTTTCACCATGTAGTCGGCCAGGTCGGTGGCGGTGGCATAGCCCTTTTGGGCTGCGGCACGCATGGGTGAGGGGTTGACGGTGATGCCGCCTTCCTTCTGGCCGGTGGCGGGGTTGAGCTGGCCGCCGATCATTTCGGCAAAGATGCGCAGCGTGTCCTTCAGCGTGTCCACGGTGTCGAACAGCGGCTCTTTGTCTTCCTGGTTGTCCTTGTTGTAGGCCAGGGGCTGGCCCTTCATCAGGGTGATGAGGCCCATCAAATGGCCCACCACGCGCCCGGTCTTGCCGCGGGCCAGTTCGGGCACGTCGGGGTTTTTCTTCTGCGGCATGATGGAACTGCCGGTGGTGAAGCGGTCGGCAATCTTGATGAAGCCAAAGTTCTGGCTCATCCACACGATCAGCTCTTCACTCAGGCGGCTGATGTGCACCATGCACAGGCTGGCGGCGGCGGTGAATTCGATGGCGAAGTCGCGGTCGCTCACGGCATCCAGGCTGTTCTGGCACACCTGGGCGTTGCCCGCGTCATCCACCATGCCCAGGGTGCGGGCCACGCGCTCGCGGTCCAGCGGGTAGGTGGTGCCGGCCAAAGCGGCGCTGCCCAGCGGCAGGCGGTTGGTGCGGCGACGCACATCGGCCATGCGCTCGGCGTCGCGGGCAAACATTTCCACATAGGCCAGCAGGTGGTGGGCAAAGCTCACGGGCTGGGCCACTTGCAGGTGGGTGAAGCCGGGCAGGATCACGTCCACATTCTTTTCGGCCACGTCCACCAGCGAGGTCTGCACCTCGGTCAGCAGGCCGCTGATGATGTCCATCTCGCTGCGCAGCCACAGGCGCACGTCGGTGGCCACCTGGTCGTTGCGGCTGCGGCCGGTGTGCAGGCGCTTGCCCGCGTCGCCCACCAGTTGGGTCAGCCGGGCTTCGATGTTCAGGTGCACGTCTTCCAGGTCCAGCTTCCACTCGAAGGTGCCCGCCTCAATTTCCGAAGAAATTTGGGCCATGCCGCTTTGTATGGCTGAGAAGTCTGCTACAGAAATGATGTTCTGCGCAGCCAGCATTTCGGCGTGGGCCAGGCTGCCCTGGATGTCGGCTTGCCACAGGCGTTTGTCGAAGAACACGCTGGCGGTGTAGCGCTTGACCAGCTCGCTCATGGGTTCGGAGAACAGGGCGGACCAGGCTTGGGATTTGGTGTCGAGTTGGTTGGGGGTGGACATGGTGTAGGCTGGCTTGTGGGGCGTGTCTGACCAATAATCAATTGATCACGATCCTGCTGTGCACCACGCACCCGACCGGGAGCCCCATGAAAGACACCGAGATTTTATCGACGCTGCACCCCGTGCCCGGGCCGAACGCCTGGGCGGTGGGCGCGGTGCGTCCCTTGGTGTTTGACGCCTGCCATGTGGGCGTGGTGCTGCGGGCGGTGTTGTTCGTGCAAGCGGTGGTGGGGGTGGGCAGCCTGTTTGCCACGCCCCTGGGGTGGGACGGGCTGCTGGAGTTGCTGGCCTGGAGCGTGTCGGCGCAGACGGCGGTGTTGCTGTGGTTGACCACGGCCTGCCTGCTCAAACAGGGCTTGGGGCGGTGGTCCATGCCCGTACAGGCCGCGGTGGGCGTGGGCCTGGGCGCGGTGGCCGGGGCGTTTGCGCAAGCACTGCTGGTGTGGCTGGGGCTGACCTCCGGGCCGCGTTGGCTGGCCTGTGTGCTGGCCGGGGCCTTGATGGCCGGGGTGCTGGTGGCCGGTTTGGTGTGGCGGGCGCGGGCGCAGTTGCCTGCGGGCACGTCGGCGCGTTTGGCCGAGTTGCAGTCGCGCATTCGGCCGCATTTTTTGTTCAACACCCTCAACAGCGCCATTGCCCTCATCCGCGCCGAACCCGCGCGGGCCGAGGCCATGCTGGAAGACCTGAGCGAGCTGTTCCGCAGTGCCCTGGCCAACCCCCACACCGAATCCACGCTGGCCGAAGAGCTGCAGCTGGCCGAGCGTTACCTGGCCATCGAGCAGGTGCGTTTTGGTCCACGCCTTCGGCTGGAGTTGGCGCTGGACCCGTCCACCCACGGCGCCCGGTTGCCGCCGCTGATCCTGCAGCCGCTGGTGGAAAATGCCGTCAAGCACGGCGTGGAACCCAGCGCTGAGGGGGCCGACATCCGCATCAGCACCCAGCGCCGTGGGGAGCATGTGCTGATCAAGGTCACCAACACCGTGCCCGCCGGGTCCGGCGAGCCGGGCATGGGGCTGGCCTTGTCCAACGTGAAAGAGCGCTTGGCGCTGATGCACGATTTGCAAGCCAGCCTGCGCACGGCGCAGGTTGATGGGGTGTTTCAAGCCCGCCTGGAGGTGCCTTTGTCATGACCTTGCCAACGACCGTGTTGAACGTGTGTGTGGTGGACGATGAGCCCCTGGCCCGCCAGCGCCTGCGCACCTTGCTGGGCGACTGCCGCGAACCGGGGGCCACCGTGGTGGCCGAGGCGGGCGATGCGGCGGCGGCCCTGGCCGCCTTGGCTGGGCAGCGTTGTGACGTGGTGCTGCTGGACATCCACATGCCCGGGGCCGATGGCCTGAAGCTGGCCCACACCCTGCGGGCGCTGACGCCCGCGCCCGCGGTGGTGTTCGTGACCGCCCATGCCGAGCACGCCGTGCAGGCCTTCGAGCTGGACGCGGTGGACTACCTGACCAAACCCGTGCGGCTGGAGCGCTTGCAGGCAGCGCTTAAAAAAGCAGAGCGAAGTGTTCAATTGAATAAAGCGCCAGAGCCTGATTTTTCTTCAAATTCAGGGGCGTCATTGGCGCGGGATGTGATCGTCATCCACGACCGGGGCCGCACCGAGCGGGTGCCGTTGATGGAGGTGCTGTACCTCAAGGCCGAACTCAAGTACGTGACCGTTCGCACCGCGCAGCGCAACCTGATCTACGACGGCTCGCTGGCCGAATTCGAAGAGCGCCATGGCGAGCACTGGCTGCGCATCCACCGCAACGCGCTGGTGGCCCGCCACGCCATCCGGGCGCTGGAAAAGCACCACGATCCCGCCGAGGGCGGAGAAGGCTGGGCCTTGCGCGTGCAGGGGGTGCCCGAGTTGTTGGCGGTGTCGCGGCGCCAACTGCCCGCAGTGCGGGACGCGCTGGCGCGGCCCTGAGGGCAAAACCACGCGTCGACCTCGTCAGCCAATCTTCTACTTCCCCTCCAAAGTCATCGGCCTTGCCCAGGCAGAACTGCGTTCGCGGGTTTACCCTGAAAAAACTGTCACGCACCGGCAACTGATTTCTTAAAAGGCCAAAAGAGGATGGCTGGAGTGGTACGGATTCCTATACTGGATGTCGGTTTTCACTGAATTCTGAGTCTCATTTTTTGGAGGGGACATGTTTGCTCACTGGACACTGAAAAAGAAGCTGATCGCCACGTTTTCCAGCATCTTGGTGCTGGCCGGGCTGCTGATGGGGGTGGCTTTGGTCAACACCAACAAGTTGCTTGAAACAGTGGGTTGGAACACCCACACCTACCAGGTGCTGGATGCTTCCGACAAGATGTTGTTGGCCATGGTCAACATCGAGACCGGGCTGCGTGGGTTTGTCGCCAGTGGCGACGACAAGTTTCTCGAACCGTTCAAACAAGGGCAGCTGGCTTTCTCATCCAGTTTTAACGAAGCCAAGGCGCTGACCTCGGACAACCCATCGCAGCAAGGACGCCTTGACAAGATGATGGGCAACCACAAACAGTTCATGGATGTGGCCGGGGCTCTGGTTGCCTTGCGGCGTGAGGTCACTGCTGGCAAGGTTCCTCTGGAGGACCTTCTGAAAGAGTTCGGGGCCGCCAAAGACAAGGCTGCGATGGATGCCTTTCGCGCAGGGGTCGCCGAATTTGAGAAAGCTGAGTCCGCACTGCTTGGCTCCCGTTCCAAGGCGTTGGACTCGACGGCGTCCACCACCACCAACACATTGATGTTTGGTGGCATTGGGTTGTTTGTGCTGGCGGGTGGTTTGGGTTTCTTGTTGGCTCGCAGCATCCTGGCCCAACTGGGCGCCGAACCGTCCGAACTGTCCGACGCCCTGGGCCGAGTGGCCGACGGTGACCTGAGCGAACGCCTGAACGTCTCTGCCACAGACACCACCAGCGTGATGGCCTCGCTGGCACGCATGCAGCAATCCCTGATCCGCGTGGTCTCCTCGGTGCGCCAAGGCTCGGACGGCGTGGCCACGGCCTCCACGCAGATTGCCCAAGGCAACCAAGACCTCTCGGGCCGCACCGAAAGCCAAGCCAGCGCCCTGGAAGAGACCGCCTCCAGCATGGAAGAACTGGGCTCCACCGTCAAACAAAACGCCGACAACGCCCGCCAGGCCAACCAACTGGCCATGAGCGCCTCCACCGTGGCCGTGCAAGGTGGGGAAGTGGTGAGCCAAGTGGTGG